>JAJDGD010000099.1 GCA_030265505.1 Ruminococcaceae bacterium OttesenSCG-928-O06 | reverse complement strand
GCCCGGCCCGGATATGCCGACCGCCTGTTTGACCCAAGCGTCGTCCATACCATTGATATTGAAATTGCACCCGAGGTGTGGCAGGGAATGCTTGACAACGCGGCGGCGGAAGAATATGTGGCTTGCGATGTGGTGGTGGACGGCGAACGCTTTGCCAATGTGGGCTTGCGCCCAAAGGGCAGCAATTCCCTTACCCAGGTGGCGAAGTACGGCCTTGACCGCTACAGCCTGAAAATTGAGTTTGACCACTACCAAAGCGGGTTTACCTATTATGGGCTGGACAAACTCTCCCTTGCCACCTCCTTCCAGGACAACAGCTTTATGAAAGAGGTCATCGCCTACGACATGATGGCGCAGATGGGTGTGCCTGCGCCTTTATGCAGCTATGCGTTCGTCACGGTGAACGGGCAAGACTGGGGCCTGTTTATTGCCATAGAGGAGATAGAAGAGGCCTTTATGCAGCGCAACTACGGCCGAACCTTTGGCCAACTGTATAAACCCGGGTACCGGCGGCTGGACGACGCCAACGACGACATTGCGCTGATTTATACCGACGACGCGTTTGAAAGCTACGACAATATCTTCCGCAATGCCAAGTTCGACATTCGGGATTCCGACAAAGCCCGCCTGATTGAGGCGCTGCGTATCTTGGGTGAAGGGGAAGAATTGGAGCAGGCTGTGGATATCGACCACATGCTGCGCTACTTTGTGGTGCAAAGCTTTGTAGTGAACCTGGACAGTTACCTGGGCCACACCGGGCATAACTATTACCTGGTGGAAGAAAACGGCATCCTCTCCATGCTGCCGTGGGACTATAACCTGGCCTTTGGCACCTACGCGCTGGGCGGCCCCAGAAAAGCCGAGGACGACGCCACCCGCTTTGTGAACTGGCCCATCGACACACCAGAGAGCGGCGAAGTGATGCGGCGCCGGCCGATGTACCACAACCTGATGCTGCAGGAGGAAAACTTTCGGCAGTACTACAGCTACTACGGCCAGTTCATCGCAGAGTATTTTACCCGCGGCCATTTTGAAGCACTGGTGGACCGCACCGCGGCTTTGATTGCCCCCTATGTGCAGCGTGACCCCACCAAGTTTTGCAGCTACGAGGATTTTGAACTGGCCGTGTACACACTGGAAACCTTCTGCCTGCTGCGGGCGGAAAGCGTGCAAGGGCAACTGAACGGCAGTATCCCTTCCACCCTAAAAGGGCAAAATGAAAACCGAGGCGCTTTTATTGATGCCTCGATGATACAAATTGCTGATTTGGGGGACTTTGAGGATATGGAGCATGTCGCGGAAGTATGGTGATAGAGTTATACCGCCCCTGCGGAACATGTGTGCCACCCGCTATGTGAATTGTCATGCAAACATTCACTTATTCGACTACAATACGCTTAATATCCATGCCCCTTATGAGGGTTCGCGCCAGCCTCAAAATCACTGTTTTGTGATTTTGAGGCTGTTTTTTTCATGGCGTTATTTCCTTTTGTCTCCGGCACGATGGCCACACCCACCTTTCTGCGCCTGTGGTATAATCCTTTTGTTGCGAGAAAACCAGACAGACAAAATTATAAAAGAGGAGATCTCTCTATGAAGTTCTTCATCACATATGGCTGGCACGCCCTGCTGGCCGCCGTTATTGGGGAAATGGTGGTCCCTCTCTTGCTTGCCCCCTTTTACAAGGGCTATCGCAGCACCGCCATGGCAATCAGCGCACTGGGGAACAAAAGCAGCCCCGTTCGAGTACCTTTCAATATATGGATGCTGTTGGCCGGCATATTGCTCTTGTCGTCTACCCCTGCCCTGTATGCCGCATATTTGTCCATTTCAGGCACCCTGGCCCTGGCATCCGCCCTATGCGTTGCCATCTTCGCCGTGGGTGCGTGTATATTTTCCTGCTTTTTTAGCGTAAACGAAACAAAGGACATCGTTACCACCGCTTCAAAAATCCATGGTGCGGCCTCGGCCACAGGGTTTTTGTTGCTGCTGCCTGTGCCGCTGTTCTTGGCCATCCTGTCCTTCCGCACTAGCCAAACCCTTGCGGAGGCGCTTTCCGCCATCTGCTTTGTGCTTGCGCTTTTGTTTTTCGCACTGTTCATCATGGCAGACAAGCCCGGCCTGCCGCGCAGCATCGTAACAAAGGAGGGGTTGTGGCAGCGGCTGAATTTATTCTTTCTGTATTTGCCGCTGGGCTATATTGCGGCAAGCAACATCTTTGGGTAAGGCTTTTATACAAAAAAGAAGCGGCGGGCTGCAAACCCGCCGCTCTTTTTTGCATTTTCACTCTTTCGCCCAAGGCATTTTGCACACGGCGGCTACTTTGGCCCGCGATGCTAACTGCCACCCCCTGCATAGTAACGCACCGCAATTTGTGTGCGGTGTTCAAGGTCCATCTTTTCCAGTATGGTGGAAATATGGTTGCGCACCGTGCCGTTCGAGATATACAGCCGCTCGGCAATTTGCGTGTTGGAAAGCCCCTGCGCCACCAGTTCCACAATCTCTCTTTCGCGCGCGGTAAGCCCCTTGAAGGCATCCCCCTGGGGGATGTGCGCCACGGTACGGATGTAATCCAGGATATCCGGCGCAAACACCGTACCGCCCTGTGCCACCGTTTGTATGGCAGATAAAATACGCTCAGACGGGCTGTTCTTCAGGATATACCCCCCTACCCCAACCGCCAGCGCGCGGCCTATCAGCTCCGGCTCGTCAAAGGTGGTAAGCAGCAGCGGCGCCGCCAGCTGTTCCCGCAAAATAACCTCGGCGGCGGCAATGCCGTCCAGCTTCGGCATGCGGATATCCAAAAGCGCCACATCCGGGCGGCAGCGCCGGCAAAGCTGCACGGCCTCGTAGCCATCTTTGGCGCAGCCCACAAGCCGCAGTGTATCCTGCGTGCCAATAATCATTTCCAGCCCGCTAAGAATAATGGG
>JAJDGD010000098.1 GCA_030265505.1 Ruminococcaceae bacterium OttesenSCG-928-O06 | reverse complement strand
AGGTGAAAAAGGCCCTTGCGGGCCTGGTCGCCGGCACGGTGGATATTGTGGTGGGTACCCACCGCCTGTTGCAAAAGGACGTGCGCTTCAAAAACCTGGGGCTGCTTATTGTGGACGAAGAGCAGCGCTTTGGTGTGCGCCACAAGGAAAAACTGAAGGAGAACTTTTTGGGGGTGGACACCCTTACCCTTTCGGCCACGCCCATTCCCCGCACGCTGAACATGGCGCTTAGCGGTATACGCGACATGAGCACCATAGAGGACGCCCCCGGCGAGCGCCAGCCCGTGGAGACCTATGTGATGGAGTACGACGAGGAGCTTATCCTCTCGGCCATCAAAAAAGAACTGGCCCGCGCGGGGCAGGTGTACTACCTGCACAACCGGGTAGAGAGCATAGACTACGCCGCCGAACGCCTGCGCAGGCGCCTGCCCCAAGCACGCATTGCCACCGCCCACGGCCGCATGGAGGAAGAGGCGCTAAGCCGCACCTGGCAACAGCTTTTAGACGGCGAGGTGGACATTTTGGTGTGCACCACCCTGATAGAGACCGGGGTGGACGTGCGCAACGTGAACACGCTGATTATAGAAGACGCCGACCGCATGGGCCTGGCCCAGCTGTACCAGATACGCGGGCGGGTGGGCCGCAGCGGCCGCAAGGCCTACGCCTACTTCACTTTCCGCCGGGACAAGGTGCTTACCGACGTTGCCGCAAAGCGCCTGGGCGCCATACGGGAGTTCACGGCCTTTGGCAGCGGCTTTCGCATTGCGATGCGGGACTTGCAGATACGCGGGGCGGGCAACCTTTTGGGCAAAAGCCAAAGCGGCCACATGGAGGCCGTGGGCTACGAGCTGTATGTGAAGATGCTGAACCAGGCCGTGGCCGCCGCAAAGGGCGAAGCGCCGCCGCCGGACAAGGCCGACAGCCTCATCGATATTACGGTGGACGCCTTTTTGCCCGAGAGTTATATCCCCGCCGCCGCGGGCCGCATAGAGGCCTACAAGCGTATTGCCGCCATAGAGAATGCCGCCGACGCCGAGGACGTGCTGGAGGAACTGGCCGACCGCTACGGCCCGGTGCCCCAAAGCGCCCGCGGGCTTGTGGATATCAGCCTGTTGCGGGTGCTGTGCGCCGAGGTGGGCATTTACGAGGTGAGCCAGCAAAAGGACACCCTGGTGCTGTACACCGACACCCTGCCCCCCGCTGTGGTGCAAAACCTGCCAAAGGGCATGCCGCCCGTGCGCTACAACGCCGGGCCAAAGCCTTACCTCTCGGTGAAAGTGCCTGCCCCCGCCCGCCCGCTGGACGTGTTGAACGCCGTGGTGCGCGCGGTGCACGCCGCCACTTGCAACACGGATGCAAACAGGGTATAATCAAATTCGTCGCTTAGTGCATAGGTATATAAATGTAAGGCGAAGCTGCTGTATGAAATACTACTGCCGCCGGCAAACGGCCCGGCGGGCAGGCAGGGGGAACCCGTATTGAAGACGAAACAACTGTGTGCGCTGCTGCTGGTGGCGGTAATGGCGTTTGCCCTTACCGGCTGCATTGGCAATTTGTATGAAAATGCCCTTACCATAGACGGCACCGAGATTTCCTCCGGGCTGTATTTGATGGCCCAGTTCACCGCTTATAACGAGGCCCGTAGCAAGGTGGAGGACGCCGAGAAGGACGTGCTGAAACAAAAAATAGACGGCCAAAGCGCCACCGCCTGGATACGCGAGCGGGCGGAGGAGTTGTGCCTGAAATATGTGGCGGTGCAGCGGCTGTGCCGGGAAAAAGGCATCACCCTTTCCTACGAGGGGCAGCAGAGCATTGAGCAGATGATGCAATACTGGACCTATCTGGAGGAGCTGTATACCGAGAACGGCATCTCCGAGGGCACGCTGCGGCGTTACGCCACAAACGAGGAACTCTCCAGCCAGTTGTTTATGGCGCTGTACGGCAAGGATGGCGAGCTTGCCAGCCCGGACAGCGAGATGATGGCTGAGTATGCCGAGAGCCACGCGCACATCCGGTATCTCATCATCCCCACCACGCCGCTGGAGGGCGACGCCGATGTAAGCGGCGACGTGAACGCCGCGGTGCAGGACCTTTTGCTGTTGCTGCAAGGCGGCAAAACCCTGGAGGAAGTGGCCGTGGAGGATTTGCCCTGGGTGTATGATTTGATGGGCCGCACCTACGACGTGGAGACCGCGGCCGACAGCGTGACCGACTCCTACATCGGCTACGAGCAGGACAACTACGAGACTTATACCGAGGAGTTTTTGCAGGAGCTGAAGGCCCAGAGCGTGGGGGACTACGGCCTGTATGCCTACAGTACCACCCTGCTGTTGTACCAGAAGGTAACCCCCTTTGCCGACGCCGAGGAATTTGACGCCATGCGCGGCACCGTGGTCTCCGCCTTAAAAACAGACGCCTACGAGGAATACCTGCGCTCTGTATACGAGGCATACCCGGTAAACTGGGTGTTTGGTTCCCGCACATACCTAAGCCCCGGGAAGATAGAATACTGAGAAAGCCCCCAAGCCCGCGCATATGGCGGCAGGCGGAAACCGAATAAAAAAGACGCACAGAGCATGGCGCCAAACAGGCGGCCCGCCGATGCCGGGAGGAATATCCCGCGCAGGGTGGGCCGTTTTCCCACACAGAAAGTTCACACGCAAAACAAGGGGCGCACACATTCCCTTTGTAGTATAATAGTTATGAATCATCAATTTTATTGGGAACTACTGTGCGCCATGCGCCGGCTGGGGGATGTGATGGCAACCGCGCTGCACCCTGTGTGTACGCAGCACGGCATCACCCCCATGCAGCTGCGCTTGCTGCTAAGCCTGTATTACGACGGGCCGCAAACCGCCAGCACCCTGGCGGAAAATAACTGCATGGCCCACGGCAACTCCTCGGCGCTGTGCAAGCGCCTGGCCCAGCAGGGGTACATTTTGCGCCAGCGCCCCCCACAGGATGAACGCCGCGTGCTCATCAGCCTTTCCCCCGCCGGGCGGCAG
>JAJDGD010000097.1 GCA_030265505.1 Ruminococcaceae bacterium OttesenSCG-928-O06 | reverse complement strand
CGCTGGATGAAGAGACCCCTTACCGCCTGTATGAGCCCGGAGAGCGCAATGCCGCCCTTGCCGGCTTTGCCGAGGAGATTCAGCGGTTTTTGGCCGTGCCCAGCGGCACCATTTTGGTGGCAGAGGAAGAGGACGGCCGCCTTGTGGGCTACCTGCAGGCCATTGGCCGGCCACAGGCCCGGCTGCGGCATGTGGTGTCCATCAACGTGGGCATTTTACAAAGCCACACCGGCCGGGGGCTGGGCGCAGAACTGTTCACTTTTTTAGAGGAATGGGCCCGCACAGCCGGGGTGCACCGGCTGGATTTAAGCGTGATGACCACAAACCCCCGGGCCCTAAAGCTGTACCAAAAGCTGGGGTTTGCAAGGGAGGGCGTAAAACGGCGCTCCATGCTGGTGGGCGGCGAATATGTGGACGAGATCCTGATGGCAAAATGGCTTGGCTGAGAGGGGGACGGGTATGCAGGCGGCACTGGACGGGCTTCTTTTACAAAACCGGGGCAAGCTGTACACCCGCGCCGTGTGCCTGGCAGCGCAAGGGGAAAACACCCTGTATGCCGGCGAGGCAAACTGCCCGCCCGACGCACTGTTCGACCTTGCCTCGCTGACGAAACTGTTGACCACCACCATGGCCCTTATTTTGGTGGGCGAGGGGCACTTTTCCCTGGAGGACCCGGTGGCAAAGCTGCTGCCCGAAGGCACCCTGGGGCCCGCGGCGGCGCGGTGGCTTTGCGAAGTGCCCTTCTGGCGGCTTTTGGCCCACAGCGCCGGGGCGCCCGCCTGGTACCCCTTTTACTGCCGCCCCACCGGCTTTTACGAAAGCCTGGACTCCCTTATAGAAACCCAGCCACCCGTACAGGGCACCGTTTACAGCGACGTGGGCTACATGCTGGTGGGCGAAGTGGTGTGCGCCCAAAGCGGCAACACCCTGCCCCAAAACCTGGCCCGGCTGAACAATGCTTTGGGCACGCAGTTTGCCTACAACCCGCAAAACCCGCTGGCCTGTGTAGAGACGGAGTTTGGCAACCGGGTGGAGATGGCCATGTGCGCCGAGCGCCACCTTGCCTACCACGGCTGGCGCCACTGGGACGTGCAGATACAGGGCCAGGCGAACGACGGCAACTGCTTTTACTTTTGGAACGGCACCGCCGGCCACGCAGGCGCCTTTGGCACCACGCAAGACCTGTTGGCGCTGGCCCGCCTGTACCTGCAGGAAGGCGCCACCCACAGCGGCAAACAGCTGCTGCCCGCCGCGCTGACAGCGGCCAGCTTACAGGACAAGGGCGGCGCGCGCGGCCTTGGGTGGAACCTGGAGGGCACCTTCCCCCACGGGGCGGGGCACACAGGCTTTACCGGCACGGCATTGTGGCTGTGCGCCCAAAAGCGCACCGCCGCCGCCCTGCTTGCCACCCGCCTGCCCCTGCCCGGCCCGCCGGATTTACAGGCCTTTCGCAGGCAGGTGTTTACCACCATTTACGAGGGCCTGTAAGGGCATTTTACGCCGTGCCCGCGCCACACAACACCACAAACCATGGGGCATCCCCGCTGTGCCGTGCGCACTGGCGGGTGTGAACATAGATTACACGCAAACTTTGCCCGTACACAACCGTGCAAACGGTACAAAAAAGGAGGATTTACAGACATGAAAAAACTTGCAGCAGTTCTACTGTCGGTGCTGATGCTGGCAGGCCTTCTGGCGGCCTGCGGCGGTGGCGGCGGCACTTCGTCCGGTTCCACCCCGCCGGCTTCCGGCAGCGGGGACACCCCCAGCACCGTGGCGCAAGACCTTGTGTACGCCGTGGGCGAAGAGCCCGCCGGCCTGGACCCCCACCTTACCACCGCGCACGCCTCCATCCGCGTGCATAAAAACATCTACAGCCGCCTGATTACCCAGGTGGCCGGCGGTGCGCTGGAGGGCGATTTGGCCACCGACTGGACCATGAGCGACGACGGCCTGGAGTATGTGTTCAACCTGCGCCAGGGCGTAAAATTCCACAACGGGCGCGAGATGACCGCCGCCGACGTGGTGTACAGCTACGAGCGCATGATGGACGAGGATGTGGGCAGCGTGGCCCGCAACTACTTCCTTACCGTAGACAGCGTGGTGGCCACCGATGACTACACCGTGACCTTCACCATGAAAAACCCCGACGCCACCTTCCTTGGCTATGTGGCCAGCAACTATGCCGCCATTGTACCGCAAGAGGTTGTGGAAGAGAACGGCGACCTTAAGGCAGTGGCCTGCGGCACCGGCCCCTTTATGCTGAAAGAGTATGTGGAAGGCAGCCAGATTGTGCTGGAGAAAAACCCCGACTACTTCCTGGAAGGCCTGCCCAAGCTGGACAGCGTCACCTACCTCATCATGACCGACGAGGCCGCGCGCCTGGCCGCCCTGCGTACCGGCACAGCGCACATCGCCTCGCTGCCCTCCAGCAACCTGCCCCTGGTGGAAGGCAACGCCGACATCAGCGTGCTGGACTACCTGACCCCGAACTACGACTATTTGGGCTTTGACCTTGAGAGCGAGCCCTTCAGCGACGTGCGGGTGCGCCAGGCCATCAGCCTGCTGATTGACCGCGAAGAGTATGCCCAAACCATCTACGAGGGCAATGCCGAGCCCTGCGGCCCGGTATCCCCCGCCATGGGCAACTATGCCCTTGGCATTGCAAACGACCCCTACTACGCCAATGACCTGGATGCCGCCTTGGCCCTGTTGGAAGAGGCCGGCTACGCCGATGGCTTTACCATGACCATCACCGCCGGCATCAACCAGGAAACCATCAACGGCGCACAATTGCTGAAAAGCCAGATTGAGCGCGGCGGCGCCACGAACATCACCGTCGAGATCGACGTGATGGAGCGCGCGCAGTACATCGACGCCTGGCGTGAGTTTGCCGGCAGCGGCCGCAATACCATGATTGGCATGAACGGCTTTGGCAGCGACCCCGACCGCTCCCTCACCTTCTTCTTCAACTCTTCCTCCTCCGCCAACGTGTGGGGCTACTCCAACGCCCGCATAGACGAGCTGGGCGCCGAGGGCAAGGTGGCCC
>JAJDGD010000096.1 GCA_030265505.1 Ruminococcaceae bacterium OttesenSCG-928-O06 | reverse complement strand
TGCCACCCGGGCCGCCGTTGCCGCTTTGGCTGGCACCACCATTACCACCGGTGGCGACAAGTGCACCTGACACCGTCAGTGCGCTGGAGGTAAGTATACCATCACCACCCCAGCCACCGTTGCCGGTGGTGCCATCACCACCGTTGCCGCCGGTTGCATGCAGTGTTCCAGTACCGGCTACTGTGACAGTACCGGCAAGGTTCATACCTTGACTACCATGTGTGCCCGATGTACCATTTGCCCCGGCACCACCGGTTAGCCGCACGGTGCCGGTCACATTCAATGTGGTATTGACGCCGGTACTTGTAGAGCTTAGCGCACTTTCACCTGCGGGTGCGGTCATATTCAAGTTGTCAAAGTTAATTGTTAAGCCGGCAGTGCGGCTGGCCAAAACAATGTTTGCACCTGTAACAGCGTTGCCGTCACCAATAATAGTAATTTCGGTAACGGCAGCCGGTATGGTCAATGTACCTTTTGCGCCACTTGATACTGTTATAGTATTGCTTGCGACATCCCATGCGCTTATGTCTGGTGGTGTGGCACTGTTCCATGTGGCATTGCCACCGGCTGCCTTCACCTGCACCGGAGCGGCAATCAAAATCCCCGCCAGCATCACAACAGTAAGGCACAGCGTAAGCAGAACGGAAGTAACGCGATGTTTTGTTTTAACCATATTAGATTCCTCCCCGAAGATGTACCGCAATGTACACGTTAAGACATTTTCGCACATACAAGTGAGAAAGGCAAGATAAAAGTGGCCGATTCTCATACACGGATTCCATAAGTATCTACCACGAACAAGCCAGCAAGCAAGCGAACCTTTAGGCATACGGTGTGGCTGAGCAGGTTAGCAGAATGAGTAAAAGCGACCAGCCCAAAATGGCTATCCCCGCAAACACACACAGAAGGATACCAAGGACCAGTGATACGGTTTTTTTCGTTTTCACATAACTCCTGAACAAGAAAACTGCCCCAACTATCATGCCAATTGAGATTAGGTATGGCAGAACAAACATCTCAAACATATAGGCCATTTCATTTGCCCCAATTAAGCGATGTATTATCTGCGGTATGCGCCAAGGATGGAAAAAGCGTGGTTGTGTCCAAGAGCAATTTCACCCATCCACAAAAAATCGGCGCTTTCCTTCTGGCCTTGGATAACGTAGGTTTGGCCTTGATGCTTAACAGTGAGGATTCGGCTAGTATTTTTCAAAGCGTCAAAAACAAAGTGCTGGATGTGGTCAAGGTTTTGGCCGGCTGTGTCTACTGTAACTGTGCCGCTGTTGTCGAGGGCGTCAAGCTGGCCTAGCACGCACACCCAGAAATCGTAGTGGCGCTGGTAGTAATCGTCGATAACCATGTCGGGAGCGGGAGAAGGCGAGGGCACATCTGGTATCACATACAGATGAATCGTTGCCTCTTTTTGGATATAGTAGTAGCCGATGGTCTGTCCGTCCTCCAGTTCTGTGCCCTCAAAAAAAAGACGCTGTTTATCGGGTGGTATGCCAGTTTCGCCCGTAATTTTAGCCTTGACGCTTTCAATGCTGTCGCCCGGACTAACATCCAGGGTCAGTTTGCCGGAGGGGGTATATATAGTGAGGTCTACGTTGCCACCTTCTACAAATACTTGATAACTGGCATATCCAGTCTGGGGAAATAGCACAATGACAAACATCAAGACGGCTAGCGTAACACTCAAATTTTGGACTAGCTGTTTCATGATGAACCTCCCACCACGAGTACATACGATATGGCCATTTTCTCACATAGAGTGGGGAAAAGCAAGGCATGAACCAGATGGAATATCCTACTAAAATTAATATGAATAAGCTATGGACCATTTTCTGCAATAAAAAACCGCCCTCCGAAAAGAGCGGCCATGGTTGTTTGATTATTAAGCGCGGTAAGCACCCAGAATACTGAACGCGTGGTTGTGGCCTAGCAAAATGCCGTTCATCCAGCTTTCCTTATCCGGGCCGCCGCGTATGGTGTAGGTGCTGCCCTGGTGCTTCACCTTTAGCACACGGTGTTTTGCATATCTCAAACGGTTACAGGCAAGGTTATAAAGGGTCTGCGCATTGGATATAGTTTGAAAGAAAGCCTCACAGCAGATGCTCAGCCATGCCGAAGTCCCAGTGGGGTGGTGTCATAAGGGGAAATGGAACGGCCGAGCTTTGGGCGATTGCGGCGCCATTTGCTGCGGGGCGGTGGACATGCAGCAGCAGCCCAAGATATATAGCCGATGTGAAGGTGGCCATCTCCTCGGCAGAATGCGAGGGATATTGACGTACAAAGGTGAGACTCAATTCCAAGCCGATGCGGGAAAGCACACGCGTCCAGCACTGGCCCAAAAGAGAAGAAGTGTCCGGCACATTCCAAATTTGCAAGGTTTTTGCAAACCATTTTATATTTGCTGTGTCAAATCGCCGCAAAAAATTAGTGTAAGGGTCTTGGGCAACCAAAATGCGAAGCACGTCTATATTTTTTTGCAGTTGCAAAAAGTATCCCACCAAAAGCTCATCACCGGTCAGGCAGTTTGTCACGGTTTCGAAATCCAGGGTGCGCAGCACCTGCAACTCGCCGTAAATATCCTCCAGCACAATGCGCTCTAACGCCTCTATCAACTCGTATTTATCGTTAAAATAGTTGTAAAAGGTGGTACGGCCAACATTTGCTTCCTTTGTGATATGCGAAACCGCGATTTGGTCGAAGTGGCGCTTTTGCAGCAGGCGGCAGAAAGCATCTAAAATTCGGTTTTGTGCGTTTTTTGCAGACAAATGTGTGCCCTCCAATACTGTACACAGTTCAACACGCGCGAGTGTGTTCGCCGATAAGTTTCAACCAGCGCACTCCGTTTGTTGCTCCATTTGGCTTCAACAAAGGCAGAACGCCAAACAGGATTCTTGTGTCCAGGGTGCAATCGAATACAGTGGCCATCATTCAGCCAAAGCCTTCTGCACGGGGTGTGTGCGCAAGACACGCCTGAATTGTGTCAACAATATAGACAAAAAGTCATCTAATTTATCCCAATTGTAGCGCCCTTGGGTCCATATGTC
>JAJDGD010000095.1 GCA_030265505.1 Ruminococcaceae bacterium OttesenSCG-928-O06 | reverse complement strand
GCACCCACAGGTGATGCCCCCGCGGAGGATGCCGTGGCAGGCAGCCCGGCAACGGATGCCCCGCAGCCGTCCAACACACTTTTGCCGCCGCCGGAGGTGCCCACACCCACAGAACCCGCGCCGCCCAGCAAGAGTGCTGCGTGTAAGGAAGCCACGCCATCCACGACGGGCGGCGCTTCTTCCCCTGCTTTGCCCCCGCAGGGGGAATAGGCTTTCTCTTTGGCACATTTTCGTCTCCTACAAAAAAACACACAGGGCTCTCCCTGTGTGTTTTGTCTTTTCCTGTTGCCCCGCGCCTTCGGGGCGCCAACGGCTCATGATTTTCCATCTACGGTTTTTTGGGTATTTCCGCCAGCATCTTTTTATCCTCGCGCATAATGTGGAACACCCACCACCGTGTCAGCATGGCAGCCAGCTCCTGCATCAGCGCGGGGTCGTAATCGGCCCGGATCAGCTTGTACTCAAACTCCTTCAGCCCTTCGCTGAACGCCTCGTGTATCTTCTTATGCTCGGCGCGCAGGCTAAAGCCAATGGCCTCCTGGTACATCTCCTCCGTGCTGAAGTGCACGCGGATATAATCCTTCAAAAACGCCATGATCTGCCGGCTTTCCTTGCGCCCCACACTGCCGTCCTTCAGGCCCTGCAGCAGTTCCTCCGTTGTCATAATCAGCTGTTTGTGCTGCTGGTCTATTTGTTCCACGCCTATTTTGTAGTGCTCTTTCCACATGCGGTATGGTTTCTCCTTACCTGTCCGGCCACGGGCGCCGCGCCTGGGGGGGGGACGGTTTCTCTGCCTATATTATACCGTATTTCCCCGGGGCCTGTCCACATTTGGGCCCGGCCCTGCATCTGATAAACGAATGGCGTTGTTGAGTGGTTTTTCGTCCTATCGCGGCTTGAAACCGCGGGCGTTTCCCCGTATAATGGCGATAAAGGGGCCCTGCCGGGTGCCCCGCAAAGCCAACACCCCCGGGCTAGGCGTGCCCAAAGCGAAAGGACCACCATGCCGCAAACTATAGCTGACGGAAAAAACCAGGAACTTTTGATTGGCGCGCTTGCCTCGCTGCTGCAGGCAAAGCCCTTCGACGCCATCACCGTGACGGACATCACACGCACGGCGAAGGTAGGCCGCACCACCTTTTACAGCTATTACCAGGACAAGTACGATTTGATAGAGCACCTGGAAAACGCCCACATAGAGGCATTTTGCGAGTTGCTTACCGCCAGCCGCAGAGACACCCCGCGCGCCTACCTGAATAACCTGCGCGAGCCCCAGGCGTATTACCTTACCTGCTTTTACACCTATGTGCAGCAAAACATTGGGGTACTGTCCGTGCTTTTCTCCCCGTCCCACAACACCAACTTTATGCACCGCATGGATGACGCCGTGGCCCGCCACCGCAGGGAGACTTTGCAGATGTGGGGCATCGGCAACCCCACCCAGTTTTATTGGGGGCGCGCTTTGGCGGGGGTCCACCTCACCCTCACCCGAGCATTCATCCGGCAGTCGCCCGCCCTCTCGCCCGAGGAGATGAGTGAGATTGCCACAGGCATTTTCCGCAGCCTTCTTGCGGGCATTTTGGCACCTGAGAGCGTCCAGCTTCCGCCGGAGTGAGCGGCGCGGCGGCGCGGGCACCTTTTTGCTCCACCTATTGGGCTTGAACCCAACGGGCATGCCGTTAACCGCCGCATGCTACCGGCTGCGCGGCAATGTACCGAAACGTGTGATTTGGGGTACCCATTTTATACCGTATGCAATTGCCACAACGACGAAAGCCAAAATAATGGGGTAATTTGCGGCTTGATATGCCGGATTGGAGATGGCGGAAAAACTGCTCACATGGACGAACCCAATCATGGCGCTCCTCAATAAAAACAAGCACAGAAGGCTTATCCCCGTAATTGAATCTGCAAAAAAACTCAACCCGCTCTTTTTGCGGAAGATAACACCCACAAATACAGCAACAAAACATACCAATGCGGCAAAAAACAAGTAGGGCAACAAATAACGATATGTCAGCACAACTACCCTGAGGAAACGTTGCCCCCACAGCGCTATGCCGCTTAACGAATAATTGGAAACGGTGCTTCCATCTTCCATATATCTATCCGCAGAGATCGTGTCATAAACGAAATTTTCATATATCTTCAGATACGCATCATCTTCGTTCACCGGAAGCATCAGTGGGTTAATGCCCGTGCATTGCAGGGTCTGCCACATTCCCTGAAACGTAGCTTCTATAATTGGGCCCGTCATCCACGGGTAGTATTTGGCTGTGATACCGTAACTTCTGGGGCCGGCTTCAATCAACCCTTGGTCGCAAACCGCATTCACCTCATTTGCCAAGCGTTCATAATATGCATTGGCAGTATCCGCGTTTTCATAATAACCCAATACCGCAACGGCATCCCGAAGAACAAAAGAAAAATATCCGGTTCTATATTCACCTTGCTCTTCTTTCCAGCCTCTATATCTGGCATTTGGTGCATCCAACTGGCTATACAACTCTGAAAAGGCCGGGCTAAGTTCGTAAAGGGCCATCCGCTGTTCTTCCGGTATTACAATGTGGGGGTCCTCCAGGCCGCCGTCTATTCTTTTTAACGCCCCAAATGCTTTCGCATAAGCCCCGCTATTGTATTCATCAATTGTAAAAGTACCATAATAGCCCAAGTTCAAAAGCGAAACTGGAAGCATGATGAAAAGCCACCCTGTAACGATAAGCAGTGGGACAACTGCGGTTGTTTTCGCTTTTTTTTCGCCAGTTCTATTTTTTAAATATAGTAGCCTGAATATGAACCAAGCCAGAAGGCAAGCCACTACATAAACATACAGCCAATGGCTATCTTCCCGGAAATTGTGCGCAAAGGCAAGAAATAAACCGGCGGGAAGCGCAAAATAGACCCCCGCATTCTTTGAACCATACCTTAGCAAAAAACCAAGTGTTGCCGCTACGCACAAGAACGACACCGAATAATAGCCGATATCCCTGTACAAGCGGGTAATCTGTGTCGAAAAAGCAATGGGATTAAACAAGAGAAAAGCATAACCGGCCGCACCTATCCACTTGTTTTTTATCAAAGGGCGTATAGCGGCCATGAAGACG
>JAJDGD010000094.1 GCA_030265505.1 Ruminococcaceae bacterium OttesenSCG-928-O06 | reverse complement strand
CCTTACCGCACCATGGTGGGCATGCCGGCTTTGGCGGGGTCGTCCTGCAAATAGCCGCGCGGGGCAAAGCCCAGGCCCGTTGCCAAAAGCGAGCCAGGCAGGCTGCGCACCAACCGGTTGTATTTGGTAACGGTGTCGTTGTACACCATGCGGCTCATGCGCACGTTGTCCTCATAGCGGCGCACTTCGTCCATGGTTTTCAGGTATACGGTGTTGCTCTTCAGGTCGGGGTAGGCCTCGGCCAGGGCGTTTATACGCCCCAGTCCCTGTTGCAGCAGGTTTTCCTGGGCGTCCACCTCGGCCGCGCTGCTTTTGGGCGAGATGCCCTGCCGCGCCCGGATGGTGTCCATCAGGGTGTTATATTCCTGGTCGGAGTAGCCTTTCGTCAAATCGGCCAGGGCATTCAAGGCGTCCCAGCGGCTGGCCTGCTGCACCCCTATCTGGCTCAGGGCGTTGCCGCACAGTTCCTCGGCGTGCACCAGGTTGTTCTGCCCGCACACAAACCAGCCAACCACCAACAGCACCACTACAACAAGTACCACTACAACAAGTAAAATTACGCCTAAAGCTCCCATCTATAACGTATCCTCCGGTTGCGGCGGGCACGGCCCGCCATGCGTGGATGGTTCCGCGTTTCATTGTCCAACGAGGCGAAAGCAGCGCAAGGACTTGCTTTCTTCGCATTGCTGCGCGAGGCAGGACGAGAGGGTGAATACCCCGCCGCCCAGCGGCGGCCCCTTACGCCTGAAGGGCGCGAGGGCGGGGCCCCGCCCCGCGGTATGTTATCTCTCATTATACAGTATTTGCCGCCAGAAGCAAAGGCGCTTTGTGCCGGGAAATGGGTGTGCCCGGCGGTGGCTCTGGGCGAAATTTTGTGCGGAGTAACCTTGAATCCATCTACCGGCGTACAGCGCCCCTATCCGCCGCGGCCAATCACGTTGTACCCTTCGGTTTTTTCATGGTGAGGGAGATGCGCCCGCGTTTTTCGTCTACTGAGAGCACCCACACCGTCACGATGTCCCCCACACTCAAAACATCGCTGGGGTGCTTGATATAGCGGTCGGCAATCTGGCTGATGTGGACCAGGCCGTCCTGGTGCACGCCAATGTCCACAAAGGCGCCAAAATCGATGACGTTGCGCACCGTACCCGTAAGCTCCATGCCCTCTTTCAAATCCTTCAGCTCCAGCACGTCGCCGCGCAAAAGCGGGGGTGGCAGGCTGTCGCGTATGTCCCGCCCGGGGCGCAACAGCTCGTCGATGATATCCAGCAGCGTGGGCTTGCCCACGCCCAGTTTTTCGGCCAGGGCGTTCAGGCCCAGCTCTTTTGCCTTTTCGGGCAGGGTGGCAATGGCCTCGGTGCCAATGTCCTTCGCCGCAAAGCCGCACAGCTGTAAAAGGGTCTTTGCAGCGGCGTAGCTCTCGGGGTGCACGGCGGTGGCGTCCAGGGGGTCCTTCGCGCCGGGCAGGCGCAAAAAACCGGCGCACTGCTGGTAGGCCTTGGGGCCCAGCTTTGGCACCTTCAGCAGCTCTTTGCGGGCGGCAAAGGGGCCGTCGGTCTCGCGCTTTTGCACAATGTTCTGGGCGGTGGCGGCGCTAAGGCCCGCCACCCGCTGCAGCAGCGGGGCGGAAGCAGTATTCAGTTCCACCCCCACGGTATTCACGCAGTCCTCCACCACGCCGTCCAGTTCTGCCGCCAGGCGGGCGGGGGGCATGTCGTGCTGGTACTGGCCTACGCCCACGGCCTTGGGGTCTATCTTCACCAGCTCTGCCAAGGGGTCTTGCATGCGGCGGGCAATGCTTACGGCGCTGCGCAGGTTCACGTCAAAATGGGGGAACTCCTGCGCGGCCAGCTTGCTGGCGCTGTACACGCTGGCCCCGGCCTCGTTCACCACCATGTATTCGGCGTGCACGCCCTCGGCGGCAAGGGCCTGCAGCACCTTCACCGCAAACAGTTCGGTCTCGCGCCCGGCGGTGCCGTTGCCAATGGCCAGCACCTGCACCCCGTGCTTTTTGATGAGCGCGCGCAGAGTCTCGGCGGCCTGGTGCTGCTTTGCCTCGCCCGCCGCCACCGGGTAGATGACGGCTGTGTCCAGCACCCGGCCGGTGGCGTCCACCACGGCTACCTTGCAGCCCATGCGGTAGCCGGGGTCCAGCCCCATGGCCACGCGCCCGCGGATGGGCGGCTGCAAAAGCAGCTGGCGCAGGTTTTGCCCAAACACACGGATGGCCCCCTCGTCTGCCCGCTCGGTCAGCTCGCTGCGGGCCTCCCGCTCCAGGCTGGGGTGGATCAGCCGGTCGTACCCGTCCTGCAGGGCCAAAAGCACCTGCTGGCCCGCGGGGCTGTTGTTCTTCACAAGACGCTTTGCCAACAGGGCGGTGGCGGCGTCGCCGTCTACGGTGACGGCCACCTTCAAAAAGCCCTCTTTCTCGCCCCGGTTGATGGCCAGAATGCGGTGGCCCGCTATTTTGGCTGCGGGTTCCGAGAATTCGTAGTAGCCGCTGTACACGCTGTCTTCCTCTTTGGCGGCACGGCTTTCCACCAGGGCGCTGCGCGCGTAAAAGGCACGCAGCACGGCGCGCAACGCGGCGTCGTCGCTAAAGTCCTCGGCCAGCACGTCACGGGCGCCGGCAAGGGCCGCCTCGGCGTCGGGCACCTCGTTTTCCTCGCTCACATAATCCGCGGCCAAAGCGGCGGGCTCGTCGCCGGCATGCTGCTCCAACAGGCGGCGGGCCAGGGGTTCCAGCCCGCGGGCACGGGCCACGCTGCCACGGGTTTTGCGCTTGGGCTTATAGGGGCGGTAGATGTCCTCCACCTCGGCCAGGGTGGTGGCCGCCGCCAGTGCTGCGGCAATCTCGTCCGTCATTTTCTCTTGTTCGGTAATGCTTTTTTCCACCTCGGCCTTACGGGCCTGCAGCCCGCGCAGGTAGGCAAGGCGGTCGTTCATCTGGCGCAGCACCTGGTCGTCCATGCTGCCGGTGGCCTCTTTGCGGTAGCGGGCAATGAAGGGAATGGTGTTCCCTTCGTCGATGAGGGCCACGGCGGCGGCCACATGGGCCGGCACCTGACCGAATTCTTTTGCCAAAATGGCGATGGCGTCCATAGGGGGGTCTCCGTTCGTTTTTTATGGTCGTTTTTTTGATGGTATCGCCGCAGAGAAAATGCGTTCAGGCGGGGCCG
>JAJDGD010000093.1 GCA_030265505.1 Ruminococcaceae bacterium OttesenSCG-928-O06 | reverse complement strand
GGATGCGACAAAACAACAGGAGCCCGATGGCTCTATCCATCCCCCCGGTTAACAAACCCACCTCCCACACGATAGACCACACACCAGGAGACACCAACCATGCCACAGGACGCCCCCAAAAACCTGAAGAAAAAGCGCAACCGCGAACTACGCGCCTACTTCCGCGAGGTAGCCCGCAACGAGGGCTTTTTTGCGGCCATCGGGCGCACGCTGCGCTATTTCCGCCGGCGCCACGGCAGCCGCCGCGGGCGCTACTGGCCCGCGGCCAGCGTACTGGCCACCCAGCGCGCCGCCAACTTCGAGGGCTGGCCCAGGCTCTCTATTCTGGTGCCGGTGTACAACCCCCAGCCCCGTTATTTTGAGGAAATGCTTGCCTCGGTGCAAAAGCAAACCTACCCCGGCTGGCAGCTGTGCATTGCCGACGCCAGCGACGACGCGGCCACCTACCAGGCCATGGCAGAACAGTATGCCGACGAGCGCATTGTCTACCAGCAGGTGCCAAACGAAGGCATTGCCGCCAACACCAACCGCGCCGCTGCCGCCGCCACCGGGCAGTACCTGTTGCTTTTGGACCATGACGACGTGCTGAGCCCTGACGCCCTGTACGAGATGGCCGAGAATATTATACGCACCAAGGCGGGCTTTTTGTACAGCGATGAGGCCCTGTTTACCGACGACGTGATGCTGCCCACCGCCGGGCACTTCAAGCCCGACTATTCGCCCCAGTATCTTCTAAACGTCAACTACATCGCCCACCTGGTGGCCATCCGGCGGGATATTTTCACAAAGCTTGGCGGCCTGCGCAGCGAGTGCGACGGCGCCCAGGACCACGACCTTTTCCTGCGCGTGCTGGAGGAAACCGGCGGCGCAGAGCACATTCGCAAGGTGTTGTACTACTGGCGGCAGCACCCGCAAAGCACCAGCACCGGCGTAGACGCCAAACCCTATGTAGCCGACGCCGCCAAAAAAGCCATTGCAGACCACTTGGAGCGCACAGGCGTGCGCGGGCGCGTGGTGGACGGTCTCTTCCCCAGCACCTATAAGGTAGATTACGACATCCGCGGGCTGCCGCTGGTGTCCGTCATCATCCCCAACAACGAGCATATAGCCGACCTCGACCGCTGCATTCGCACCCTGTACGCCAAAACCTCGCACCGCCACTTCGAGGTGCTGGTGGTGGAGAACGGCTCCAAAACCGTGGATACCTTCAACTACTACCAAAAGCTTACCGCCACCTACCCCGAGTGCAAGGTGCTGGTGTACGAGGAGCAGGAGGACTTCAATTTTTCGAAGGTGTGCAACTTTGGCCGCCGCCACGCCCGCGGGGAGTATCTGCTTTTCCTCAACAATGACACCGAGGTTATCAACAACGGCTGGATGGGCGAAATGCTGCAGCTTTGCCAGCTGGACGACGTGGGCGCCGTGGGGGCCATGCTGTATTACCCGGACGACACCATCCAGCATGCCGGGGTCATCACGGGCCTGGGGGGCTATGCCGGCCACAGCCACAAATACGCCCGGCGCGGGGCCAGCGGGTATATGTTCCGCGCGGCCTGCGTGCAAGAGGTAAGCGCCGTTACGGGCGCCGCCATGATGGTGCGCCGCCGCGCCTTTGACGACGTGGGGGGCTTTGACGAAGGCTTTGCCGTGGCCTACAACGACGTAGACTTTTGCCTGCGCCTGCGCGAGAAGGGCTGGTGGGTGCTGTTCACCCCGTATGCCGAGCTATACCACTACGAGAGCAAAAGCCGCGGCAGCGACGAAGAAGGGCCCGCCAAGGCCCGCTTTGAGGCAGAGCAGCAGCTTTTGCTGGGCCGCTATGGCGACGCGCTGCGGCACGACGCCTTCTACAGCCCCTGGCTTACCAGCGACAGAGAGGACTTTACCGAAAGCGACGCGCCCCCGGTGATTGACTGATTGCCGTAGCGCTTACATGGGCGCACCCCGCCGGCCCGCATACACCCATAGAAAGGAGCCCTGCCCATGTTGTGCCGCGTGGAGATGCCCGCCAACAGCCAAATTTACGGCCGGTTTTACCGCTACCGGTTGCTCAACCGCTCGGGCCAGGGCGTGAAGGCCATTTTGGGCCTGCTTTGCGTGTTGTATGTGGTGTTTTTGGCCGCCGCCATATGGGCCGGCCTGCCTTGGCCGCTGGTGGCGGTGCTTACCGCGCTTTTGGCCGCCTATTTTATTTTTAATGTGTATGCGCGCCCCATTTCAGAATTTGGAAAAACCGAGGGCGCCGCCTTGCGCACCGAGACCACCATTTTTACGGCAGGCGGCCTGCAGCGCAGCGTGCGCGGCGAGGAGGAAGGCATGGTAGACTCTGCCTCTCTGCCCTATACCTCGCTTTCCTCGGCGGTGGAGACCAAGCGCGACTTTTACCTGTTCACCACCCAGGCCCAGGCCTATATGATAGACAAGGCCTACTTTACCAACGGCAGCCCCGAGCAGCTGCGGGAGCTTTTGCGTGCAGCCCTGGGCACAAAGTTCACCAGCAAGTTCTAGCGCCCGGCGCTGCGGCAGCCATCTGTTCCCCCTGCGCCGCCACCCGCCTTTGCCAAAATACAGGCTTTCTCTGCAAAAAAGGGAACCGCCCGCAGGCGGTTCCCTTTTCTTATTGTTTGCTTTTTTGCCCGGCGGCCAAATGGCCTTCCTTTTCAGTCGTCCAGCTTCAACACCGCGGTAAAAGCCTCGCTGGGCACCTCCACGCTGCCAATCTGCCGCATCTTCTTCTTGCCTTCCTTCTGCTTTTCCAGCAGCTTCTTCTTGCGGGTAATGTCGCCCCCATAGCACTTGGCCAAAACGTCCTTGCGCACGGCCTTTACGGTTTCCCGCGCAATAATCTTGCCGCCAATGGCCGCCTGGATGGGCACCTCGAACAACTGGCGGGGAATGTTGTCCTTCAGCTTTTCGCACAGCCGGCGGCCGCGGGCATAGGCCTTGTCCTTGTGCACAATAAAGGAAAGGGCGTCCACCACCTCACCGTTTATCAAAATGTCCAGCTTCACCAGATTGCTTTGGGCATAGCCCTTCAAATCATAGTCGTAGCTGGCATAGCCCCGGCTGCGGCTTTTCACCGCATCGAAAAAGTCGTATACAATTTCCCCCAGGGGCAATTCGTAGTGCAGGTCCACCCGCGTTTCGTCCAGGTACTTCATGTCTTTCATGGTGCCGCGCCGCTCCTGGCACAGTTCCATCAGGC
>JAJDGD010000092.1 GCA_030265505.1 Ruminococcaceae bacterium OttesenSCG-928-O06 | reverse complement strand
AATGATCAGGTCGCTTTTGCCCATGCCGCCAAGGCGCCTGTCCAGCATGGAAAAGCCGGTTTTTATGCCCAGGTACTCCTCGCGCTCGGGCCCGGAAAGGCGGTGCAGGTAGTTCATCACGTCGATGACGGCGTACTTCACATGCTGCACTTCGCCGCTGTCGCGCCCGGCGCGTATCTCGTACAGGCGCTGCTCGGCGCTCTCCATCATCAGGCGGCTCTCAATGTCGTCGGCCGCCTGTTCCAGCGTCTCGCGGGCCAGTTCCATCAGTTGGCGCTTCACATACTTTTCGTACACAATGCCGATGTAATGCGTCAGGTTCGATAAGCTAGGCACCGTGTCGGCAAGCTCGGCCAAATAGGACTTGGCGTCGGCCGCAGTGGGAAACACGTCGCCGGCCAGGCGATCTACCAGCACCACCACGTCCACCGGGGTGGCGTTGGTTACAAGGGTGAACATCTCGGTGCAAACAGCGCGGTTTTGCCGCACAAAAAACATCTCCGGCCGCAGCCGCTGGATAATCACCTCAATGCAGGAGGGGTCCAGCAGTGCGGCGCCCAGCACGCTTTGTTCGGCCTGCATGCTGTAGGGCGCTGTGATGCCCAGCCCCTCCAAAGACAGGCCCATGTCGTTTGCCACGCTTACTCCTCCACGCTAACGGTAAACTTTGCACCCACGCCCGCGGCCACTTTGGCCTCGGCTTCATACTGGCCGTAGTCCTTTATTTCCCGCACGCTCAAAGATATCTTGCGCTTGTCTATCTCCACGCCCATCTCGGCCAGGGCGGCGGCAATGTCCTTTTGCGTAACGGCGCCAAACAGCCGCCCGCTTTGCCCGCCCTTCGCCTTGATGACCACCGTTTTGCCCTCCAGCTTTTCGGCCAGGGCCTGGGCGGCGGCTTTTTCTTCCTCGGCGTGGTGCTGGCGGGCGGCTTCCTTGCTTTTCACCGCGTTCACGGCAGCAGCATCCGCCTCCACGGCCAGCCCGCGGGGTATCAGGTAGTTGCGGGCGTAGCCGTCGCTTACCTGGTGCAGTTCATCCTTTTTGCCAATGTTCTTCACATCCTGCTTCAAAACCACCTTCATAGGGGCCTCCTTCTAGGAATGGGTACGCTCTTCCATGTATTCCTCTATAGCATTGTACAATATGGTATAGGTTTCCTCAATAGTGGCGTTGGGAATTTGCGCCCCCGCCATGGTAAGGTGCCCGCCGCCGCCCACCTTCTCCATGATAAGCTGCACGTTTACCTCGCCCATGCTGCGGGCCGAAAGGCGGGCTGTGCCGCCTTGCAGCACGCCCACAAAGCTGGCCTTCACCCCTTCTATCGACAGCAGCTCGTTCGCGGCCTGGGGCGCTGCCACCTCACATTCGGTGGGCACTTTGTCGCTAATGGCCACGGCACACCCCGCATGCACCTTGGCCTCGGCCACCAAATGGCTTTTGTACAGGTATTCATCCATGGTGGTGGCAAACAGTTTTTTGGCTTCCTCGGTGCGGGCGCCCATGCGCCGCAGCCAGGCCGCGGCTTCAAAGGTGCGCACCCCCACATGCAAAGAAAAGGTGCGTGTGTCCAGCATAATGCCCGCCAAAAGGCTCTCTGCCTCCACGGCCGTGGGCTTGTCGTCCTTGTCGTCGGCCACATACATCAAAAGCTCGCTCACCAGCTCGCTTGCGCTGGAGGCATAGGGCTCGTGGTAAAATACCAGGCTGTTGTCTATGTGGCCCACCATTTTGCGGTGGTGGTCTATCACCACCACGCCCCCGCAGCTGTGGTAGATCTCCTCGCTTTCCAGCAGGTGGGGCATATGGGTGTCCACCACCACCAAAAGGGTGTGCGCCCCGGTAAGGGAAAGCCCCTCCTCCACGTCTATCATGTCGTCGCCATAGCCGTTTTTCTCCAGATGCGCTATCATGGCGGGGGCCAACGTGCGCTCTCTGTCTATCACGATGGCCGCGGGCTTTTTGCACAGCCGGGCAAAGCGCAGCATACCCACCGCGGCGCCCACACAGTCCATGTCGGAATCCCGGTGTCCCATCACCAGCACCTTGTCGAAGCGGTCCATCACGCGGTGGATGCTGCCCGCCACAATGCGGCTTTTCACCTTGGTACGTTTTTCCACGCTGCGGGTAACCCCGCCGTAGAACTCGTAGCCCTCGGTGCCCTTCACGGCGGCCTGGTCTCCCCCGCGGCCCAGGGCCATCTCCAGCGCCTGCTGGGCGCTTTCCTCGCACTGGTGCAGGTTTTCACACTGGTGCCCCACCCCTATGGACAAGGTGACGGTACCGCCCTCCTGGCCCAAGGCACGCACTTCGTCCAGCACCGGGAAGCGGGCGTCCATCATCTGCTGCAGGTGGCGTTCCTCCACCACCGCCATATAGCGCGAGGCCGACACCCGCCGCAGAAAGCCGCTGCTTTTGGCAATGGCGCGCTCCAGCGCCACGTCGATGTTGGAGACGATGATGGCGCGCTCGCTCTCCCGCATCTGCTGCAGTATCTCCTCGTAGGTATCTATGGCAAAGTACAGCACCCCCGGGCGGCTGGCCTGGTACTCGCCCGCCTGGTGTTTCAGCAGGGTGTTCTCTACAAACACCATAAAGTAAGTCTCGCTGTCGGCCAGCATGCGGTTTCCATACACGGTGTACAGCGTGTCGTCTATGCGGATATCCTGCCCCGCCGCAGCGGCGGCCTCGGTGGGCTCCAGCCCGGGCACCAGCCGCCCTATGGGCACCAGTGTGCACTCGGCCCCTTTGGCAATTTGCCGGGCAAAGGCGTCGTTGTACCAAATCAGCTCTTTGCCGTGCAGGGCGGCCACCGGCAAAGAGAAGGTGCCCAGCGCCCCCACGGCCGCCTGGCTGCCGGCCTTGCCGCCCACCAGCCGGCGCAGCCCCGCCCGGGTGTGCTGCAAAAACGCAAAGGCCAAAAGTGCCACTACAGCCACAATGGCCACCGCAATGCCCAGCCACGCGGGGCGTGCAATGGCCAAAAGCACCGCCAGCCCAAGGCAGGCGGCGCTTAGCAATATCACCAGGGTATCGGCAGACCAAAAATGCTTGCGGTTGTTCAACTCCTGCTCCTTTTGGCGCGGTGCGCCGCGGGATACGCCGCCCCGGCAAACACTTGCCCGGGGATGCGGGCCAACCTTGTGCTGTTACACTTCCATAATAATGGGCAATATCATGGGGCTGCGCTTGGTACGGCGGTACAAAAAGCTGGCCGCCGCCTCGCGTATTTTGGTCTTCAGGCTGCCCAGTTCGCGGTGGGGCTCCTTGGCGTAGGCGGCCAGGGTCTTCTCCACGGTTTTGCGGCATTCCTCCAGCAACTGTTCCGAGTCTCGCACATACACAAAGCCACGGGTGAAAATCTCGGGGGCGGCCTCTACCTTGCCGGTTTTGGCGTTCACGCTG
>JAJDGD010000091.1 GCA_030265505.1 Ruminococcaceae bacterium OttesenSCG-928-O06 | reverse complement strand
GTTTTTGATACAGGGGTATCTGTTCTCGGCCCCGCTGCCGGGCGACGGGATCCCGAAATTTACCGAGGAGCTGCGCAGCAAGCCGCTGTTGGAGCCGGTGAAAAACCAGATAAAGGAAGAAGCCGGCGCCGACGCGCCTGCGCCCTGACGAGAGAGAAAAAGCCCCCGCCATTAGCAGGGTAGCGATAAGGAAGCATCTGCCAAATCCGCAGTATATCGCGGAACGGCAGATGCTACTTGTTTATCGTAATAATCCCCCGCCATTTATGGCGGGGGATTATTGGGGGAAAGGCAAAGGGTGACGTGGGAGAGTGCCGGGTGTTCCAGTGTGCGGTGCAATGCGGGGTGTGCCGGGCGCCTACTTGCCCGCGATGATGGCCTCGATGCTCTCTTGCACCCGGCGGAACTTCACCCGGCGCATGGGCTCCAGGATCTTCATGCTGCGGGTGTCTATGATGATTTCCACCCCGGGCAGGGCCACGTCGCGCACATTGATGCTGGTGGTGGAGGCCTGGTCCATCGTGCGTTTCAGGCGGGTGCGTTCGCCCTCTAAAATGTTCAAAAGGCCCATCACACTGGCAAAGTAGATGTTGCGGTCGGCCGCGCCTTCGTCGGGCGAGATGACCATGGTGTGCTCGCGGTCTATCACAATGTCCGGGCAGCAGTGCAGCAGGCACTTCAATATTTGGTAGGTGGGGGCGATGTTGTCGAAGTTGGCCATGGGCGCGGCGTTGGCCACCCGGGGGTCGTGCGCGTCGAAGGTGAGGATGTTATGCACGCCCAGGTTGTACAGCTCCTGCAGGGCAATGGCACAGTCCAGGCTTTCACGCCCGGCCTTGCGGTGCTGGCGCCCCTCGTACAGGTAGGGCATGATGACCGTGATGCGGTAGGGTTTGTTGCCCGCCGCGGCAATCAGGCGCTTCAGGTCCGCAAAGTGGTCGTCCGGGCTCATGGGGCACTGCAGGTCATACATGGGGTAGCTTACACGGTAGTTGGTCACGTCGCACAGAATGTACAAATCATACCCGCGCACGCTGTGGCGTATCATCCCCTTGCCTTCGCCCGTGCCAAAGCGGGGGCACTCCGCGCTAATCAAAAAGCTGTTTTTGTCGTACCCGGGAAAGGTAAACAGCCGCTCGTCCTCGGGGTTCACCGTCCATTTCAGCAGGTACTGGTTCACACGCTCGCCCAGTTCCTCGCAGCCGCGCATGGGCAAAAGTGCCAGCGGGCGAATGCTCTCCCGCAGCTGGCCGGGCTTTGTCTCCACATCAAACGCCAAAACGCTCATCCTCCAAAATTGCATGCAGTTTCATCTTCTGAAAACACACCCTAGGGCTTTAATAGTATACCAGATTTGCCCGCCATATACCAGAGGCGGTTTTGCCGCCGTGGGTGTTACCACAGCGCCCCGAAACGCGGATTCTTCATGCAAGAAAGCGAAAATTCGACAGGCTGCTATTGCCCGGCGGGGCCAAATGAGGTATACTATGGCGGAAAAAAGAGTGTGTCAATTTTGACCGGCCGTTCCCAAAGGCCGCCTACCACCGGAGGGCAGAACGTGAAAACGCAAACCGAAACGCGGAACAGCAAGGGGATGCTGCGCCTGTTTGGCCGCCTGCAGGGGCTGAACGAGCAGCGCCATCTGTATTCCATTCGCACCGCGTTTATCTCCACCATGCCCATTATGATTATGGGGGCCTATGCCACGCTGCTGAACCAGCTGCCCATTGCGGCCTACCAAGGTTTTATGGAGGATGTTTTTGGCCCGCGTTGGCGCATGTTTGGCGAGCTTGCTTTTTACGGCACCACGCAGATAGCCACATTGATGGTGGTGTTCCTTATCTGCCGCAATTTGGTGCAGTGGTACAACGCCAACCGCAACACCCAGGCGCACAGCGGCATATGCGGCACGCTGGGCCTGGCCTGTTATGTGATAATGGCCCTGCCGGTGGCCCCGATAAACCCCGAACCCGACCAACTGGTGAATTCCCTGCCGTTTTCCATCACCGGGGTAACGGGGCTGTTTGTGGGCATCGTGGTGGCGGTGGTTGCGTCCGAGCTGTTCATCCACACCTCCTCGAACCGGCGCACGCTGCAACTGCTGAGCGACGACCCCAACGTGGCGGTGCCGCAGTCGTTCGCGTCGGTGTGGCCGGTGGTGTTCATCATTGTGGGCTTTGTGGCCCTGCGGGTGCTTTTGGTACGCTTTGTTACCGACGACGGCCTGTCTGCCATTGTGAACGACTTTTTGCGCCGCCCGTATGAGAGCGCCAGCGACTCTATGGGCACGGCGGTGCTGTACAACATCTCCTCCCACATCATGTGGCTGTTCGGCATCCATGGCAACAATGTGCTGGACGGCGTGGCGCAGTCGGTCTTCGTGCCGGCCATGAGCGAGAACGTGGCGGCCCACCTGGCGGGCCAGGCCGCCCCGAACCTGATTACCAAAACCTTGTTCGACGCGTTTGTATACATGGGCGGCAGCGGCACCACCCTGGCCCTTCTGCTGGCCCTGCTCATCTTTGGCCGCGGGCGCAGCTACCGCACCCTGATGCGCTATGCGCTGCCCAACTCCCTGTTCAATATCAACGAGCCGCTGATTTTCGGCATTCCCATCGTGTTGAACCCGGTGTACGCCATTCCCTTTGTGGCAACGCCGGTGGTGATGTTTGGCACCACGGCCCTGGCCATGACGCTGGGGCTGGTGCCCTACACCGTGGTGGAGGTAAGCTGGGCCACCCCGGTGTTCATCAGCGGGTACATCGCCACGCAGTCCTTCGCGGGGGTGATGTTGCAGGTGGTGAACCTGGCCATCGCCGTGCTTATCTACGCACCCTTTGTGCGCCTGGCTGAACGGATGAGCCAGATCCGCTTCGAGCGGGCCTACAAGGACCTTGCGCAGATTATCGTGACCGAGTATTCCCCCACCTCGCGCAAGCTGATACACCGGGTGGACGAAGTGGGCGCCGTGGCGCGCAGCCTGGCAAACCAGATGGACAGGGCACTGGTTTCGGGCGAGATGTTCTTGAACTACCAGCCCATTGTGGACGCGCGCGACAACACCCTGCACAGCGTGGAGGCGCTGCTGCGCTGGAAGCACCCGCAGCACGGGTTCATCAACCCCATGGTTACCATTGCCATTGCCGAGGAGACCGGCCGCATAGACAATTTGGGCCTTTGGATTATGGACCAGGCGGTGTTGCAGCGCGCGAAGTGGACCCAGCAGGGCCTGCCCGCTTTCCATGTGGCGGTGAATGTGTCCAGCCAGCAGCTGAACGACGCGCATTTCTGCGTGAAGGTGATGGACAAACTGCGCCACTATAACGTGCCGCCAGACCAGTTGCAGGTGGAAATTACCGAGACGGTGGCCCTGGTGGAGAACGACGCCACCCGCGACAACCTGCAAAAACTCAGCGAG
>JAJDGD010000090.1 GCA_030265505.1 Ruminococcaceae bacterium OttesenSCG-928-O06 | reverse complement strand
ATGACACCCCGCCGCCCGCCGCGTTTGCCCTGCCGGCCGACGGCGAGTGGGAGACGGCCATTGCGCCCGACTGGGACGCCCTGCGTGCCGAGGCAGACCGCATTTTGGCCGAGTTTGGCCTGGAGGTGACGGTGAGCGAGCGGCCGGAGTTTTACGGCGCGTATCACGCCACGGCCTACTGCTGCGAGGAATACCCCCACATCTGCGGGGGCAACGGGGTTACGGCGTCGGGCACGGTGCCCCGCCAGGGCCTTACCTGCGCAAGCGACTGGGCCGAACTGCCCCCCGGCACCTGGCTGTATATCGAGGGGGTGGGCATCCGCCGGGTGGAGGACAGCGGCAGCGCCATACTGGGCAAGCGGCTGGACATTGCGGTGGACACCCACGACAACGCCCTGCGCTGGGCGGGCTTCGGCAGCCACGACGTATGGGTATTGTCCTGGCCGGCAGAGGCGTGAAACACCGCCGCGAAGCCGCCATATAAGGCCATATAAAAAAGAACCCCGGCCCGGGCATTGCCCGGGCCGGGGTTTTTGCTGCCTTTTTACAAATTTGGAAAGGCGCCCACCGGCGGCGGGCCTTTTCCCAGTGGCCCATGCCGGTGGCTAGGCGGCGCCGGGCAAAAGGGGCATCTCGCCGTATAGGGTCTCGCCGCTGTGCCAGGTGCCCAGCCATAGTACCTCGTAGGTTTCGCCATCCAGCAACAGGGCATATTGCGGGGTGCCGTCTGCATCACAAAGCACATAATAGGGGTATTTTTCCTGCGTGGCGCTGGTAACGCCCACCCCCAGCATGCTGCCCGCCTCCACCTGCTCATACTCCGCCCCTGCTTCGTGCAGGACGTCCTCTATGGCGCGGGCCTGCCGGGCTGAAGCCCCGGTGGCCTGCTGCATGGCCGAGGGCGCGGCACAGGCGCAAAGCGGCAACAAAAGCAGTGCCAACATCAAAACGAATGGTTTTTTCATACGTCTACCTCCGGGGCCTGGCGGGGTTTATGCGGAAGGGTTGCGCCCATACAGGGTGGTAAGGCGGGCCATCTCCTGCTGCAGGGCGGGCGTAAGGGCGCCGGGGGGCATGCGCCAGCGCCAGTTGCGCCCGCTAATGGTGGCCGGGGTGTTAATGCGCCCCTCGCTGCCAAGGCGCAGCCAGTCTGCCATGGGCACAATGGCGGTGTGCCCCACGCTGGCCAGCGCCGCGTGCAGGAAGGCCTGGTTGATGTCGGCAGAGTGGGGGCTGCCCAGGTATTCCATGGCATAGGCCGCCACGGCCTGCGGCGCGGTGGCAAACCAGCCGTTCACGGTGTCGTTGTCGTGGGTGCCGGTGTATACCACGCTGTCCCGCGTGTGGTTGTGCGGCAGGTAGGGGCTGCGCCCGCGCGGCCCGTCAAAGGCGAACTGCAGCACCTTCATGCCGGGCCAGCCGCTGGCCTTTTGCAGGGCATGCACTTCCTCTGTCAGCAGGCCCAGGTCCTCGGCAATGATAGCTGCGCCGGGAAAGTGGCGATGCACCGCCTCAATAAAGCCCATACCCGGGCCGGGTTGCCATTGCCCTTGCCGGGCGGTGGCAGCCCCGGCAGGGATGGCGTAGTAGCTTTCCAGCGCGCGGAAATGGTCTATGCGCACGGCGTCACACTGGGCAAGGGCCGCGGCAAGGCGCTGCATCCACCAGGCATAGCCGTCCTGCGCCATTGCGTCCCAGCGGTACAGCGGGTTGCCCCACATCTGCCCCTCGGCAGAAAAAGCGTCGGGCGGCACCCCGGCCACGGCGGTGGGCGTGCCGTCTGCCTTTAGCTGGAACAGGCCAGGGTTGGCCCAGGCATCGGCGCTGTCCATCGCCACATAGATGGGCACGTCCCCAATGATGCGGACGCCCTTGCCGGCGGCGTAGGCCTTCAGCTGCCCCCACTGGCAAAAAAACTGGTACTGCACAAATCGGTGGTATTCAATGTCCCCGGCAAGGCTTTCACGGCATTCCCGCAAGGCCCCGGGCGCGCGCAGGCGCAGGGCTTCGGGCCAGGCGCCCCAGGGCGCGCCGCCTTGTTTTGCCTTGATGGCCATGTACAAGGCATAGTCGTCCAGCCAATGCGCCTGCTCCTCGCAAAAGGCGGCCAGGGCGGGTTTGTCGGCAAAGCGGGCGAAGGCGCGGCGCAAAACGCCCTCCCGGTGGCGGGCCAGGGCGCCGTAATCCACAAGGGTCTCGTCGGTGCCCCAGGGCAGGGTGCGGTACTCCTCCTTGTGCAAAAGGCCCTGGTGGCACAGGGTGTCCAAATCCACAAACCAGGGGTTGCCCGCAAAGGCGGAAAAACTTTGGTAGGGGCTGTCTGCAAAGCCGGTGGGCCCGGTGGGCAGCACCTGCCAATAGGCCTGGTGCGCTTCGGCCAGGAAATCCACAAAGGCCCGGGCGGCACCGCCCAGGCTGCCGATGCCGAAGGGGGAGGGCAGGCTGCTTACCGGCAGCAACACCCCGGCGCCGCGCGGCGGTGCGGGGGCACAGGGCTGCTTCATAGGGCTGGCCTCCTCTCCTCTGGGTACGGGGTGAACCCTGCGCGCGCAGGGCGCCGCGCTTCTCTTTTCAGCATACCGCTGCCACCGCAAGAATGCAATAAAAAAGCGCATATTCCACATGTGTATGGAATATGCGCTGCATGCTGCCCGCCGCCGGGTTTTCTTGCGCTGCGGGTCCGCTTTGCGGCAGGCCGCCAGTACCGGCAAGCATACGTCATTTTATAGCGCGGTTTATTGCGGGGGCTGCCCGGCGTCGCACTTGTCGCAGAACTCCTCGGGTGTCATGGTGTCGGCAATCTCAATAGAGACGCGGTCGGCGGTGAGGGCCAGTTCTGCGGCCAGGGCCAGGCGGATGGATTCCCGCACGTCACCAGCAAGCGTTTCCTCGTTGTAGCCTTTTTCGGCAATCACCTTCGCCTTGATGCGCACGTTCTCGCTGCCATAAAAATGCACCGAGATACCCCGCGTCAAGTCGTCGTCTTTTTTGAACAGGTCGCTCAGCCCGCCCTTCAGGCCCAGCACGCCGGGCACTGCGGCAATGGCCGCGCCCACCACGCGCTTGATGTCCTTGTTCTCGGGCGTCTCCTTGCAGCCGTCCAAAAACGCGGCCTCTTCCAGGTACCAATAGTCGGGGTCTGCGCCTTTTCCGGCGCTGTTGAAATAGTTGTCCATCCATATCTCCTTTGCAGTTTTGGTGTGAGGGGCGCTTGCCCCGCGGTGCCCTTACTGTAGCACGCATGCGGGGTCGAATTTGGCAGAGGCGTGTTGCCAAACGGCGCCCAAGACAAAATTTTGCGCAAAAAGGTATGTTCTTGCCGTGCTGCCGCGCCGGAACAGCTAAAGAAAATGTGATTCCTGCCGAAAACTACAGTGTATGCCATGGCCGTAAAAATGCTATATTTTGTTGAAAATGCGGCCATAGTGCGATATACTATACAATATATATGAAAAAGTA
>JAJDGD010000009.1 GCA_030265505.1 Ruminococcaceae bacterium OttesenSCG-928-O06 | reverse complement strand
GAATCACGTTGCCAAGGCTTTGGTCTTCGGCAGCGTCGTCGTAGGAGTAAAGGGCCAGTACGCCCCGCTCCATCTTGTTCATGATGTCGGGGCTGGGGGCCTTCAAAATCATGTCGTCCACGAAGGAATCGGGCAACACACGGTTGTCTTCCAGCATCTGCTTGAAGCTTTCCAGTTCGCTTTCGCCCGGCAGCGTGCCGAACAAAAGCAGCCAGATGACTTCCTCGAACATAAAGCGGTTTTCCTTGGCGGCGGCCTCTACAATATCCTCCACGTCTATGCCGCGGTACACCAGCTTTCCGGGCAGGGGCACCTTTTCCCCGTTCACCATGTCGTAGCCCACCACGTCGCACACATTGGTAAGCCCGGCCAAAACGCCGGTGCCGTCGGCGTTGCGCAACCCACGCTTTACCCCCAGCTTTTCGCTTATCTCCGGGTCGATAAAGTTGTTGCGCTCGTACTCCTCGCATAGATATTCCAGCGTCCTGTCGCTGGAAAGCGTTACCTTCTCCACACTGCTGTCCATTGTCTTTCCCTCTTTTGGCCGCACTTGCGGCCCCGTGTTGGCATGCAGGGCCCTGCCGCGGCCCCCCTCTATACATGCGCTGTGTTGCGGCAGCCCGCCCCGGCCATGGCGCCTGTTGTGAAAATTGCCATGGTTTTGCGGCGGGAATTGGTACTATTCTACAGCAAGGGGCGTCAAAATACAAGCGGAGAATTGGAAGGATACAGAGCCAGATAAAAGCAGGGCGGGATGGCATCCCGCCCTGCTTTTATCTGGTTTTCTTTTGCCCCACCCACGCCTCGCGCTCTCTACCCGCCGCTGGCGCATCGGCCGCGGCCTTTGGCCTTGCCTCTGCGGCGTCGGGTTCAGGTTGTTCGGCTGCGCCAAGCCAACCTTCGCCCAACAACGAGGGGCCCCGCGTCGGACTCCACTTGTTTTGCACGCTCTGCGTACCCACCGCGAACCATTCACGCATCGGCTGTGCCTCGCGTTCACGGGCGGTGGGAAAATCTGTTCGCTGTACGAGCCAGATTTTGTGCTTCGCACCCTCAAGCCAAGTGTCGGCGCATAGCGCCCCGCCCACGCCTCGCGCGCTCAAGCGCTCTCTCCGTTCGCTTTTCGCCGGGCGTGGGAAAATTTGTTTGCCCCAGGCCAGTTCACAATCTACAGCTCATTTTGCAAGCCAAATTTTGCCTTTCAGGCCCCTTAATTCATAATCGCGGCTTCGGTGTCGTTGTCAAACAGGTGCACCTTGCGTGTATCTATGCCCATGCGCACGGTATTGCCGGTTTTGCTGGTGGTGTCCGGCGCAACACGGGCGGTCAGGCGGGTGCCTTTATAGTCCAGGTACAAGTACACCTCGCTGCCCATCAGCTCACTCACCTCCACCTGGGCCTCGATAGCAGAGCCCGGGTGCTCGGCCAAAAAGGCCTCGTCGTCGTGGATGTCCTCCGGCCGGATGCCCAGCTTTATGGGCTTGCCCACATAGGCCGCCATCTTTTCGTTCACCTTGTCGGGCTTGATGTGCACTTCGTCCCCCTGCACATCCACATAATAGCCTTCGGCGTTTTTATTCAGCACACCGTCAATAAAGTTCATCTGCGGGCTGCCAATAAAGCCCGCCACAAACACGTTGCATGGGGTGTCGTACAAATTCTGGGGCGTGTCTACCTGCTGCACCAACCCGTCCTTCATCACAACAATGCGGTCGCCCATGGTCATGGCCTCGGTTTGGTCGTGCGTCACATATACAAAGGTGGTGCCCAGGCGTTGGTGCAGCTTGATCAGCTCGGTGCGCATGGATGCCCGCAGCTTGGCGTCCAGGTTGGAGAGCGGCTCGTCCAGCAAAAACACCGCCGGGTTGCGCACCATGGCCCTGCCCAGTGCCACACGCTGCCGCTGCCCGCCCGAAAGCGCCTTGGGCTTGCGGTCCAGCAAATGCTCAATGTCCAAAATGCGTGCGGCCTCACGCACGCGGGTGTCTATCTCGGCCTTGGGGGTCTTGCGCAGCTCCAGCCCAAAGGCCATGTTTTTGTACACCGTCATGTGGGGGTACAGCGCATAGTTTTGGAACACCATGGCGATATCCCTGTCCTTCGGGGGCACGTCGTTCACCTTTTTTTCGCCGATGTAAAGCTCCCCTTTGGTAATCTCCTCCAGCCCGGCTATCATGCGCAGCGTGGTGGATTTCCCACAGCCTGACGGCCCCACCAGCACCACAAATTCCTTGTCGGCAATGTCCAGGTTGAAGTCCTTCACCGCAACCACCTCGGGGTTGCCGGGATAAATTTTGTACAGCTCTTTCAGGGTGATGCTGGCCATATCGTTCCCTCCAAATTGCAAAATATTGATATCGTTGCCCGCTTTTTCTCGCTGTGGTATACTGGAAATATCCTTGTTGGAACCATCATAGCACAAAGGGCATACCCATATATTAGTATTTTATTGATTGGGAAGAGACAATGTTGACATTTTCTTTTGAGGCCCACTGCCTGCCTGCCGGCACGTTTACGCGCACGGGCACGCAGCCCCACCGCCAGGGGGCGGCAGGGCAGCTTGTGGTGGCGCTGGTGGGGCCGGGGCGCTGCCTTGTGGGGGGGCACACCGCCCCTGCGGGCATGCTGGTGGCCGGGGCCGGCCCATTGGCATTTTCCCCCCAGGGGCCGTGCCGGGTGCACGGCCTTGTGCTGGAAGGGGCGGTGCCTGCCGCCGTTGCCGCAGGCATGGATGCCCCCCAACTGTGGAACGGCACACACTGCGCCGAGGCAGTGCTTTTGTTGCGCAGCCTTGCCGGGGAGGATACTGAGCGCACCCCGGCCCTGCAAAGTGCCCAGGCTTACACTTTGCTGTGCCGCCTGGCCGCGGCCGATGCTTCGGCAGAGGAAAGCCTGCCCCTGCTTGTGGCCGCGGCGGTGGGGCATATCCAGCAGCACTACGCCGAGGTATACGGCGTGGAGGAGCTGGCCGCCGCCCTGGGCGTGAGCAAAAGCCATCTCATCCGCAGCTTTACGGCGGCCACGGGCACCTCCCCGGGCAAGTACCTTACCACCGTGCGGGTAGAGAATGCCAAGCGCCTGTTGGCCGGGCCTCCGCTGCCCTTGCAGGCGGTGGCCAGCCTGTGCGGCTTTTCCGGGGCAAACTACTTGTGCCGGGTGTTCAAACAGCAAACGGGCACTACCCCGGCCGCCTGGCGGCGGCTGGCGGCGCCGGGCGCGGCGGTACGCCCGGCCACGGGCCTGGAGGAACAGCTGTACCTGTGAGCCGCGCCGCCAAAAACACGCTGCACAATATTTTCAGGAAAGATTTACCAAAATTCCATATCCTTCGCACAGGGAATGGGCTATACTATGGTATCGCGTCGCAGGGTAAGTTTTGCTCTTTTGCGCCTGCGGCGCACACCCAATGGGCCGGGCATTGCATTCTATGCCATCTGCCATCCGGGCCTGTAATTTCAGACTTTCGAGCCAACAACAAGCACACAAATTCATCCGATAAGGAGCATACCTATGAAAATCACACACAACGAGGAAAAAACCCGGTTCGACCTGTACGACGATGCCGGCACCCATGTGGGCGAAATAGAATACATGCGCGGCGGCAATAACGAGCTGTATGCCACCCACACCGAGGTGTTCCCCGGCAGCGAGGGCAAAGGCTATGCGGGCCACCTGCTGCAGGCCTTGGTAGACTATGCCGCAGGGCAAGACGCCAAGATTGTGCCCATTTGCGGCTATGTGAAGGCAAAGTTTACAAACGAGCCGGAGAAATACGCCGCCGTCATCAAGTAGCCTGTTTTTCTATACGGGCAGGCGGGCCTTCGTTTTGCCCTGCCTTTCAAAACCGGTAAGACCATATTCCCATATATGCCGGCGGCAAACGGCCGAACCCCAAGCAAGGAAAACCCCGGCGGCAAGTGCTTTCTGCACTTGCCGCCGGGGTTTATTTCTATACCTCCCCGGGCTTTGCGGGCCAGCAATGTGAAGGCATCTGCCACATTTGCGATTGATTGCAAGGTGGCAGATGCCTTATATTTCACGTTTTACCCCCTCAAGGCTTGGCGGGCCACTGTGCCCGTGCGGGGTGCTGCGGGGCGGAGGACCCGGAGGAGACACCCGAAGCTGCGGCGCTGCCCGGTGCGGGCACGGCCGCCGCCGTGTTGGGCTTCACCAGCAGAGAAAACGCGGCGTCGGCGGCAAATAGTGTTAGCAGCACTGCGCACAACCCAAACTTCAATTTTTTGGGCACCTTGCTGTACAGGTTGTTCAGTGCCGGGCCAAAAAAGTATATGCCCAGGCACCCGGCAATGCCAAACACCAGCAGCCCTTCCAGGCAAATGCGCCCGTTCAGGTTCAAAAAGTATCCGCTATAGTCCCACCAGGCGGCCCCGGTAATTTTCTCCAGCACCCAGCTGGTAAAATACTCCAGCGCGGCACACATGGCCACAATCAGCCCAAAGGTAAGCACCGGGCGGGATGCCCACCGGCGGAACAGCAGGATGATGAGCACCCCACCTACCCCGTAAATGGGCAGCCAGGGCCCGTACAGGGTGCCGCGGTTCACAAAGTCGCCAAAGCTGGCAAGCTCCACAAACACCTCCCACAGCCAGCCCCCCATACAGAAGGTGAAAAATATCAGCACCAGGTTAGAAAATGAGTACTTTACATCGTGGCTGGCGGCCAGCCACGCCCAGTTGTCTGCAAAGGGCACGGGGAACAAATCCATCGGGTATTCGTCGTCTGTGTAGTATTCGGGCGGTGCGTCCAGCCAGGGGTCGTACAGGTAGCCGGGCTCTGCGGCCATATTCTCCCGCAGCCGGAAATACAGTTCCGTGTTCACGGCGGTGCGGTAGGGGTTCACAAACACATAGGACGCCAGCCCCAGGGTAAGCACGCTCACCAAGCTCCAGCCTATAAAGGAAAGGTCCAGCACAAAGGCCTTCCACTTGTGGCCCTTCATCATCCTGGCCGACTGCCGGAACGCCTCCCGCTGGGGAATCTCGGGGTCCTCTGCCAGGATGTAGGGCACCATGCGGTAAGAATAAGTTTTTATCACGCCCCCCACAATGGTAAGGTACCACAACACAATGTAGAACGTGCGGAAGAACATCACCCGCGCCACATGGCGCACACGCCCAATGCGATATAAATAGAGGATTCTATCCACCTTGGTGCCGCGGTATAGATGGTTTTCCATAAAAAAGCGGCACTCCCCCACCCGCAGAATATTCCCCACCAGCATCCAGTACAGAAACATGATGGCCGTGCCCACCAAAATGATGATGCCGGGGGCTATTTTGTCGCCAAAAATGAACTGGTTCAGGGCGTTGAGCGTACCGAAGGCGAAAGAGCCGGAACGCGTGACATTGTTGAACACGGCCGCCAGGGCGCCGCGCGTGGCGCCGTTTTGCTCCAGCAGGGGAATCACAGGATCCTCCGCCTCAAGGATATTGCCCACAAACTGGTTCACAATGTCGGTGCTGGTGGCCCCCTGGAAACGGATGCGCGTACCCTGCTGCTGGCCCGTGTTGGCAGCGGAAAAGTTGGAGGAATAAGCCCCTGCGAAAATGGACAGCAACAGGCACACAATGGCGATGCGCAGGTAGTTGCCCTTAAAGGTGCCGCGTGCCTGTTTTTTAATTTGCCTGCGTGTCCACATGGGTGTGTCCTCCAAAATCGTTTTGCCTACGGGGAAGGGCGCGCCGCGAAAGGGCGAGCGTTTGCATTGGCCGCCCTGCAAAATAGCCATGCAATTTGGTGTGCCTACCTAGCGCATGCCCATCTGGCGCGCAGCCCGGCCCTTTCAGCATAGCAGGTTTTTATCAAAATTGCGCAAGATTTTTGGCGCAGTGATTCCCCCTGCCTGCCGGGCACTTTGGGGCGGCCAAAAAACGGCGCCCCAAAATCATCGGGACGCCGCCTTTTTTGGTTTTTGCACCTACACTTCCAGCATCTCCTGGATGCGCTCTTGCGCGCGCTCCTCGTAGTGGTAGGTTTGCTCCAGCATCATGTCCTTCACCTGTTTGACGCATCAACGCTATTTATTCCCATTCTGTCATGGCTACATCTTTTTTGTCCTTTTTGTTCCGATCCCCCGTCCTCTTTTGTTCTCTTTATTCCCATCTAATTCTACCTATTTTGTATCTCGTGTTAGATAAATGTTAGTTCCATCAGATACCATTGGAGCAATCACTATAACACTTAGAATCAGCAATTACATTATACATCAGCACTACCCAATGTCAACGCGATATTCCAATACTGCTATCTTCAATTATGGTGATGGCGGTTTTTGGTTTTTATTTATGAAGTCTATTATTCTATCTTGGAACTCTTTGTTATCACTTTCCTGCCTGTTCTTCTCATCTATGGCATGTGCCATAGAGTCCATATTTGCTAAAAATATACGAGTGAGCAAAAATACAAAACGTAGCAGTGAGATTAATATCAAAACAAAAATGGCTGTCATGCAATAACCGTACAGTAGTAGTGTATCTGGAACTAGAATACACATACATATGGCGAACACATTTTCCAGAATACCCCAAACCATTAGATAGATTAATGACCTATCTTTATGAAGCTTCAATAGACTTTCTGTAATACCAAGAAACGAGGTGGCAATTATTGTGATGATGGCTAAATATATCCCTATAAGCGTAGAATACATCCCACATAAAAGCCCTATCCTGTCTGCATTAAAAAAGGATGTGAGTTGCTTAAGGCGACAATTCACTTGGGGATTGTTCTTTGAAATAGCTAGTAATACAAAAAAGAGCACAATGATGAGGAGCACGTAAATCAACTCAAACTTCTTCTCAGTAAAAAAGATTTCAACAATTGATTGTCGCTTACCTCGCGTGTTCTTCTGTTTCATTATAATAATCCTCTGGTTGGAACTCCGTTACAATATGGAGGTCCATATCTTGATTCCATTGTTCTTCTTCAGAAAAATAGGTGTCTCGTGCATTACGATAGTTACGGCGTTGATCATTGATGACTTCGTCGAAATTGTGCAGTAAAAACTCTGCCCCCAATGAATCATGCCGCCCGAACCAATGGAAGACTTGTACAGACGAATTCTTGAGTTTGGCTGTATCAATTGGTTCCCTCTCGCCGTTGCGATAGCGAACCTCAATCTCCTTTATCAGATTGCTGTCAATGTCTAGTTGGTCAATCAGCGCAAGTATACTGTCATAATCTAAAGTATCACTCCGGCTTCCAGATTGGCCTAGTCCGAGATGAATGTTGAAGGTTCTCCCATTCACATCCTTCGATGCATTAGCCAGTCGCTTAATTGCTTCCGGCAAAGAAGTGCGTTGATTCTCGGCAACTTGCTGATTGTAAAATGAGTTAAGTGGTTGCCCCAAGTCCAATGATATAGATATGTCACGAACAAGCGATGCATTGCGCACTTGCTCGGCACCCTTGTTGATTATTATTGGCCTCAATCTCAACTTTACGCCCAACTCTCTTGGAACAAATGTATTAAGGTAGTCCTCAATATCCTGTGCAGAGGGAGACTCCCTCTGCAAGTGAATTGCAGCAATTTTTTCAGTAAAGTCACATACGAATTGTGAAATAACAAAAAGTTTATCTTGAATAGCCTTTGGCTCAAATGTAGTAGGGTCTTCCACCACAGGCAGATTACGCGTCTTAACCTTTCCAATGGGAAGCGCAAATCTTGTGTCAGAAGGTACGTTCCAATATGACCTAAACAGGTAAAAGGATTCATCACCAATTTGGCGCAACAGAATACGGAGTCTTTGGGCTTTATCCATAGCTGAATAAGACGTCTCCAAACGTCTAAAGAAGTTCTTTATCGGAAATTGCACAGGATGTCCTTCAGCGTTTTCAAATGCTATTGTGAACAGCACAAGTTTATTTGCCACAATCATACCCCTTTCTGTACCTACAGTATGCCAACTAAGATATCCAAAAAAACGGACACGCCGATAAATTTATAAAAACCATTTGACGCACACAAGGACAAGCAATCCCAGTTCCTTGATTTACTATATCATCGTCCTTAATTAAGTATACACAAGTCCCCCCCATCACACAACCCGCCGCTACTTTGTGTACAAGAACCGCGTCTAACTACTGCCATACTCCACCATACGCTTTCCGCATTCGCCGCACAGTGCATTGACCTCTTTTGCTGCGCGTACCCTCGTGCCACACCCAGTAGGGCACATATATTTCCACGCGCCACCCTTCTTGGCTCGGGTGCCCTGTTTACCTTGCCCCTGTCCTCCATCGATTGGAACAGGCATATCCGCTACACGGCACTGGTTAAACTCACGAATCAATTCGTATTGCTTCAGCGTAGCAATAAATACATCTGTCGGAGCCGTTTTGCTATAGCCGACATACCTCACATACTGTATATCCAGACCACGCAACATAGCCTGCAATCGAAATTCCTTGTTGTGATACCTTCCGTTTTTCGAGGTGTCCTGTATACCCTCCACCATGCAATACAGATGCACCATTTCGTGCATGAGTGTTGCCAGCACGTTTTCGGCAGGCCTGCTCAAATTCTCCGCCGAGATATTGATTTCGTGATAGTGGGCCTCCTGTGACTTCCATACCTTTTGTACGCTGATATGCCCATAGGTGCGCGGGCTGCTCTGTATGGTTATCACCACAGGTGGTAGCTGCCCTTGGAAATAGTGATTGTTCAACACACCAAAAGCCCGCTCCAAAAATTGCTGTACCTCTGATAACATGGTTCTCTTCCTCTCGGCAATTATGATTGATACCCCTTGTTGCCGGAAGGGTATCCATAAAAGCAGCATTCTTGGCTGTGCAGTTCTAAGTGTGTGATTTACACCCCCAAATCCATTATTACTAAATAATATTCTTTATCCTCGTCAAAACCACGCGGCCTGCCTGCTGCCGCTTTTCGACTAATGGCTGTTTCCATCTCAACCCCGCCGCCATAAATATTGAAAGCTCATCCTATACGCCGCAACTTGGCCTGTGCTTAACAAGTTGATACATAAACCTTCTCCAAAACCTATTCGAGTTATCCTATTGCCCCCGTAAATCAGCCGATTTCCCACTAAATCAACTCTTTCATGGAAAAATATACCAGCCCCCCGCCGGTTGGCATGTGCCTGCCAAAAGAGTTCACCCCCATCTTTAAGCACCAGCCACCAGCTTGATTCTTGCCAGCCATCCCCATATCCTTGGCAACGGAAACACGAACCAGCCACAGGGACGCTGCACAAATCCATCCCATAATCCGATAAACCAGCACAATTCCTACCACTTGGGCACGCCGCTCCGCGCCATGATTTTCTCAACTAGCCAAATCCTACGTCTTATCTATAGGCACCAGTACAATATTCATATCGGCGCAAAAAAATACTCTGCCAGAATGCTATCCTCTGGCAGAGTATTGGCGGCGGCTCCCTATGCTTCTTTACTTCCTGTGTTGCCCACCTTGCCCGGGCCGGGGCAATGCCAACGCCCGGGTGTGGGTCAACTCCATAGCGCGATAAACCCTATCCTCAAACAAGCACATCTGCACAGGTGCGCCCGTAGTGAGCGGGTCGAAGCTTACGGCCCCACCATTTGGAAAGTTGATGGTATGGAAATTGTGGTACGGTTTTATCACCCTGTTTTTCAGTGCCGGGGTCACATCCCGAACGTATTCCGCATAGGCCTTCTCCATCTCCTTCATCAGCGACACATTCAGCCTGTGGCTGTCTTTCAGAAACGCCACAAGCTCATGCACCATCACAACCCTCGGCTGCTTGCCGCTGATATCCACCAGCTGGGCAACCTTCCTCGGTGGCCTGTTCGCTATGTTGATGCGCTGCACGGTGTTAACGTAGTTTGGCATAATAACGCCCCCATCAAATTATTTTGTACTATCCCTTGCCAAAGGGGCAGATACAGCGGCACACCGCTACCGCCCATCACAAACACCGCCGCCAGTTGCAATGCGCCCACACGCAAAGCGTCGAAGAGGGTGTTGCCCTTACCCGCCGCCGCATTATCACTGTGGCAAACTGAAACCATGTTTTCACACCCAAACCCACCACGGTTTTATAGCTTGACGCAACCACCTATTTTATCCCCACGCTGCACCTAAAAACCCGCTAGGCAACCTCTGATTTTGCCTACAATGATATTGCTTTTATGATATGCTCATGGCTTCTGAATACCCCAGACAACAATTTGACCACATAGAATGTGGGAGCCGATTTATTGCTAAAATCAACTTCCACAGGCAGTTTTCTATATATACAAGCAACCGGGCACCGCTGGCTTTTGCGGCACCCGGTTGACAATATATTATCGGCCTGCTTCAGTTGAGCGTAACCGCAACGTGATTATACTCAATAGGCAGCGTACAATAATCCATCATGGTTTCCAGTTCATTATCCTCTAGCCTACCGACCTTTTCATCGAACTCGACTTCAGTAAGCCCCCTAACTTCAAGGAAATAATCCTTATAGTTTGGCTCAATATTTTCACGCAATGTTGCAAAATCATAGTATGCCAAACCAATAAAATTCCCATCTGGCAAGAGAATGATATCTGAGTACTTATAGTCCGAATAGAGTGTTCCCTCGTTATCCAATATCGTGTAGTAATTCCCTTCATCAGTTGCCACATACACAAGCGCATAAGATTCATTCACAGGGATAAAACCTTTCTTATCCGCTCCCAATGCCGGATACACGCCGTATTCGGGCATGTCCAGTTCCATCAACTTAATGTTATCGGCATTGAAGATTTTATAGGTATCCCCCTGTTGCTCCAAACGGAAACCGTACGCTTCAACTGCGTCAAGACTTGCATTTCCGTATAGGTCAAAACTCACAAGCTTGTCTTCCCACTGGAACTGCACATAATAAGGAGTCAGATAGTCCATTTCAGCACGCCCGGTATACACTTCTGTATCTCCATCTGGCGCAAACACAGTTATCACAGAATGATTCTCTTCGTCTTCAATAAGTTCATAGGTTAAACCGTAAGCGGAATACCTATTATATGAACCAGCTTCTATTGTATCGCTTTCAATGTCTATGTATTCATAACCTTCTGGTAGTTCATCTGGCCCAAACAGATAATTGCCCTCAAAATCATAGTAGCCCCTTTCATCTTCTGGCGCTCTATAGGACGAAATCTTGATATAGTTATTATCATGTGACCACCCTTGATAGTTTCGTTCTTCAGAAGCTTCAAACAGAATATTAAAGTCTGAATCCATTACACCTGTAGAGCGATGTTGGGTTGGTTCATCGTACTCAACACCTTCAACCAGTGCCATATAATAATAGGTGTAGTTGTACAAACCACACTCTCTGCAATGTGGCGCCAGACATCTGACCGTAGATGAGAATCTTGATGTTAGTAAATGTTTTTCCCAGCTTGTGTTCGTAAGAAAACTAAGGTCGCCAGTAGTCCCCAACACCATAGTTTCAAAAGATAACATCGGGATTGATTCTTCTATCATAGAGCTATCGTCATGAGCAATACTGCTTGACTGACTTACACTTGACGCTTGGGGTTCACTTACAACCGAGTCCCCCGGCGCTGAACACGCACATAAACAAATCAAGAGTGCCGACAAGCCACCTGCTACAATCTTTTTCATCATGTTTCCTCCGCTACGTTAGTAGTATATTTTCGAGCCATGAAAACAGGCCCGCCCTTAATGGGTGGGCATTGTACCGCAAGCCCGAACCCAGTGCAAGCCTATTTTTCAAATAAATGCAAGGCGCTGATAAAAAGCGGCGGCGCTGTGCTGTAAGGCTAAACCTCACACACACAGCGCCGTAAATACACCAACAATACCCCGCCGCCTTGAAAACAACCAAGGCGCAAGGTATAATTATGATGCTCACAGTTTATCTGTCGGTGTACGGTTCTTAGCCAACCTACACTGGGCGTAAGGTGTTACCAGCACCTTACGCCGGGCGCTTTCTTTTTTCTCAGCGCCTTGCATAAACAGTATACCGCTTGCCAACCACTAAGGCAAGTACACAATATCATGCTTTATCGTGGCGCAATGTCATCTGCCCATCGCAATCTATGTGGTAATGCATGTATACAAGAAAATAACAACAGCCGAGAAGATGCAATCTCCCGGCTGTTGTCTTTCTGTATGTATGATAGGTGGGTATCTGTTGCTTTGGTGGTGGGGTCTGTAACTGGGGTGTTTGCTGGTGTGGTGGTTTTTAGCTGGGTGCTATTGGTTGGGAAGGGTTTTGGGTGTGATGGTTTTAGCTGGATGTTGGGGTATTGGGTTTTTGACCTTGGAAAACCGTTGGCTGGCCGGAGGGGGGAGGGGGGGACTAGGCTTTTTCTTTTCAACTCTTTTTTTCATTTACCCCCTTATAACAGGGAGCCAGCCGCGCGGCAACCGTATTGTTTCAGTCCGTATATTCTTGTTATCGTGATGTAAATACAAAAATAGGCAGGCAATAAAATCCGCCCGCCTTTATCACCTACACGCTATATAAGATTTTCATCGCAATATCATTGTTATATTGAGTAGCCCCCGTTCTCCATTTCATCTTTCACCCCTTGAAATTTCCTCTGGGACACCCCTCTCTCTTTGAACCTCCATACCCCCACCCCTGACCTAATAATTGATTCTAGCCAGCTTGGGCTTTGCTGGGTAACCTTTTGCCCCTTTCCCTTCCCCACCTTCCAATCCATATCCCCTATTTTTATATAATCGGGTCATGTTCTCCCTTAGCTTCTACGCCTGCATAACGATATACGCCAGCATAGAACTCTTTTTTGAGGACGATACGCCGAACCAATGAGGCAGAGATAAACCGCCCCTTATCATCGTGCAAGCCCTCACTCTCCAACTGTTCAGCTATCCCAACATAACCCCATGGATAAAACCCTTCCAGCAGTTCAAAGATACGCCGCACAATTTTGGCCTGTGTCTGCTCAATTTCCAGCTTTTTGCATTTCGCCGCTTCGTCATATTTCAGCTTGTACCCAAAGGGAACAGCACCGCCGCTATAGCCCCCAGACTGTGCTTTCCTCATTCGCCCACGTGTCATTTTCAATTTGATATCCATGGTTTCGTAAACGTCCAGCAGTTCCATTATCCCATTCACAAGGAAGTCGTTCGGCTCCTTCGTATAGATAGAATAACCCGGCCTGTCTATCGCCAGAACATCGCAGCCCAGCTTCTTCAAATCCCGCACCACTATCACCTTCGCCATGTCCGACCGCCACAGCCTGTTTGTTGTCAGCACCACAACCGCCTGTGCACCACTCTCGGCGATAGCGTCCAGCATTTCATAATACTTGTCACGGTCAACAGTAAAATCATCACCATCGGCGTTCGCCCCGCTCAATGCCTCGTCTGCAAATATCCCGATGAGCTCATGGCCGTTTTTATCGCAGTATTCTTCTATTTGCGCCTGCTGTTCCTCCAGCCCATAGCCCTGTTCTTTCTGTCGCTTGGTTGAAACACGAATGTAGCCCACCACCAGCACTGTGTTCACACTCCCTTTCCATAGTCTGGAGAAATCCCAGAATACCAGAATCCCAATTTCGGTATTATTTTCTCACAACCACCATTTACCACTATATGCTTTTTACGCTTTCAGCACAGTAAAACCCTATAACTACAAGCGCCAACTTCCCTTGGGAATAGTGATTGTTCAACACACCAAAAGTCCACTCCAAAAATAGCTGTAGCCCTCCCAGCAAATTTGATAGATACCTCTATTTGCTGGAAAGGCACACAAAAAAGTCGAATTATTGGCTGTGCTGTTCCAAAAATACGGCCGAGCTTTTGTCGAAGTATAGCATTGCGTTTAAAGAATAGATGAAGTAAATTATTATGTAAAGGAGGAGTCAATATGCCCACTTTTACTGTAGACAAGTTTTTCTCCAACCATGGGACACGAAATGAAGTTCGAACCCGAGTTGTTAATGAATTTCTCAATGAAACCCCTGGGAATGGAACCGGTGAAAATGCAGCAAAATATCGTTATTACGTCGAAACTTTAGCGGATGGCAATAGGATTTTTTTAGAACGCCCGGCAACACTAAACAAAGGGTTTGATTTTGTCATTCATGTGGAGAACTATCAATTTGTAAACAGAAAAACAAACCCACGTCACGATGATATTATCGGAGACCTTGCGGCTAAAAAGGCAGAAAATCAGCGTACATATGCTCAGTTAATCGAGTCGGTACGCGAGGTTCATCAATGCCAAGAAATAGATGATGCCATGTGTGATTTCCGTTTTGAATCCGGCTACTCGGCAGAACTGTTGCTTAAAGTAATCAAGTGGTTTTTTATTGAACAAGATATCCGCTATTGGAACTGGACAGGAAGAGACAAGTTTCTGGCTGCAATTGAAGACATCTAGCAAAAAGGCGAACCCACTCGGAGGTTCGCCTTTTCATTCATATTGTAAACAAGACTTCCATTATCCCGTTTTCAATATCAGAGATATTGTAAACATGTTCCATCACATCAAATGTTTCTTGGAGATTCTTTTTAGCGGAATTCCAACCTATGCCATCTGTAAACCATACGAAAGAGAAGCCATCTACTGTGTCCGCTTCCTGCGACAGCATTTTATAACTTCGTGCTGTTTCGTTTAATTTTGAGCCGCCGCCACTGTAGAAATTGGTTTCAATCGCATACACGATAGTCGGCGTCTTTACAACAAAGTCAAACCGCTTAGCTGCTTTTCCTTCGTTCGACAGGGCTGCTAGATCTAATGTCCACCTCTTTTCAATCTCTGCCAAATACATCTCTTTATAGTATTCTAGACCGGGTATTCGTTTTAGATAAGACTCCACCAGATTTTCCATTAAGTGCCCGCCACGGTTTTTTCTTCCATTTGAGTCTAAACCGACTTCGACACCAGTAGCATAATCGTATAGATTATTAATGAGGTGCTTGGATATCAAATCAAATAGACCGGTTTGCTCCATAAAATAGCAATATTGCTCCATGTCGTAACAGGGTTTAATAAAGTCATATACAAACACCCCCATTTCATCTACCGCGCTAATCTGGGCAGTACGCACGGCCAACAGCAAAGGGATACACTTTAATGTTTCGGGATATCTCGAAACAAGTTTGACAAAATCCTGCCGTATATCATTTGACCCAATCAAAGAATTAAGCAAGTTGAGTTCGATTTTTATGCTATCGACATTGCGCCGAACCTTCTCAAAATCTATATAATACTTATAATCTGCAATGCTGCTTCGAAAGGTTGAAAGCCACGTCGTGAAGTCTCTATTCTCCAAAATTTACTCGCTCCATTCGCTTCGTTGATAAATCCAGATAGTCACTTACAATGTCTATGCCAATGAACAAGCGCCCAGCTTCTTTGGCGCTAACACCCGTTGTTCCCGAACCACAAAATGGGTCTAAAATCGTATCTCCCAAATCTGTAGAGGCTTTAACAATTCTATCTAATATATACCGAGGCTTCTGAGTTGGATGTTTTCCCTCGGCTTTTTCCTTGGGACTAGTAAGCGCACCCGTCCAAACATCCTTCATTTGCTTACCTTCATTTTCTTCTTTCATCAATTGATAGTTAAAGCGATGACGATATTTTTTATTGTCCAGTTTCGCCCACAATATGGTTTCTGTGGAGTGCGTAAAGCACTTGCATGCTAGATTGGGCGGCGGATTTGTTTTTTGCCATGTAATATTATTCAGCAACTTAAAGCCCTCTTGTTCTAATGCCATACCAATTGAGTAAATATTATGCAACGTGCCGGAAATCCATATTGTACCTGTTGGCTTCAGAACATTTTTACAGGCACGTAACCATTTTCGATTGAAAGCATGCTTTTCTTCTATAGTTGTAGCTCCCTTATCCCACTCACCTTTGTTTACAGATACCATTTTTCCCGAATGGCAAGTAACTCCATCGTTACTCAAAAAGTACGGTGGATCCGCAAAAATCATATCTATGCTTTGCGGCTCCACCATCTCGGACAGGTTCATGGAGTTTCCTAAAATAAGTACAGTTGATTTATCTTGATAATATGGCTGGATACCACTTTTTATAGGTATAGGCACCTGTCACCTCATTTATAATTGCGGATAATAACTTCTTTTCCTACTCGATTGCTAGCATCAGAATTAATAAAACGCTTAACATCAACTTCCTCAATAACAAAAGCCCCATATAAATCACGTATCAGTTCTGTATTGTGGTTTGTGAGCATGCAATAGCAGTTCTTTTTCGAAAGCTCGGCAAAAAGTTTAGCTAATCGCTCATGTTCTTCAATCGAAAAGCCTTCTTTGGTATATGATTCAAAAGAAGTCGGATTCAAAGGAGCATATGGGCTATCAAAGAAAACAAAGTCACCTGCTTCCGCACATTCACAAGCCTTTTGGAAGTCATCATTCAAAATAGTTACTTCTTGGAGATACTCAGAAATAGCGATTAGATTCTCTCGACTATATGATGGCCGCGAAGTATTATTAAAAGGAACGTTAAATAGACCTTTGCGGTTAACACGATATAGTCCATTAAAGCAATGCTTATTTATATAAATAAACAAAGCTGCCATTTCTACATCGAAAGTCTCGTTGGATATTTTTTGATTGTATTTATCACGCATTGAGTAGTAATAGTCTTTATACGGTTCACATTGATTATCATCTATTTCCGTCAATCGGTTCATTAGTTCCTCAAGCTGAAAGCAGATGGTCTCATAAACATGAATCAGTTCGCCATTCGTATCACTAATTGTCGCATTTTCCGGGTGAATGTGAAACAGTAACGCGCCGCCACCAACAAAAGGCTCAAAGTAGCGGTTGTAACTACTCGGCATACGTGCAGCAAGCCGCTCGACAAGCTGCCTTTTCCCTCCAGCCCATTTGACAAAAGGTTCTATAGAAGTCTTTGAAATTATCAATGGTATCTACCTCTCAATATATTACATCTATTCTAACTCAAACACTGTATGATATCAATTGAAAAGCAAATAACCCACAGAAGCAATTTCGAAGAGAAGTATGCCCATGTTTTTGATACCCGCTCAGCTTCATAGAATGATGTGGTGTTTTCCATGCTGCGGGTACAGAATATGTGGCGTAAGGCATCAGCTACCCTTTCTGTCACTTTAATCAAGATTTGCGTTACATATCCCCATGGATAACCCGCCAACGCACAAGTCCCACACTCCCATGCAGAGTGTGGGACTTGTAGAACATGGCTCGAAGATAAATTAGTCATTCGCAGCATTCTCATTTATGATTTTGCTAAATAGTTTATTAAGGTCAATTGCCGCTTCGCGCCTACGCTCATCAGCTTTCTTCGTGTAGGTGCCAAGAGTTATTTTGAGATTGCTGTGCCCCATATTCTTTGACACCAGCTCCGCTTCATAGAACGATGTGGTGTTCTCCATACTGCGAGTGCAGAATGTATGTCGCAATGCGTGAACGTGACCCCCCTTAATACCCAAGGCCTTAAAAATTCTTTCGGCCCGCTCTTGCATATTGCGCGGATGAACAATTGTAAAATTCTTAGTTTGGAAAACAAGTTCATCTTCGCTCCATACCCGGCCATGCAAGGCAAAAAATTCTTGTTGTGCTTCTCGCTGTTCTTCCAACGCACAGAAAACCAAGTCTGGAGGATATACGGCGCGGATACTGGCCGAAGTCTTAGGCGTACTTAGTACCGGCTTAGCTTTTTGGCCTGCTGGCGCATTTTTGTGATGCGGAATGCAAACGGCACGCTCTACCCGGAAAAGACGTTCTTCAAAGTTGATATCCTTCCATTTCAACCCAAGCGCTTCACCCAACCGCAAACCTGCCGCAAGATAAAGTATTATGGCGGCTCTTGTCAATGGCGTCTCCTTCTCCAAAGCAAGAATCAACCGCCGCGTGTCCTCTTCTGACAGTGCCGGATTTTCCTCCAGCTCAACCACTTCTTCCTTCGGAATAACAACATCGTCCATCGGGTGTTCCTTGATTTTACCCATCTGCTTCGCCTTCTTCAACGCTGAACCCAAAAGGGAATAATCCTTCATCATCGTGCTTCTGGATTTGTTCCGAAGCATATCATTAACCATCGCCTGTATATGAGAAGCATTTAGGTTTACAAGTTTCACTCCGCCAAGCCGCTTCTTTATCATGCGTATCCTACATTCGTAGCTTCCCAAGGTTGTGTCTTTGATTTCAAAACGCTTGTAGTTCTCAAGAAAAAAATCAAGCCACTCACCCACTGTTATATTTGGGTCCATCTTTCCACTGCCATCACTGGGGTATAACATCTGAAGTTGTCGCAAGGCTGCTACGGCTTCCTGCTCTGTGCCAAAAGTTGGATATTTCTTTATTGGCTTGCCATCGTCACGAATGCCTATCTGGTAAGCAACTACCCATCTTTTTGATGTCTTATTGTACGAAATTCCACCTTCACCATTTGACCGTCTTTTACTATGTTTCTTAGCCATTGCTGAAACCCTCCTGTGTAGGTTGCTTATTATACTTATGGCGCAGGCAATCGCCCACGCCAGCTCTAACATATTTAGGGGTAAAACAGCGTGGGAGCGGGCTATTCGCCCGCTCCCATAAAGCACATATTCTTTTGCCGCCACGCCATAAATGCGTCCTTGTCGATATAGTATTTACGCTCCATTCTTAAAGCAGGGAAGTCCTTCGCCTTCACAAGCTGATACGCAGCGTCCTTGCTCATTCCCATGATGGCCTGCACATCAGCAACTTTTAGCGTCTGTGGCAGTGCCGCTATCTCTTCCGCTGTCAATCGCTTCATCATGCACACCCCCTTTCGGAGGTGTTAAACATCATATCTGCTGTGGGGGGGATTATAACGCTGGTGCGATTGTTCGTCAACCTTGGATTATCAGTTACAGCCGTGGAAAGGTCGATATAGTATTTTGCCACTTCCGGCAAGGCATAGTTCACCCAGATATATTCAATGGCAATATCCCTGCTTGGCCCGCTCTGAGAAGACTTGTATGGCCTTCCCAGTTCATAGCGCACCGCGCCATGCCCCAAAAGTATCTCGTCATATTTTTCCGAGAAATACCCGCTCACCATATACATCAGATTGCCTGATACCAGAATCTCTAGCATTTCAATCTGCTCTTTCGCTGGCATTCCTCTGTTGTAACCTTTTTTGCTACTGCCTTCAGCAATCGAAGCGGGCCAGTACGGAGGGTCGAGATAAACAAATGCCGTGGCCTTTTTGGCAATTTCAAGCAGTATATCCTGCGCTTTGCGGTTGGTTATCGTCACACCCCTCAACCGCCTATGAACTTCCGGCAGGTGCTTGGAAATCTGCGCCCTGTATTTATGTGTGTAGTCGCCCTTCTGGCTGCGATTAGCGAATGAGTTTCGCATACCCGAGAAGCTCATGGTGATATCCGCAAACACCGCCACCGCCCAGATGTACAGCTCCGCTTCCATCTTTCCGTTTTCAATCTTCTCTACAATATCATGCGCTTCCGCAAAGATATCCTTGTGGTATTCCAGCCGCAAAAGCATAGATATGAGCTTCGGCCCCTTCTCGATATCCGACAACACCTTGAAGAAGTTGTATATGCCGCTATCCCAATCGTTAAGGTGAGCCGCCCCCGGCCTGCCCCTGTTGATGGTGATAACACCGCTCCCGGCGAACAGGTCATACCATTCATTGAATACAAGTGGCAGAAGGCCCAGTATGCGGTAGCACATTTTTGCCTTGCCGCCAAAGTATGAATAGGGGCGGTAAATCATACGCCATCACCGCCTTCGGGCTTTTCCTTACCTTGCCCCGGGTCGGTTGGGTTAGTGCCTTCGGCCTGCTGAATATCCACTACCTCAAACTGGTAATACCACTGTGAGTTAGTGCCATCAAATTTATGGGCCACTTCATATGGGTGATATTTCCGCTCGGAATCTGTTGTAACCAGAAGCCCCTTTTTTGAAAAGGTATTCTGGAACTCGCGCCGTGTCCAGCCGCTGTCCATATCGTCCAGCAGTTTTGCAATAGCAGTCGACTTGATGCAGACATACTTTTTGCCTGTCTCAGGGTCGCGCCAGATAAGAGCCGCTTTTCTGCAATTTGCCGTTTTCGCCGGGTATTCATCTTCCATCACCCGCACACACGCGGTTATTTCACCGAGTAGGTCATTGGTATGGATTTTAATGCCCTGCTTGATAATATTGAGCCTTGGAATTGCCGCAGCAATAACCTTTACAATTTCTCCGATATGCTTCCCGAAATCTCCAGGCATATCTCTCAACCGGGTGATATACCCATAATTGAGTTGCTTATCTTCGGCAAGCTCGCTGCCCAAGAACTGCATGGGCGTACTCTCATTGCCGGACTCGTCACGCAACACCAGTTCGTAGTAGATGCAAAAGGTTGCCTTATCCATCTTACCGCTAAGCACCAGCGAGAACTTTTGGCTTTTCGCCAGTTCAATTTCATCCGCCTTCTCCGTCAAGTTGGCAACCTTGGCAACTTTGGCAACCTCGTCTGAATCTGGCTGGGTTGTGTCGCAATCGCTAGGTTCTCCTGTGTCAGCGGCGTTTGCCTCTGATACAATACCTGTAATTGCATGGGGGCCTCCAGTTGCTTGCTGACTACCCAACAGCAGCCGCTCGCTTTTTAATTCGTTCCTATCCCAATCAAATTCATCGGCTTTATCTAGTAAGCTGGCAACCCCGGTGACTATAGCAACCTCACCTAAATCTGGCTGGGTTGTGTCGCAATCGCTGGGTTCTCCTGTGTCAGCGGCGTTTGCCTCTGATACAATGATGCTAATCTCTTCCATGGTTAAAATCCTCCGATGTAGAAGTAGTAAGTTTTGTATCGCGGCCACGATTAACCTACTTATATTCTATCAAATCGAGGTTTTGGAGCCCTTACTCCCCATAGTTTCCTTCTTACCCCCATGTGCTTGTGTGTCACTGTCCCAAAGTCGGAGTGCTGTTTCACCCCGACTCCCAATACCGAAGGTGCTACCCCCCTGATTTTGGAGGTGCTTTTTTCAGTGCGTCAAGTTACAAAATAGTTACAAGTGCTAGCCCATAGGTAAGCCACCCCTCCACTCACATAAAAAGAGCCGCCCCAGACAGTTACTCTCCTGTCTAGGGCGGCTCTTTCCTATCTAAGTTGAACGTATTGTTAGTTTTAAGTTAGTCAGACTTCCAGTTCGCTACGAATGTCTGACTGAAATTGTGCGTTGGCACGTTCTTCGTAATGATACGTCTGCTCCAGCATCATGTCCTTCACCTTCATCAGGCGAATTTGGGTGCTGCGCTCGTTCTCGTCCAGCTTCATGGTAATCTCCTTGATGGTTTCCTGCATCTCGGGGATCATCACATACTCCAGCGCATTCACGCGGCGGCGCGTTTTCTCAATCTCCGCCGCCATCAGCTGGCAGCTTTTCTCAATCTCCGCCAGCTCCAACATGTCCGGCAGCACATCGGCCAGGCTCTTCACGGCCCCGTCCAAATCGCCGGAGGTGAAGGCAAAGCCATAGGAGTAGATATTGCTCTCGTCGGCGCTGCGGGTCTTAATCTCGAACTGGGGCACCATCACGCTCATCACGTTTTTCTCGCCCGCCTCCAGGGTAACTTCCTGGCTGGGGGCAAGCAGGGCGGTGTCCAGCACCTCGTCCTTCATGGTGGCGCGGGCCAGCGCAAAATTCTGGGAAGCGGCACGGATGCCCTCCTCCACCTTTTCGCGCAGCTCTTTGTTCTTGCGCACCAAATCCAAAAACTGGCGCATCAGCTCGTCGCGCTTGTCCTTCAGCAGCTTATGGCCGCGTTGCGCCGTAACCAGCTTGCGCTTGAAGCGGGTAAGCTCCATGCGGGTGGGGTTAACCTGCTTTTTTGCCACTCACACCCCTCCTCGTTTGTCTTAAAAGTACTTGTGTTGCATCGGGTAGCCCTTGCGGGCCCATACGCCAATCCATTGTTTATCCTGCCATATCAATTCGCCTTACTATATGCTATGCACATATTTTTGAGATGAAATGGCGAAAACAAACGTCTTTCCTGCTTTGGCCTATGCGTCGTAGAACTCATCCAAAAACTCGTCCTTGATACGCTTGAGCTCCGAGCGGGGCAGAATGCGCAGCAGCTCCCAGCCGATGGAGAGGGTCTCCTCAATGTCCCGGTTGGTGTTGTAGCCCTGGTTCACATATTTCTCCTCGAACTCGTCGGCAAACTTGGCGTACAGAAGGTCGATGTCGGTCAAAGCGGCCTCGCCCAGCACGGTCATCAGCTCTTTGGCGTTTTTGCCGCGGCTGTAGGCTGCAAACAGCTGGTTCATGGTGTTGGCGTGGTCGGCACGGGTCTTGCCCTCGCCAATGCCCTTGTCCTTCAGGCGGGACAGGCTGGGCAGCACGTCCACCGGGGGCTGCAGGCCCTTGCGGTACAGCGCACGGTCCAGAATAATCTGCCCCTCGGTAATGTAGCCGGTAAGGTCGGGAATGGGGTGGGTCTTGTCGTCTTCCGGCATGGAGAGGATGGGGATCATGGTGATGGAACCCTGGCGGCCTTCCAGGCGGCCGGCGCGTTCGTACAGGGTGGCAAGGTCGGTATACAGGTAGCCGGGGTAACCACGGCGGCCCGGCACTTCCTTGCGCGCGGCCGAAACCTCACGCAGCGCGTCGGCGTAGTTCGTGATGTCGGTGAGGATGACCAAAACGTGCATGCCCTTGTCGAAAGCCAGGTATTCGGCCGCGGTAAGGCCCATACGCGGGGTGGCAATACGCTCAACGGCCGGGTCGTTGGCCAGGTTGATGAACATGACGGCGCGGTCGATAGCGCCGGACTCCTTAAACGAGTTGATGAAGAAGTTCGACTCCTCAAAGGTGATACCCATGGCCACAAACACCACGGCGAAGGGGTCGGACGTGCCGCGCACCTTGGCCTGGCGGGCAATTTGGGCCGCCAGCTGGGCGTGGGGCAGGCCACTGCCGGAGAAGATGGGCAGTTTCTGGCCACGCACCAGGGTGTTCAGGCCGTCAATGGCCGAAACGCCGGTCTGGATGAACTCCTGCGGGTAGGCACGGGCAGAGGGGTTCATGGGCAAGCCGTTGATGTCCCGGCGGAATTCGGGCAAAATGTCGGGCCCGCCGTCGATGGGGCGGCCCAGGCCGTCGAACACGCGGGAGAGCATGTCCTCAGACACGCCCAGCTCCATGCTGCGGCCCAAAAAGCGCACTTTCGAGTTTTCCAGGTTGATGCCGGTGGAGGCCTCAAACAACTGTACCAGCGCGTTGCCACCGTCTATCTCCAGCACTTTGCAGCGCCGGCGCTCGCCGGAAGCAAGCTCCACCTCGCCCAGCTCATCATAGGTCACATCGGTCACGCCGCGCACCAGCATCAGCGGGCCGGCCACTTCCTGTATCGTTCTATATTCCTTCGGCATTAGGCATCCTCCTCATCCAGTTTCTTGGCAAGATTCTCAATCTCGGACGCGAGTTGCTCTTTGACCTTTTCGTATTCTGCCGCAATGTCTGCCTCAGGAATATACTTCACACGGCCGATGGCCTCACGCACGGGCATCTTCACAATGTCGTTGATGGAAATGCCGCGGTCCAGCGCCTTCTGCGAGGCGTCGTAGAAGTCCAGCACCAGGCTCATCATCAGATACTGCTTGTCCAGCGGGGTATAGGTGTCCACCTCGTGGAAAGAGTCCTGGTGCAAAAAGTCCTCGCGAATGCTGCGGGCGGCTTCCAGCTTCAGGCGGTCGGGGGCGCTCAGCGCGTCCATACCCACCAGCTGCACAATCTCTTCCAGCTCGCTCTCTTCCTGCAACAGCAGCATCAGGCGGCCGCGCTTTTCCATCCAGTCCCGCTTCACGTTGGCGTCGAACCAGCTGCCCACGTCGTCCAGGTACAGGCTGTAGCTGGTAAGCCAGTTGATGGCCGGGAAGTGGCGGGCGTAGGCAAGGTTGGCGTCCAGGCTCCAGAACACCTTCACAATACGAAGCGTGGCCTGGCTGACAGGCTCGGAGATGTCGCCGCCGGATGGAGACACCGCGCCGATAACGGACAGGGCGCCTTCGCGCTGCTCGCTGCTCAGGGTGATAACACGGCCGGCGCGCTCATAGAACTGGGCCAGGCGGCTGCCCAGGTATGCGGGGTAGCCTTCCTCGCCGGGCATCTCTTCCAGGCGTCCGCTCATCTCGCGCATGGCCTCGGCCCAGCGGGAGGTGGAGTCGGCCATCAGCGCCACAGAGTAGCCCATGTCGCGGAAGTACTCGGCAATGGTAATGCCGGTATACACGCTGGCCTCACGGGCGGCCACCGGCATGTCGGAGGTGTTGGCGATAAGCACCGTGCGCTCCATCAGGCTTTTGCCGGTTTTCGGGTCAAGCAATTCGGGGAACTCCAAAAGCACGTCGGTCATCTCGTTGCCGCGCTCGCCGCAGCCGATATAGACCACGATGTCGGCGTCGGCCCATTTGGCCAGCTGGTGCTGGGTAACGGTTTTGCCGCTGCCGAAGGGGCCGGGAATGGCCGCCGTGCCGCCCTTGGCAATGGGGAACAACGCATCGATGACCCGCTGGCCGGTAACCAGCGGCACATCCGGGTTCAGTTTTTCTTTGTAGGGGCGGCCGCGCCGCACAGGCCAGCGCTGCATCATGGGCACTTCCACGTCGCCATTCTCGGTGGTAATGGTGGCAATGGCTTCTTCCACGGTAAACTCGCCCGGGGCAATGGCTTTCACGCTGCCGCTAACGCCCGGGGGCACCATAATTTTGTGCGAGACGATGTCCGTCTCCTGCACGGCGCCCAAAAAGTCGCCGGCCTGCACCTGCTGGCCCACCGCGGCGGTGGGTTCAAACGCCCACTTTTTCTCGCGGTCCAGGCTGGGTACTTCCACGCCGCGCTCTAAGCGGTTGCCACTTATGGCTTTGATGGATTCCAACGGACGCTGAATCCCGTCGTAAATATTCTGGATGAGGCCGGGGCCCAGTTCCACGCTCATGGGCATGCCGGTACTTTCCACCGGCGCGCCGGGGCCAAGGCCGCTCGTCTCTTCGTACACCTGGATACTGGCCTGGTCGCCGTGCATCTCGATGATTTCGCCCATCAGGCGGTTTTCGGCCACACGCACCACGTCAAACATGTTGGCGTCGCGCATACCCTCGGCAATAACGAGCGGGCCGGCCACTTTTTTGATCGTGCCTTTGCTGCTCATGCTTACGAATCATCCTCCTATCGTTATTGGTTATCAGCAATCAGCTATTCGATGGAATGCGCCCCACACCAATAACCAATAACCCGTCGCTCTGCTGTATTTCTGCAGCATTTCTGTGGCGGGGGGTCATTCTCCGCCGAAGATAATGTCTGAACCAACTGCCTTTTCCACGCTTTTTTTCACCCGGCTAATGCCGAGGCCCGTGTTCCCGGTAACGCCGGGAATGGGGATGATGGCGGGCAAGGGCTGCTCGTTGAACTCGTTGAGGTCCTGCTCCATGCGGGAAAACAGGCTCTCCGTCATATAGATGATGGCGTAGCCACCCTCTGTAAGGTTGCGCACCGTGCGCAGGGCTAAGGACGGGTCATCCACAGGGTAGATGTCCAGCCCCACCGAGGAAAAGCCGTAAATGCTGTCGCGGTCGCCCATCACTGCAATTTTATACATAGGTCTCACGCAACCTTTCCCTCAGCGCTTCGGCGGGCAAGTCGTTCATCTTGGCCGAAAGGATCAGCCGCACCATCTTGATCTCATTCTCCCGGCCCAGGATATAGGCGGCCAGCGGCTCCAGCGAGAAGTAGTTGTTCCGCTGCGGGCGAATCATCTCGATCAACTGGTTGTCGCACCAGCGCTCAAAATTGGCCAGAGACACCTCCAGCTCATCCACGGCGCCTGCATAGGCGGTGGTGCGCAGGTACTCGTAAATGGCGTCCATGCCTTCGGCTGCGGCAGCGGCCAGCTTTTCGGTATTCAGCGTGCCGGCCGGGGCAATGGCGCGGTCAATGAAATCGCGGTTTTTGCCCATGCGGCAGCAGCGCACCGCCGTTTTGATATTGGCGGAATCTACCGTAAGCTCGGCATAACGGCGCAGCAGTTCGCTCTTGGTCTCTTTGCCGGCCTTGTCCACCGCCACCAGCGCCGCGCGGTCAATCACCATGTCGCAGGCCTGGCCCACGCCGGTGTGTGCCAGCGCTTCATAGGCCTCCTGGCCGGCTTTGGCCATGTCCTCGGGCAAGGCGGAAAAGTCATGCTCGTCCGCCGCCTTCACAATGGTCTCCACCGGCACAGTGCCAAAGCCCAGGAAATACCGGCCGGTCTCGTTCTCGTCGTCGGCCGAGTACGCCAGCTTAATGGCGGCTTTAAGGTTGTGGTAGTCGTTGGCCACACGGAACACGTTGAAGGGGGTGGAGTCTCCCACCAGCTCTTCAATCAGGCCCCAGGTGCGGGCCGTCTCGTAGGCCACAAGGGCGTCCGGGTCGTCTGCCGCAATATCGGCCGAGCCCCAGCCCTTGTCGGTCAGCAGGCGGAACGCCTCGGCCAGGGTGGGCGCCGAGATGAGCTGCTCCAGGTCCTGCTTACTCAGTAGGCCCTGTTCGTTGATGTGCACACGGGTTACCGCGTATACATATTGTTCTTCTGCCAAAGTTGCCGCCTCCTTTCGTTGGGTTGTGTGTGCCCTGTTCGGCTTAGGCGAACAGCACCTCGCGAATCATGTCCGAGAATTCATCCGTACGGGCGTTGAAGATGGCCTCGAAGGAGCAGTTCTCTTCCACATCGCCATATTTCAGCACAAACCCTCCGTCAATGGGGCGGGTCGCGTCCGACACCTTCAAGGAAGCGCCGGCGGGCAGCGCGTCTGCCACCTGCTTTTCAAAGCCGGCGGGCAGGCGCTTTTTGTCTTTTTCGTTCAGCATCAGTATGCCCTCGCCTGGCTGGGCGGCCTTTACGGCCTGCCTGCTCAACAGGGCAAAATACGCGTCTTCATCCAGCGCGTACAGGGCTTGCAGTGCCCTATCCAGGGTTTCGGCCAGCAAGGTTTGCTTCTGGGCCAGGGTGCGCTGGCGGCGCTGCAACGCCGCGGCACTCTCTTGGCTGCGCTCTATGTCGGCCACATCCTGCGTAGCGGCGGCCTCTATGGCGGCCACTTTGGCGTCGCTCTCTGTTTTGGCGGCAGCCAAAATCTCATCAGCCTCGGCTTTCGCCTTTGCCAACGCCTGCTGCGCTTCCGCGGCGGCTTCATCCCGGATCTCCTGCAGTATCTTATCCAGTCCGGTCAACACAGACCCTCCTTTATATGGGATTTACGGTACGGGTCTGCTTAGATGGGCATGTTGCCGATGTTCATCACGGCCAGCAGGCTGATGAGCAGCGCGAGGATGGCGTAGGTCTCCACCATGATGGGGAACAGGATGGCTTTACCGAACTGGTCGGGCCGTTTGGCAACCAGGTTGATGGCTGCAACGGAGGTTTTGGCCTGGTGGATGGCGGAGAAATAGCCAGCCAGCGCGATGGGCAGGCAGGCGGCCAGGTACGCAAGGCCCTTCACTGCAGAAATGGTGGCTACGCCGCCCATGATGCCGATGTTGATCATGGCCATAAAGGCGATGAGCAGGCCGTAGATGCCCTGGGTGCCGGGCAGCAGCTGCAGGATAAGCACTTTACCAAACTGGCTGGGGTCCTCGGTAACAACGGCAGAGGCTGCCTGGCCGCCGATGCCCACGCCTTTGGCGGAGCCCATGCCGGGCAGGAAGGAAGCCAGCGCCATACCGGCTACTGCGAAGAAGGGGCCAAGAGAATCCAGAAAAGATGCGAAAGTCATGATTTAGTTTCCTCCTCAATAATTTTGTAATGCTTTGTATGAATTCCAAATGGGGAGAACTTACGCCCGCCTCCATCATAGAATTTGCCGAAGAACTCCACATACTCAAGACGGTTGGAGTGCACATACGCGCCCAGCACGTTGATGCCGAAGTTGAGCGCCTGGCCCACCGCGAACACGATGATGAACACCACCACCCCGAAGAAACCACTGCCCACAAGCGCGCCCAGCTGGTTCATAACGCTGGCAATAACACCGGTGGCCAGCCCCAGGGCCAGCAGGCGGCTGTAACTCAAGGTATCGCTAAGCCAGCCGGAAATGCCGTTGTAAACGGCGTAGATGCCTTTCAAAAGACGCTTGCCCCAGTTTTTACTCTCGCGCCCGCCGGTAAATACGATGCCTATGATGGCAACGCCCGAAACGGCAAGGCAGATGGGGGTGACGATGGACGGCAGCGTCAGCTTGAAGCCGGCGATGGTGACGAACATGTCGCTGCCCAGCAAAATGAGGATGAGCGGGTACCACATGGCAATCGGGAACACCGCGTCATAAAGAATGCCGGAATAATCCTTCTGGCGGGCGCAGGTAACGGCTTTCATGATGTAGCCGGCCGTCAGGTGGATGGTGCCGATGCCCAAGCTGAACACCAGCAGCAGCATGGGTTTTTCCATGGGGTAGAACCAAACCGGCGGGATGCTGACGGTGTGGCCGAAGAAGGTCTGGCTCACCACGTCCACCACATCGCCGAAGTAGCTGGAGAAGATGACGCCCCAGAAAATGGTGGAGATACCACACCAGAAGAACATACGGATGTTCTTGCTCCAGTTGGGCTCCAAATTCTTGCGGAATTTCAGGTAGCAGAAGCCGCACACGCCGGCCATAATCAGCCCGTAGCCCGCGTCAGAGAACATCAGCCCGAACATCACATAGTAGAAAATGGACATCACGCTGGTGGGGTCTATCTCGCCCTTGCCGGGCATGCTGTAGGCTTCCAGCACGCTCTCGGTCGGCTCTGAAAACCAGTTGTTCTTCAGCTTCACCGGCACTTCGTCGCCGGTGGGGCCTGCGTCCTCCAAATCCACCGAGCAGAGGAACGTGTCGGTCAGCTCCTGCTGCAAGGCGGGCGCGTCGCCGGCGGGAATGTAGCCCTGCAGCACAAAGGTATGGGCCGATTGCGCCAGCTTTTCAATTACGCCGTACTTTTCGGCACGCATGGTCATGTGGTCTTCCAAAAAGCGGAAGTCGTCCCACTGGCCCGCGTAGCTGCGAATCTCTTCCTCGGCGTCGGCCACGGTTTTGGTGGCCTCGGCCATCTGCTCCTCCAGCCTTTGCTTTTGTACGGCCGGGGCCAGGTGGCTTGCGGCCGGGGGCCGCGCAAAGCCAATGGCCCGCAGGGCATCCTCGGCGCGGGTGGCGTCCTTTTTCAGGCTCATCACCAACAGGCTGGTTTGCTGCTTTGTGCCCGAGACGATCTCCACATGCAGCGGGGCCAAATCCGGCGCCGCCTCGGCAAGCTGGGCCAACACGCCCTCCAGGTTGTGCTCGCCTTCCAGCGTGCCGATGAACACCGCGGTTTTGCGCGTGCCGCCAAAGGTTTGGGGCACCGGCAAATCCATCCAGGGCACCAGCGCTTCCAGCCCCGCCTCCAAGCGCAGCTGCTCGGCCTTTGCCTCGGCAATGTTGCGCTGCAACTGCACAATGCGCTGTGCGTCGCGCAGCACGTCGTCCCGTTTCTCGTAAAACGCGTCGTTGGTCTCCACGCTAATCGCCTCGCGCCCGTGCAAAAATGCCAGCGAAGGCTTTTTGATGTCTGTGTGCTTCAACAAGATTTCCATGGCGCTTCGGGCGGTCTCGGCATTCTTTTCAAACAGGCCACAGGTGGTGGCGGTGTCTGCTTTGGTGAATACCTCGTCCTCATTCTGGATGTCACTCACCTCAACCGCGCCGCGGCGCTGCAACATCTCCAGAATGCTTTTCCGGTCGCGCTTCATGGCCACAAGATGGATACGCTCCATCGGCAGTATCGCCATAAATCGAATGTCCCCCTTACAGAATATTCGCTTGTGCGGCCGGCGCCCTTACGCCAATTGCTGTAAAATCATCTCCACGGCTTTGGGCTGCTTTTCCCGTGCCGAAGCCGCCAGGGCGTCCATTTCGCCATCCAGGCTGGCCATAGCCTGCTGCAGCTGCTGCTGGCTTTTCTGGTGGGCGTCTGCAACACGCGCCGCCGCTGCGGCACGGGCGTCGTCCAGCGCCTTTTGGGTCGCCGCCGCCGCTTCGTCGCCTGCTGCGTCCACAATACGGGCGGCCTCGCGTGCGGCATTGCGTGCCACATCCTCGGCCTCGGTCTCAGTCTTGCGTACCAGGTCAATCGAATTTTCTGCCAATACTATCACCCCTTACATTCAAATAAGCGGCCCACGCGCACTTTAACCCCTGCGCATCCATGCTGCCGCTGCAAATGCACAAAACCCAAATTTGTTAATCATTAGTCAAATCTAATGCTACCTGATTATACTACCAAACAAACTTGAAAAAAACAAGGACTTTCTCCATGTTTTTTTGTTGTTTTCGACAATGCCCGGACATTGCCCAAAAGGGAGTGCCGCTGTTTTGTTCTTTTGCCGGCCGGCCCTGCCGCAAACGCCCCACCCCGCGCGTGGCGGCTTTTGGGGGGCGGGGCATTGCATGGGTCATTCCCGGGTGTTATAATGAGGTTTGCTATGACACTGCCCGCCGCACCGCGGCGCTGCCGCATACGCTCTATATGAAATGTAAGGGGGACACCGGCGTGAAACTGTTTTTGGATACCGCGAACCTGGAGGAGATCCGCCAGGCCAACGAGATGGGCGTCATCTGCGGGGTTACCACCAACCCTTCGCTGATTGCGAAGGAGGGGCGAGACTTTGCCCAGGTGGTGGCCGAAATCGCCTCTTTGGTAAACGGGCCTATTTCGGGCGAGGTGAAGGCCACCACCACAGACGCCGCCGGCATGGTGGCCGAAGGGCGCGAGATTTCGCGCATTCACGCCAATATGGTGGTGAAAATTCCCATGACGGCCGAGGGCCTGAAGGCCACCCGCATCCTGGCGGCCGAGGGCATTGCCTGCAACGTGACGCTGGTGTTCACCGCAAACCAGGCCTTGCTTGCCGCGCGGGCGGGCGCGGCCTTTGTCTCCCCCTTTGTGGGCCGGCTGGACGATATCTCCACAAACGGCATGGAGCTTATCTCCACCGTGGCGGCCATTTTCGATTTGCACGACATCCAAACCGAGATCATCTCCGCCAGCATCCGCCACCCCATGCACGTTACCGAGAGCGCTTTGGCCGGCGCCCACATTGCCACGGTACCCTACAAGGTGCTGATGGACATGTGCAACCACCCCCTCACGGCCCAGGGTATAGAGAAATTCCAGCAGGATTACCGCAAGGCCTTCGGGGAATAAGCTGTCTCATCCCGCGGCGCAAGCGGCGGCGCCACGCCCTTGGGGTACAAAGCTCGCCGCTTGTGGCAGGGGCATTCCCCCTTTCGTCCTCTTGTGCGCCGCAATCAAAACAGAAGTTTACACTGCCTTCATTTTGCCAGGGAATAATACGACAACACGCCGGAAAAGGAGTATCCCCATGCAGCCTGCCCGCAAAGCCGAACTGGAGCTTACCGCCTGCAAGGTGCGGCAAAGCATTCTGGACGCCACCCACGCGGCCAAAAGCGGCCACCCCGGTGGCAGCCTTGGCGCCGCCGACATCTTCACCTATCTTTACTTCGAGGAGATGGACATAGACCCCCAAAACCCGCAAAAGCCCGGCAGGGACCGCTTTGTGCTAAGCAAGGGCCACACCGCGCCGGGGCTGTACGCCACCCTGGCCCACCGCGGCTATTTCCCGCTGGAGGACCTTTTGCACCTGCGCCAGCCCGGCAGCCACCTGCAGGGCCACCCCAGCATGAAAAACACCCCCGGGGTGGATATGAGCACCGGCAGCCTTGGCCAGGGCATCTCTGCCGCCTGCGGCATGGCGCTGGGCGCGCGCATTACCGGCGCCGAAAACCGCGTTTACGCCCTGCTGGGCGACGGCGAGATAGAAGAGGGCCAGTGCTGGGAGGCCTTTATGTACGCTGCCCACCACAAGCTGGACAATCTGTGCGTCATCATAGACGTGAACGGCCTGCAGATAGACGGCCCCACCGCCGAGGTGATGGACGCCCAGCCTATAGACAAAAAGATGGAGGCCTTCGGTTTTGCGGTGTTCCCGGTAGACGGCAACGACTTTGACGCGCTTTCCGCCGCCTTTGCCGCCGCCCGCGGTGTAAAAGGCAAGCCCAGCGTGCTGGTGGCAAACACCACCAAGGGCAAGGGCGTGTGCTTTATGGAGGGCAAGGCCGCCTGGCACGGCAAGGCCCCCAACGACGAGCAATATGCCGAGGCCAAAGGCGAGCTGGACCAAACTTACACCCGGCTGGGAGGACAGGCAAATGGCTGAATTGCAGAAAATTGCCACACGGGAAAGCTATGGCGGGGCCCTGGTGCAGCTGGGCGCCCAGCACAAAAACGTGGTGGTGCTGGACGCCGACCTCTCTGAAGCCACCAAAACCGCCATGTTCAAAGAGGCCCACCCCGACCGCTTTTTTAACACCGGCATTGCCGAGGCCAACATGATGGGCGTGGCCGCGGGGCTTTCCACCTGCGGGCTGGTACCTTTTGCCTCCACCTTTGCCATGTTTGCCGCGGGCCGCGCGTTCGAACAAGTGCGCAACTCCATCGGCTACCCCCACCTGAACGTGAAAATAGGCGCCACCCACGGGGGCATCAGCGTGGGCGAGGACGGCGCCTCTCACCAGTGTAACGAGGATTTTGCCCTGATGCGCAGCATCCCGGGCATGGTGGTGGCCTGCCCGGCAGACGATGCCGAGGCCAAAGCCCTGGTAACGGCCGCTTACGCCCACGAAGGGCCGGTGTACATGCGCTTTGGCCGCATGGCGGTGCCCGCCTTCCACGGCGAAGGCTACACCTTCACTTTGGGCAAAGGCGAAGTGCTGCGCGAGGGCACAGACGTTGCCATCATTGCCACCGGGCTGATGGTGTACGAGGCGCTTGTAGCGGCAGGCACCCTGGCCGAAGAGGGCATTTCCGCCCGGGTCATCAACATGGCCACCATAAAGCCGCTGGACGAGAAACTGGTATTGCGCGCCGCGGCCGAGTGCGGGCGCATTGTCACCGCCGAGGAACACAGCATCATCGGGGGCCTGGGCGAAGCGGTGTGCGGCGTCACCGCCCGGCACTGCCCGGTGCCGGTGCTGCGCGTGGGTGTGCAGGACGTGTTCGGCCACTCGGGCCCGGCCGCGGCGCTGCTGCAAGAGTTTGGCCTTACCGCCGCCGGCCTGCTGCAGCAAATGCGCCCCTTCTTAAAGGAATAGTGGTTGCGTCTCCCTGCGCCGTTTGCAATACGGCATCGCCGGGCACTTCCAAAATCGTATCGTCGTATCTTCTCTGCTCCATCCCGCCCCGCGCAGGGCCCCGCCGCCCGCGCGGGGCTTTGCTTTGCCGGGGGCTCACTTTTTTGCATATAGGGCACTTCTCCTCTTGACATTTTCCCCTGTGTCAATTATGATATAAGCACATGCTTAATATATTGCCATTTGCTTATATTGAAGAAAGAGGGCACGGCCATGGCCACCGAACGCGAACAGGAAATCCTGCGCCTCATTCAGGATGACCCGATGATCTCCCAGCAGGAGCTGGCCCGCCGCGTGGGCATTACCCGCTCGTCGGTGTCGGTGCACATCACAAACCTGGTGAAAAAGGGCCTTCTGCGCGGCCGGGGCTACCTTTTGCCCCCGGGGGGCGAGGGCTATGTGGCCGTGGTGGGTGGCGCCAATATGGACATCGGCGGCCGCCCCTTGGCGCCGCTGGTACCGCGAGACTCCAACCCCGGGACCGTGGGTTTTTCTCCCGGTGGGGTGGGGCGCAATATCGCCCACAACCTGGCCCTTATGGGGCAGGGCGTGCGGTTTATCTCCGCCTTTGGGGCCGACGACGCCGGCCACCAGCTGGCCGACAGCTGCCGCAAAGCCGGGGTGGACATCACCCACGCCCCGCGCATGGAGGACGAGGCCAGCGCCACCTATCTTTTCATTACAAATAAGGCCGGAGACATGGAGCTTGCCGTGGCAGACATGGCCATTTACGAGCGCATTACCCCGGCCTTTTTGGCCCAGCGGCTGGAGATTTTGAACCGCGCCGAATACTGCGTTTTTGACACAAACCCCCCGCAGGAGACCCTGGCTTTTTTGTGTGAACAGGTAAGTTGCCCCCTGGTGGTAGACCCTGTCTCTACCAGTAAGGCAAAAAAACTGTTTGGGCTTTTGCCACGCCTGCACACCCTGAAGTGCAACCGCATGGAGGCGGCCCTGCTGGCTGATGTCCCCATAGAAAACGACGACGATTTGCCCCGGGCGGGCGCGGCGCTGCTTTGTGCCGGGGTGCAAAATGTGGTCATCACG
>JAJDGD010000089.1 GCA_030265505.1 Ruminococcaceae bacterium OttesenSCG-928-O06 | reverse complement strand
AAGCTGTTTGCGCCCTTTTGGCGGGCGTTTCTTTTTGTGGCCTGGCAAAAAATACACCCGCCTTGCCGTCTGCAGCCTAGTTATAACCCACTCTTCTCAAGCAGGGGGGTGCCCTGCCGTGGGCTTCGCGCTCCCTTCTTCCGCAGGCAGTGCCTGCGGGAGGTCTGCAATCCACCCAGGGACTCAGGCTCCCATTTCATAACCAGTAGGATAAATATGGCTGCAACAATCGAACAAGGCAGGTTGTATCGGCGTATTTTCCAGCAAGGCGAGAGGTGTTTGTATAGCCAGGCAGGCAGACACAGGGTGTATCTTAGCCCGTTACCTTCCCCTCTCATCCTCCAGTTGGCGGCGCAGTTCGTCCACGTCGATGTCGTACACGTCGGACATGCGGTTGAAAAACACCTGCATGGCGGCAGAAAATTCCTCTTCGTCCTCCACAAGGTCCAGGTATTCCTCTCCGTCTTCCTCGCCCAGGCGCATCATCAAAATCTCGGCGTTCTGGGCCAGGCGCTCGGCGGCATCTTCGCTGTAGGGGGCCATGGCAAGGTACCGCTCGTCGTCCATCTCAAAGGCGTCCAGCACCTCAAAATTGTGCTCTTTTCCGTCTTCGTCTTCCAAGGACAAAAGGTCGGGCGTGTAGTCCTCTTCCTCCTCGGGCAAAGCGGTAAGGTTTACGTTGTCTGTCATGCGTGCCTCCTTCGGGCCGGGTGTGGTCTCTGTCTTAATGATACCCAATCCGCCCGCGTCCGTCAACCGCGCAGCAGGGCGAAACAATGCTGCCACAAACATTTCACTTGTTGTTTGTTTGTATGCTATGCGATTGTGGGCCGGATGGTGTATAATAAACGCGCAGGCAGCCGCCCGGTTTTGACCCTTCGGCGGCAAACCGGCCTGTGGGAAAGCGGGGCGAGGCTTTGAAAAGGCGTATAGGCCTTGTGCTGGTGGCGGTGTTCCTGCTGTGCGCCTGTGCAAAAAGCGAGGCCCCGGGCGTGGGGGGAAGCACCCGGCGCGATGCGGTATTCAGCGAGGAAGTGCAGTTTTCGCCCGCAGAGGAAAATGCCGTCTATGCCCTTTTAGAGACAGACCGTGGCGAAATAAAGCTGGTGTTGTACCCCGAAAATGCCCCCCTGGCGGTGGAGAACTTTTGCCGCCTGGCCCAGCAGGGCTATTACGACGGCACGGAATTCCACCGTGTGGTGGAGGACTTTGTAATACAAGGGGGAGACGCCACCGGCACGGGCCTTTCGGGCCAAAGTGTGTGGGGCGCCCCCTTCCAAACAGAGTATAGCGAGCAGTTGCACCATTACTCGGGCGCGGTGTGCATGGCAGCGGCAAATGGCCAGGCAGACACCCATCTGAGCCAGTTCTACATCGTGTGCACCCCGCAGGATAGCCTTTCCGAAGCCGCCTTGGCCCGCCTTTTGGACGCCGGCATCCGCCAGGAGGTGGTGGACACCTACCGCCAGGGGGGCGGTGCGCCGTACCTGGACTATACCGACACGGTATTTGGCCAGGTGGTGGAGGGCATGGACGTGGTGGACGCCATTGCGAAAGTTTCTACCGACGAAGACGCCCGGCCCAAAACCCAGGTGGTGGTGCAGCGTGTCACCATTACAGGCTGGCCGCCTGTGGAAGGGACAAGTGCCGCAAGTCCTCCGGCAAGTGCCGCACCAGGCAGCCAAACCGATACTTCCGTACCAACCAGCGATGTTTCCCCCAGTGACACCAGCGCAGGAGAGTGACTATGCCCCCACAAACCCCGCCCGACACCCTGGCGGCAGACCGCCCCACCGACAAAAAAAGAAGCACCCCGTCTTTATTTAGGCGCATTGTGCGGGTGGTGCTTTCCAAAACCTTTTTGGCGGCGCTGCTTGCCCTGTTGCAAATCGTGGTGTTTTTCGGGCTCATCTACTGGTTTGCAAACATCGGCGCCATGGCATACGGCGCCATCACCGTCATCACGGTGCTGGTGCTGGTGGTGGTGCTGGAAAAGGATGACTTGAACCCCGCCTACAAGCTGATGTGGACGCTGGTGATTTTGCTGATGCCCATTTTTGGGGCGGTGTTTTACCTTGTGTGGGGCCACCGCACCGTACCCCGCAAAAAGCGCCGGCTGCTGTTGGAAATAGACGCCCGCACAAAGGCCACCCTGCGCCAGGACAATGCGGTGATGGACGCGCTGAAACAGCAGGACGACCATTTGGCCCAAAGCGCCCACTATCTGTTGCAGAACGCCTCCTCGCCGGTATACCCGGCCACCCACACAGAGTACTACCCCCTGGGCGAAGACTTCTTTCCCCGTTTTTTAGACAGCATCAAGGCCGCCGAAAAATACATATTCATGCAGTATTATATTTGGGAAGAGGGCGTGATGCTGGACGCCACGCTACAGGTGCTGCAGGAAAAGGTGGCCGAAGGGGTGGACGTGCGCCTGATGTGGGACGGCTTTGGCAGCCTGTTTACCCTGCCGCCCGGCTACGACAAAAAACTGCGTGCCATGGGCATCCAGGTGGCGGTATTCAGCCCGCTGGAGCTGACGACCCATGTGTCCGACTATGCCATGCTGAACCACCGCGACCACCGCAAGCTGACGGTGGTGGACGGCACGGTGGCCTTCTCCGGCGGGCTGAACGTCGCAGACGAATACATCAACGTGAAAGAGCGCTTCGGCGTGTGGAAAGACACCTCCTTCATGGTGTGCGGCCCGGCGGTGTATTCCATGGTCACCACCTTTTTGCACGCGTGGGACTATGCCACTGCCACCGTGACAAACCTTGAAGATTACCGCCTGCCCGCCCCGGTTCCCCCGCCGCCCCTAACGCTGGAAAACGGCTTTGTACAGCCGTATTGGGACTCCCCCTTGGACGGCGAAAACGTGAGCGAAAACGCCTACCTGAACATTTTGCGCCACGCCCACAACTATGTCTACATCAGCACCCCCTACCTGATTTTGGACAACGAGATGATTACCAACCTTACTCTGGCGGCAAAAAGCGGGGTGGACGTGCGCATTCTTACCCCCGGCATACCGGACAAGCCCAAAGTGTTTATGGTAACGCAGAGCTATTACCCGGTGCTGCTGCGCAGTGGGGTGCGCATTTTTGAATACACCCCGGGTTTCAACCACGCCAAGATGTATGTGAGCGACGACAAGGTGGCTATCATCGGCAGCGCCAACATGGACTACCGCAGCCTGTACCTGCATTTTGAAAACTGCGCAAGCTTTTACGGCGGCATCATTGTGGGGCAGGCCAAGGCCGACATGGAGGCCAGCTTTGCCGTGGCGCACGAGGTGAGTTACGAAGAGACACAGAACATCTCGCTGTTCCGCCGCATCGCGCAAATTGTGGCGCGCTTCTTCGCACCGCTGCTGTAAGGGCGTTTACGCCGACACTTGGCTTTGGCGCGGCTGCGCCAAAACAAGTGGAGCCCGACGCCCAAGAATGCGAGCCGTAGGCGA
>JAJDGD010000088.1 GCA_030265505.1 Ruminococcaceae bacterium OttesenSCG-928-O06 | reverse complement strand
GAAGTCGTCGTACGCAAACGTGCGCCAAAAGGCGAACATGGGCGCGTTTTGCCGCTGGCACCAGGCATAAAGGCGCAGCGCGATAAAGCAGAACAACTGTTTTGTCGTCCACTGTATGGTAACGGTGTTGCCCTGCTGCTTGCCCGGCACCTTCGTGATAAGCCGGCGGTACACCTCGGACGGCAGGGCTATTTTGGTGTAGATGCCGTTTTGCCGGTTGTTGTAATACTTGAAACACAGGGAGATTAGCGCCTTGATGATGGTGATGGTCTCGGCCTTTTCAAAATTGTACTCGTTCAGGGTGTCTATCAAAATCAGAAACTTCTTGTTCTGCAGCGCCGCGTACAGCTCTTCCAGCGCCTCGTAATAGCTTACCGAGGTGGCCTTTGAGATGAAATTGTACACAGAGGCGACGCTGCTGGCATATTCTCCAAAGGTGCCCTTCATGTCCTCTGCCGCCTGGAAAAACAGCCGCACAATGCTGGAAAACCCCCGGATGTGGATAAGCCCCTGCTCTGTTAGATACTTTTTCACCTTCTCCAGATGGGTTTGGCCATATTGGTTGTACAGCGTGTGCATCACAATGGTGTTGATCATCACCTCGAAGGACTCCACCAGCTTGATGGAGACCTGGGGCGCGCTGATGATGTTCTCGTAATCTACAATTTTGCTCAGCATCTCGCTGAAATCGTAGTTGATGACATAATCGTACCGCAAATTGCCGGCCCGGGTTTTCACGTCGTGCTCAAAGCAGCGCAAAATAGAGGTTTTGCCCGTGCCGGTGCGCCCCAATAAAATCAGCTTGCTCTCGTCCAAAAACTGCTCGTACGACGAAATGTGCAGAAAGCTTTTACGCGCGTTCTCAATGTCGTTGTTCCACTCCGAGGCCGCGTCGAAGTCTCCCAAATAGGTATCCGCGTTGTCGAAGTTGAACTCGTTCGTGCCGCGCAGCTGAATCAGGGTCTCCCTGCTCTCTATCGGCATCGTTTTGTCCACCATGGCCCAACCCCCTTCTTGCGTGGTTTATGCGGCTGTGCTGCAAAACGGCCCGCGCCTTAGCGTGTGTTTTCAAATTGAGGGTTGCAGACACACGCTAGCTTGTAAGGAAATCCAGAATGTCCCAGCCGCCGCTGGCGCCCCCGCGGTACAGCTCGGTATATCCGCAGTTCGTGCAGGAGATGGTGATGAACTTTTTGTTTTGCACATCGAATATTTTGGCGAAGTTTCCCCCCGTGGCCTGGAACTGGTCACTCTCGTAGTGGCGGTTGCCACACTTTACGCACACATACTGTTGCTTTTCCATACTTGGGCGTCTCCTTTTGGTTTATTGGCACCATTGTACCACATTTGTTTTGTTGTTTAAAATATAGTATACTAGCCTTATAGCCGTGTGTTTTTTCGGCTTTTTGGCAACTGCCCGCAAAAGAGGGTGACCTGCATCGAGACCGCCGCTTCCCTGCTTACCACGCTGGAGATGCTTCTGATCAATCTGTTTGTCATCGACAGATGCTCGGAAAAAAAGTTTTCCGCCAAAATCACTTACAGCACAATGGCTTTGTCCGTCGTTGTGCTGATGTTCGGCTCTTATATGGCCGTCTCCCACTTGCCTGGTTACGGCAGTGGCAGCGGCCTGTTTGTTTTTTTTGGCTTTTTGTTTGCCCTGCCCATAAAGCTGCTGTACAAAACCTCCGTTTCCAAAATCATCTGCCTTGCCTGCACCTCGTGGGTGTACACCTTCCTCGCCTTCTCGGTGTCTATCCACACCAGCAGCATGGTGGCGGCGCTGCCGCGCAGCTATACAACCTTTTTGGTTCAAACGTTAATCTACCTTGTCAGCTTCCCCTGGTTTTACGGCGTGTTGAAAAACAAGTTTTTCCCCATGCTAAGCCACCTTTCCCAAAAGGAGACCTACACCCTGATGTGGATGGGCATCGTGTGGTTCTGGACGGTCTTCATCATCAACCTGGCGTTCATCTACCCCGCCATTTACATCATGCGCATCTTGGCCATCGCCTCGGCGGGGGTGTGCGCGCTCAATTTCTACCGGTATATCTACCGCGTCATCAACAGTGACCGCACCATCCAGTCCCTGCAAAAAATTGCCTACCACGACGATTTGACCCAGCTGCGCGGCCGTGCACTGCTGGCAAGCGACGTAGACCAGCTGCTTGCGCGCGAGGTTCCCTTTTTCCTGGTGTTTATGGACCTGAACGATTTCAAAAGCGTGAACGACACCTTTGGCCATGTGGTGGGCGACGAATACCTGGCCTTTTTCGCCCAGGAGGCGAAAAAGCGCATCGGCAACCGGGGCGGGTTTTACCGCATTGCCGGGGACGAGTTTGTGGCGCTGCTTACCGCCGGGGACACCGCGGTATTTCTGGCCGAGATGGACACGCTGCCCACCCGGGTAGGCGATTCCGGCGCCATATTTTTAGGCGTAAGCTACGGGGTGGCCGCCTACCCCGCCGACGGCGCAAGCCTGAGTGAGCTTTTGGATGTGGCCGACCGGCGCATGTACACCATGAAAAACGCCCAAAAAGGGAACGGTTCCCCCGCCGAAGCATAACGGCTATATACCCGCCTAAGGCGCGGCCCGCACAGCGGGCCGCGTTTTTTTACGCGCAGCCAGTACAAGGCCTTTGGTGGGGTGTGCTTGCCTTAAAGCCGGCACACAGCGCCCCCACCCGCTGTACGGGCGCTGTGCGCCCTACTTCTTGCGCTTCGCCTTTCGGCTCGCGCGCGAAGAACATCGGGCGTCAGATGTTTGGCTTCGCCAAGCCATCTGCCGGCGCACAGCGCCCCACCCACGCCTCGCATGCTGCGCGCTCTTACGGCTCATCTGCGCAACCTCCGTTGCCTGGCTTCGCCGGGCACGGGAACATTTGTTTTGCCATGGCGTGGCGGGAACGGCGGCAGATACGTCCCGCTGTTTCCGCCCTCCGCCTTCCCTTGGGCGGCGTTTTGCGGACATCGGGAAAATCCGTTTGCTATGCAAGCCGGATTTTGTGCTTCGCCCCCCCAAGGCAAACGGCCCGCGTGTAAACGCGGGCCGTTTGCCCCGAACCATTATGTGAAAGGTGAGGGTCTCACAACACAGGGGCCCTCTCACCGGGCGGCTTACAGCTTGCCGTGCAGCTTCAGCAGCTCCACCAGCATCTTGTCGCGGTAGGCGGCAAGGCTGTCGTAGTCGTTGCCAATCTCGGCCGGGCGGTTGGCCATTTCTTCGGCCATGCCCTTGGCAGACACTTCGCTGCGCCACTCGTCGGGGAAGCGCGTCCAGGTGGCCATGTCGTCCAGCCACAGGTTTACAGATTTCTGCATGCCGGGATGCGCAAAGCCCTGGCCGTCCCTGCCAGCGCCCAGGCGGAAGATGAGCCCCGGGCCCATGATGCCCCAGCGCAGGCCGGGGCCGAAGGTAACGGCCTTGTCGGCGTCTTCAAAGCTGCAGGCGCCGCGCATTACAATCTCGCACATCTCGCGCCATACGGCCTGCTGAATGCGGTTGGAGATGAAGCCCAGCAGCTCCTTCTTCAGCACCACAGGCTCTTTTTTGCAGTCCAGATAGAACTGCTTGGCGGCCTCTACATATTTCTCATCGGTCTTCTC
>JAJDGD010000087.1 GCA_030265505.1 Ruminococcaceae bacterium OttesenSCG-928-O06 | reverse complement strand
GCCCTTTGAGGGCAGGCAGTTCAATAAGCGGCTGAAAAAGCTGATTGCACAGTTTGATTTGCCCCCGGTTGTGTTCCATAGCATCCGGCACACCAGTACCACCTATAAGCTGAAAATTGCTGGTGGCGATGTAAAACTGGTACAAGGTGACACCGGCCATGCGAACAGTCAGATGGTGACGGATGTATACGCCGAAATCGTGGACGAGGATAGAAAGTACAACGCCCAGCGGTTTGAGCAAGAGTTTTACGGCTCTCCGCTGGAAGCATCTACCCCGGCAGCCCCCGCCCCGCAGCAACAGGCTACCGTGTCACCCCAAGACCTTGCGGCGCTGGTATCTTTACTACAAAACAACCCAAATGCTGTTGCCAGCCTGTTGCAGAACGCAGGCATACAAACTGCCGTTTAGGTGTTTTTCAAAAATATGATGCAGGCCAATATGGATTTTACGCAAGTTGGGAAACCATATTTTTGAAGAAATTTTTGAAAAACGGAATTTTGCCCTTTTGGTTTTTTTGAAGCGGATGGGGCCGCAGATGGCGGCCCCATGTTTTCAAAAAAACAACCGTAAGCGCGGTAACGCTTACGGTCTATGAAAATGGACGGCAATCTGTCGAAAATGGTGACCGCGCCGCGGCTCGAACGCGGGACCCTCTGCTTAAAAGGCAGATGCTCTGCCAACTGAGCTACGCGGTCAAGGGCCGTCCAGTATTCAATTTTTTCGGGCCAAGTGCATACACGAGTGACTACTTAAAAGGCAGATGCTCTGCCAGCTGAGCTAACGGGTCACATCCAGTGGTTTTGGGCCCCACGGGGGGCGCCCATCTGCCCATGCGCCGGGCGCATTGCAGCTTTTCAATTATAGCAATGCCCCTTGCCCCTTGTCAAGAACTTTGGGCCGTCTTCTCCTCGGCACGCAGGGTTTGCACCATCCTTTCCACCTCGCCGGCGGCAAACATGCCCTGCCGTTTGTTGGAGTGCAAGAGGTATTGAAAATCCCCCCGCTTCCAGGTGGCCATGGCGCACCCGTCGGCGCTGGTTTGCAGCCGCACCTCGGTGTCGCCCATCAAAATGGTTTCGTCGCTGGCGTAGTGCGGCTCCTCATAGGTGGAAAATAAGCTGGTGCTGCGGGTGCGCGCAATGCGCAGCACCAGCACACGCTCTTCGGGCGCCTGGTATTCCACCTGGGCCAGCCAGCCGTCTATGGCGTAAAAGCGGTAGGGCACAAGGCCGTCGCTACTGGGAAAGGCCGCCAGCGTAAAGCCCAGCTCCTCGCTGAAATCCGCATCCTCCAGCGCCACAATGTCCGAGGGGTTCTTCTTTGCGTCGTCGGTTTGGGCGGGGGCCCAGTCCTCTATAGCGGCGCCAAAGTTCTGGGCTATGTTGCTGCGCTTGCAGCCGGCTAGCAACACCAGCGCCAGCAGCAGCACAGCCATCCGTTTGTATTTATTCATGCCGCCGCCCCCCGCCCGTTTTTTTCAGTATACTCCTCGCGCCGCGTTTTCTCAAGGGCTCAGAGTCTGTTTTCAAATCTCCAAAACGCTCAAATCCGGCATCTTCACCGCCGCTTCTTCGTTGCTTTTCCTTGCAAACCACCAAGGTTTGCCGCCGAAAAGCGCCTCGAATCATCGGCAAATCTGCTCGCCTTTGTGCATTTTTCCAATTTGAAAACAACCTCCCGCGCGCTTGCACAAAGGCGGCACAGGGCGTACAATAAGTTTGTATATATATTCAAAGGGCCGGGCGGCGGGCATTTGCCCGGCAGGGGGGATAGGGATATGCACTTGGATGTGGCCGGGCGCTGGAACAACCGCGCCCTGGCAAAGCTGATGTGGCCGCTGATCATTGAGCAGTTTTTGTCCGTCTCCATCGGCCTGGTGGACACCGTGATGGTGACCGCCGTGGGCGAGGCCGCCGTGTCCGGCGTGTCTTTGGTAGACTCCATGAATATGCTTATCATTGTGGTGTTTGCGGCGCTGGGCAGCGGCGGGGCAGTGGTGGCCAGCCAGTACCTGGGCCGGCAGGACCATAAAAATGCCTCGCTGGCCGCGCGCCAGCTGGTGTATGCCATCTGCATCGTTTCTGTAACACTGATGGCCCTGGTGCTGGTGCTGCAGCGGGGCATTTTGCAGCTGGTGTACGGGCATATAGAAGCGGACGTGATGCAAAACGCGCTTACTTATTTTTGGCTTTCGGCGCTAAGCTATCCCTTCATCGCCCTGTACAACGCCTGTGCGGGGCTGTTCCGCAGCATGGGCCACAGCAAGGTAAGCATGACCACCGCGCTGCTGATCAACATCCTCAACATCGGGGGCAACTCCCTGCTCATCTTCGGCTTTGGCCTGGGGGTGGCCGGTGCGGCCATCTCCACGCTCATCAGCCGGGCGGTGGCGGCGCTGGTGCTGGTGCTTTTGCTCATGCGCGAGGGGCGCGGCCCCATTACCCTGCACGGCCTTATGCGCATAAAGCTGGTGCCGGACATGATCAAGCGCATTTTGCGCATTGGGGTGCCCAGCGGGCTGGAGAATTCCATGTTCCAGGTGGGCAAGCTGATGGTCTCGCGCATCATCTCCACCTTTGGCACGGCCGCTATTGCGGGCAACGCCATTGCCAACGCCCTGCTTACCATATGCACCATGCCGGCCATGTCTTTTGGGCTGGGGATGATTACCGTGGTGGGGCAGTGCGTGGGCGCGGGAGATTACAAGGCCGCGCGCCGCAACACCATGAAGCTGCTGGGCGGCGCATGGGCCACCATGGCGCTTTTGTGCCTGCTGGTATATACGTTCCGCAATCCGCTGCTCACGCTGTTCAACCTCTCGCCCGAGGCCGCGGCCCTGGCACGCGGCTGCATTTTCACCTTCTGCATTGCGGCGCCGCTGTTCTGGCCGCTCAGCTTTTCTTTGCCCAACGCCCTGCGCGCCGCGGGCGACGCCCGCTATACCATGGTGGTGTCGGTGCTGTGCATGTGGACGTTCCGCATTGGGGCGTCGTACCTGTTTGCCTACAGCATGGGCTTTGGCATGCTGGGGGTGTGGTACGCCATGGTGGTGGACTGGGTGGTGCGCGGCGCCTGCTTCACCCTGCGCTGGGTGCGGGGCAAGTGGCAAAACCTGCGCCTGCTGGACAGTTAGGGGCGCTTTGCGCGGTCAGATGTTTGGCTTCGCCAAGCCATCTGACGCCCGACGCCCGCAAAACGCCGACGGGGCCGAACGACCGAGGCAGGCTTTGCCAAAGGCAAAACTGCCGAGCCCGCCGCATGCCGAATGGCCCGGGGGCGCATGAGGCATGGGCGCGTAGCGGCCGCGGCGGGTAGGTGATGCACTGCAAAACTTGGCGGGCCTGAACAAAACAAATGTTCCCTTTACAAAAGATAGAATCCAATACCTTTTTCCCTGCCCGCCAAAAACCAAATTTAATTCCACGAAAAATCACAAAAAACACTCCGGCTGGCCCTCACGGCTGCCGGAGTGTTCACTTTTCTATCGGTATTTTGCCCTTTCTTCGGGCGGCACGCCCGCGCCTCAGGCACCCTTTGGCGGCAGCAGGCCGCTTTCCTGCAACAGCCCCAGCAAAGTGGGCGCAAGACCAAAGGCGGCGCACAGGCCCTCTGCTTCCTGCAAGGCCCGGCGGCGCTGGGCCTTGGGCATGTTCGTCTTCACTGCGCGTATCAAAATGTTCTTGGGTG
>JAJDGD010000086.1 GCA_030265505.1 Ruminococcaceae bacterium OttesenSCG-928-O06 | reverse complement strand
CAGCGGGCCGCCGCGGCGTTTGGGGCGGCCTATGCGCTCATAGTCGGCCAGTTGGGTTTTGGCAAACTGCTTTGCGCCGGGTATCTCCAGGCCCGAAAGCTCGCGGCGCAGCATGTCCAGCGCGTTCAGGCAGGCCAGCTGGCGCACAAAGGCGCGGTCTCGTCCGGGGCGTTCCATCTTGCGCACATATACGGTGCGGCCCTTTGCCAGGGCAATGTACACCAGGCCCACGGGCTTTTCGGGGGTGCCGCCCTCGGGCCCGGCAATGCCGGTGATACCGATGCCATAGGTGTCGCGGCTGCGGGCCGCGGCGCCAAAGGCCATCTCGGCCGCCACCTGGCTGCTTACGGCGCCATAGCGGCGCAGGGTGCTGTTGCGCACGCCCAGCATCTGGTGCTTGGCCTCGTTGGCGTAGGTAATGGCCCCAAAGCCGTACACGCCGCTGGCCCCCGGCACCGCGGTAATCATCTCGCCCAGTTGGCCGCCGGTGCAGCTTTCGGCGGTGGCCACGGTGGCCTCCTTTTCCAACAGCAGGCGCACGGTGGTGGCGGCCAGGTCTTCGTCGCCCACGGCGTACACAACGTCGCCCAAAATGCGGCGGAACAAATCGGCGTACTCGTCGCACATCACGTCGGCCTGCTGGGCGGTGGTGGCCTTGGCGGTAATGCGGATATGCACCTCGCCGGGTTTGGCGTATAGAGCGGCCGTGGGGTTGGGGCTGTCCAAAAGCTCGCGCACCATGTCCTCCAGGGCGCTTTCCCCCACGCCGAACACCCGCAGCACCACGCTGCGTATCACGCTGTCCTGCATGGCTTCCAGCAGGGGCAGCACCTCGTTTTCAAACATGGGCACCATCTCGCGCGGGGGGCCCGGCAGCAACACGGCATACTTGCTGCCCTGGCGGAACCACGCCCCCGGCGCAGTGCCTTGGGGGTTGGGCAGCTTGCGGCCAAAGCGGGGCACCATGGCCTGCTTCAGGTTGCCCCGGGGCATGGTGCCGCCCCGCGCGGTGAACAGCGCTTCCAGCTTTTCCACTTCCTCGGGGTCCTGCCACAGGGTGTCGCCAAAAGCCTCGGCCACCACTTCCTTGGTCAAGTCATCCTCGGTGGGGCCCAGCCCCCCGGTAAATACCAGCACGTCGCTGCGTTCTTTCGCCTGCAGCACCAGGCTGCGCAGGCGGGCGGGGTTGTCCCCCACCACGGTTTGGAAAAACACGCTGTACCCCAGGCCCGCTAGCTGCTGGGCCAGGTATTGGGCGTTGGTGTTTACAATGTCGCCAAGCAGCAGCTCGGTGCCAACACTGATGATCTCGGCCCGCATGGGCACAGCCTCCTTTCAGGGAAAATGGGTGTACGCGCCTTAGTTTTGCGGCATGCGTAAAGAAAATTCGGCGGCTTCGGCCGCGGCCGCTTCCAGCTGGGGCAGGCGGGGCAAGGCTTCCTCCAGTGCCAGCACGTCGGCAAGGCGCGGGCGCGTGCGCGGGTGCGGCGGGGTAAAGATGGTGCAGCAGTCCTCGTAGGGCAAAATGCTGGTTTCGAAGGTGCCGATGCTGCGCGCAAGCGCGGTGATCTCGTTTTTGTCCATGCCGATGCAGGGCCGCAAAACGGGCAAGCTCTGTGCGTCGTCCGTACAAGCGATGGCCTGCAGGGTTTGGCTGGCCACCTGGGCCAGGCTTTCCCCGGTAACAATGGCGTCGCACTGCTCTTTTTCGCTGATAAGCCGCGTGATGCGCAGCATGCTGCGCCGCATCACCACGGTGAAATAGTCTTGCTTTGGCAGCGCGTCGCGCAAATATTCCTGGCAGGCGGTGTAGGGCACATGGTAGTAGGGCAGCGGGCCGCACCATTCGGTCAGGATATCGGCCAGGGCGCATACTTTGGCGGCGGCGCGGGGGCTGGTGTACGGGGGGCTGGCAAAGTGCACCGCCACCAGCGCCAGGCCCCGCTTTGCCATCATCCAGGCGGCCACGGGGCTGTCTATCCCGCCGGAGAGCATTACCGCCGCCCGCCCGCTGCTGGGCACCGGCAGGCCGCCGGCCCCCTTTTGCTTGCCGCCGTGCACATAGGCGGCGTCCTCGCGCACCTCCACCACCACGGTAAGCTGGGGGGTGTGCACGTCCACCGTAAGGTGCGGAAAGGCCGAGAGCAAAAAGCCGCCCACCTCGCGTGCAATGTCCGGGCTGTTTTGGGGGAAGGTTTTGTCTGCCCGCCTGGCACGCACCTTGAAGGTGGACACCGCCGCAAGCTGGCCCGCCAGGGCGGCAGCGGCGGTGTTACAGATGGCGGCAAGGTCTTTTTCGCACATGGCGGCGGTGGTAAGCGCCGCTATGCCGAACACCTTTTCGCACCGGGCGTACAAGGTGCGGGTGTGCGCGGCGGCTTCGTCATCCAGCGGGCGCAGATATATGGTGCTTTGGGCGGCGTGGATGCGCCAGCTGCCCAGGCCCGCGGCGCGGCGGCGCAGGGTTTTCAGCAGGGTGTTTTCAAAGGCTTTGCGGTTCTGGCCCTTCAGGGTCATCTCGCCCATGGTGGCCAGTATCATCTCTCTCACAGGTGTTTCGTCCCCTTGTTGCAGGCAAAATTTGGTGGTGCAGTGTACTGCAGCTCAGCTGCCCGGGCGCCCGGCGGCCCGGTGGGCAAGGGCGGCCTGTATGCCCGCCAGCAGGGCGTCGATGTCTGCAGGTGTGTTGCCGGTGGCAAAGCTTACGCGCAAAGCGGTGTCTATCAGTGCGTCCGGCACGCCCATGGCCTGCAAAGTGTGGCTTTTGCCGCCGCCGCTGCAGGCGCTGCCGCCGGACACACACACGCCAAAGCCCTCGTCCAGATGGTGGATCATCATCTCACTTTTGTACCCTGGCGGCAGAGAGAAAAACACGATGCCGGGGTAGGCGTTTTGGGGGGGGAGTGCACGGTAATGCCCCCGATGGCCGCAAGGCCGGCCAGCAGGTGGCTGCGCAGGGCCGCCACCTGATGCGCGCTTTGCGCGCGGGCGGCCAGGGCCCCTTGCACCGCTGTGGCATAGGCGGCAATGTAGGCGGTGTTCTGTGTGCCGGGGCGCAGCCCGCCCTCCTGGCCGCCGCCGGCCAGCACAGGTACCAGGTTGGTGGCGCTGCCCCCCCGCAGGTACAAGGCGCCCACGCCCTTGGGGGCGTTCAATTTGTGGCCGCTGGTGGCATAGGCGTCTATGCTGCTGGCGCCTGTGTCCAGCGGCAGCTTGCAAAAGCCCTGCACCCCGTCCACATGTACAAAGGTGCGGGGGTTTTTGGCTTTCACGGCAGAGGCCAAAGCCGCTACGTCCAACACGGCGCCGGTTTCGTTGTTCACATGCATGGCGCACACAAGGGCCGTGGTTTTGTCTACCGCGGCCACAAGGGCGGCCATGTCTACGGTGCCGTCTGGCCCCGGGGCAACCTCCACCAGCTCAAAGCCTTCGCGCTTTGCCAAAAGGCGCAAGGGGGCGCTTACGGCGGGGTGCTCGTACCCGGTGGCCACCAGGCGCTTTGCCCAGGCGGCGCGCTGGCGGGCGGCGCCCAGTATGGCAATGTTGTTGCCCTCGGTGCCGCTGCCGGTAAAAAACACCTCTTTGGGCAGGCAGCCCAGGGCCTTTGCCAAAACGCCGCGGGCGTCCTCTATGCGGCGTTCGGCCGCAAGGCCCGCGCGGTACAGCGAGGACGGGTTCGCCCAATCCTCGCGCCAAACCTCGTTTATCACCGCAAGCGCCTGCGGCGCCACCGGGGTGGTAGAGGCATTGTCCAGGTAATGCATGAAGCTTCCTCCGGGAAGGGTTTGTTT
>JAJDGD010000085.1 GCA_030265505.1 Ruminococcaceae bacterium OttesenSCG-928-O06 | reverse complement strand
CACCAAGTATGCCGACGGACACGCCACCAGCGTGGGCGGCATTGTGGTAGACGGCGGCAGCTTCGACTGGGCGAAAAGCGGCCGTTACCCACGGCTTACCCAGCCGGACGAAAGCTACCACGGCCTGTGTTTTACCGAGGCCTTTGGCCCCGCCGCCTTTGCCGTGAAACTGCGCGCCCAGATGCTGCGAGACTATGGCTGCGTGATGGCCCCCATGAACGCCTGGCTAACCATACTGGGGCTTTCCACCCTGCACCTGCGCATGCCCCGCCACAGCGAAAACGCCCAAATATTGGCGGAGTATCTAGCAAAAGACCCCCGGGTGGACTGGATCATCTACCCCGGCCTGCCCGCGGACAAATACCACGCCCTACAGCAAAAGTATATGCCGAAGGGCGCGTCCGGCGTGCTAACCTTCGGGGTGAAGGGCGGCTTTGCCGCAGGCCGCAAGTTTATACAAAACCTGCAGCTAACCAGCCTGGTTGTGCATGTGGGCGATATCCGCACAAGCGTCTTGCACCCGGCCTCCACCACCCACCGCCAACTCTCGGAGCAAGCCCAGCGCCACGCCGGCATCAACCCCGAACTTATCCGCGTATCGGTGGGCATCGAGAACATCGACGATATCGTGGCCGACTTTGACGCCGCGCTTACCGCCGCCACCACCTGATTAACGGAGGAACCTGCGAATCCATGCCTCTTATTTTACCAACCGACCTGCCCGCCACCCGGGTGCTGCAAGACGAAAACGTCTTTGTGATGAACCACGAGCGGGCCGTAACCCAAGACATCCGCCCTTTGGATATCCTCATTGTAAACCTGATGCCCGACAAGGTCATCACCGAAAACCAGCTGGCCCGGGTGCTTGCCAACAGCCCGTTGCAGGTGCGGCTTACTTTGCTGCGCACCGGCACCCACACCCCCACCCACACCCCGGGGGAACATATCGCCGCCTTCTACCAAACCCTTGATGAGATCCAGCAGCGCCGCTTCGACGGCATGATCATTACCGGCGCTCCGGTGGAGCAAATGGGCTTTGAGGACGTGGACTACTGGGAGGAGTTGCGCACCCTGTTCACCTTCAGCCAGGCCAATGTTTACTCCACCATCTACCTGTGCTGGGCTGCCCTGGCCGGGCTGCATTTCCACTATGGCATTCCCAAATTGGACTTTCCCCAAAAGCTGCATGGGGTATTTGCCCACAGGGTGACGCGCCCGTCAAACCCGCTGGTACGCGGGTTTGACGAGGAGTTCTGGGTGCCGCATTCCCGCTTTGCAGGCGTGCCGCGCACCGAGGTAGAGCGCCGGCCCGAGCTGCGCATTTTGGCCGAGAGTGACGAGGCCGGGCTGCACATGCTCAGTACGGAGAACGGCCGCCAAATTTATGTGCTGGGCCATATGGAGTATGACAAGGAGACTTTGTACAACGAGTACCGGCGCGATGCCGAGGCCGGCCTGGCCCCACCTTTGCCCCGCCATTATTTCATCGACGACGACCCCGAAAAAGGCATTTTGTTCCGCTGGCGCAGCCATGGCCACCTGCTATATTCCAACTGGCTGAACTACTATGTATACCAGCAAACCCCCTACGATTTGAACCAGCTGTAACCGCCGTTAGCCATTGCAAACCAAAGGAGGGTGCCTTATGTCCGGCTTTTATGAGAAGTATTATGAGATCGCCTCCGCCAAAATCCTCCAGGGCCTTGCCGCCCGCGGCATGGACGGCCACTACTGTGCCACCGCCGAAGAAGCTGCCGGCAAGGCGCTATCCCTCATTCCCGCCGGGGCCAGCGTGGGCTGGGGCGGCAGCCAAACCATTCTGGAGCTTGGCATTACCGAGCGCGTGCACGCCGGAGACTACACCGTGTACGACCGTGACACCGCCAAAGATTTTATGGAGCGGGACGCCATCCAGCGCCAGGCACTGCAGGCAGACTACTTTTTGATGAGCACCAACGCCATTACCATGGACGGCAAGCTGGTAAACCTGGACGGCATGGGCAACCGCCTGGCCGCCATGATCTACGGCGCGCGCAACGTTATTGTGGTGGCCGGCATGAACAAAGTGGCCCCCGACGAGGAGAGTGCCGTCAAACGGGTGCGCCACCACGCCGCCGTCATCAACAACGTGCGGTACAAAACCACCTCCCCCTGCATGACAGACGGCGTTTGCCACGACTGTTTGTCCGACACCTGCCTGTGCGGCCAGCTGGTCATCACCCGGCTGTGCAAGGTGAAAGGCCGCATCAAGGTGGTGTTGTTTGGCGGCAGCGCGGGTTTTTAGTTTTTGGCCGCGCACCTTCGCAGCGGGTATATGGCAAGGCAGGCACACGCCCAAACGCAAAAGCCGCAAAATGCCTCTGCGTTTGCCGGCCACACGCCCGCCTGTTGGCAAAGAGCTTTGAGTTTTATCCCTTGCATGTTATGGAAAAAAGAAAGGGGCACTTCAGTATGCCTAACGCGGTAGAGTTTTCGGCTTTTGTGCTCAAAAAGGGCGTGGATGTATCCGACTTTTTGCGTATTGCAGACGAATTTAATGAAGGTTTCCTTTCCAAACAGAAGGGATATATCTCCCGCCAACTGCTTGCCAGCGGGGAAAAATGGGCGGACCATGTTTTGTGGGAGAGCATGGAAGACATCCATGCCGCATTCAAAAACGCAGAAACAGATGCTGTGGCCCGCAACTATTTGTCCTGCCTGAACTTGAACAGCTGTACAACCACCCTTTTCTGCGTAGAAAAAGCCTATTGATTGGGCGCTATAAGCAATGCTTCATGCCCCGCCGCGGTTGCCGTGCCTGGCCCGCGGCGGTTTTTATGTGCCCGCATTTGCTTTTATTCCATGTATCACACACCTTTGATGGCAAAAAATGAACTGCACTTCTGCCCTTTGCCCCTTTTCCCGGCACCTTCCCCGTTAAAAGGGGCGTGGCAGCCCCGCCGCGCCCCTTTTTTATGGCGGAGCACATGCAGATTCTGCCATTTCCCCGAAAAAGTTTTTTTGCGGCCTGTGTTTGATGCGAGCCGCTTGCGTATCTTGTATATAGAAACCCAAACCGCACAAGTTACATTGCTTGGAGGCACAATATGAAAAAGCGCATAATTGCAATTGCTGCCGCCGCCGCGTTGTTGGCCGCGGGGGCATTTTCCGCCACGGCATTCGCCGGCGGGCCTGCCGAAGAGGGGAGCACCACCGGGGGGTATGCTCTCTGTACGGTGGTGGGCTGCACACGCGTTGGGCCCCATGCCCACAGCGGCAATGCCTATACGCCACGCTACCAGGATAACGGCCACAAGCTCCCCATCCCCAAGGCAGAAAACATGGCTTTGGCACAGGGGCTGGCCGCATCTGTGCCCGCAGTTTGCCCGGTGCAGGGCTGCACACAAACCCAGAACCACCGCCACGACGGCGTATTGTACCTGGCGCACCACGGCGCAGACGGGCACGAATACCACAACCATGCCTCGGCTCAGCAAGGGGTTTGCCCTATTGCGGGCTGTACCGCCACGGGCAACCACACCCATAATGGTGGCCAGCACCACAACGCGGGCGGCCACACCCGCGGGGGCGGCACCCACCATGGTGGCCACCACTGAGGCAGAGCGAGCCCCATCAAAAACGGCATCGGCCAGTTTTATGGGCCGGTGCCGATGCGTTTTGCCCTCCCGCCCTGCGGCTTGGCGCACACGCCCCCTTTTCTTCGCCACACCCGGGGGCGGGGCGCACAGGCAGTTTTGCCTGCACGCCAGGCAAAACCGGCGCCACCCTCCCCTCCTATCGACCTTTGCACGGCAAGCGGCTATACTGGTGTAAGAAATGTTGACGGGAGGGTTGCTGTGTGGGTGAGCTGGACCAGCGCGTGGTTCTGGCGCAAAGCGACAGCGACGAGGCCGACAAGCTGCTTCGGGAATACCTTCCCATGATCAA
>JAJDGD010000084.1 GCA_030265505.1 Ruminococcaceae bacterium OttesenSCG-928-O06 | reverse complement strand
GGGAGGGCTATGCTTTGTATTCTTCTGTTTTGTTCGACCTGGACGGTACCCTGCTGAACACGCTGGACGATTTGGCCCTGGCGGGCAACCACACCCTGGCCGCCTTGGGCTTTGCGCAGCACCCACGGCCTACCTACAAAAAAATGGTGGGCAATGGCATTCCCATGTTGGTGCAGCGCATGCTTCCCCCAGGCAACCAAGGCGAGGCCACCCACAAGGTTGCCTTGTCCCTATTTCAAAGCTATTATGGGCAGCATATGCACGACAACACCGCTCCTTATTCTGGTATTTCGATTTTGCTGCAACAGTTACAAGCGTGTGGGGTGCGAATGGCGGTGTCCAGCAACAAGCAGAATTCCTTTGTGAAAGAGATTATTTCCACCTATTTTCCGGGGGTTTTTGCTGCTGTTTTGGGGCACCGGGAGGACATGCCCCCGAAGCCCCACCCCGCCGGTGCCCTGTGGCTGATGGCAGAACTTGGGGCTGTGCCCACCGATACCTTGTATATTGGGGACAGCGATGTGGACATGCAGACGGCGCATGCCGCCGGAGTGGATGCCTGTGGTGTGCTGTGGGGCTTTCGGGATGAGACGGAGCTGCGCGGTGCCGGGGCGCGTTACATTGCCCAAACCCCGGAGGACCTGTACCCCATCATCACGGGCGACTCGTCAGAATTTCCCATTTTGCCTGCCGATTGAATTTTCGGAATTCGACGGAAAACATGTTGTTTTCCGTCCTGCTTCTTTCAACATGTTAACATGCCTTATTTTGTGCGCTTCGCCTTGCACCGGGTATTGCCATCGGTTGCATTGGCGGTTTGCTTTGCAACCAAAAGGTGCCGATGCCGACGAACGGGGCACCTGAGGCAGCACTGGGAAGGTGTCTCCTCTTGGTACCCCTTGCCGCCGCAAAATATGGGGGCCTTTCTTTTTGCCTTTGTCTTTATACCCTGCGCCGCCGCCTGCTCCGTTGGGTCCGGGACAAGACGGCTGGGTAAGGCTGGGCCAAGGCGCCCCATCGGAAGAGCCCGCCAGTAACTTCCACCGGCAAAAGAAAAAGCAACACCCGCCACATGGCGGGTGTTGCTTTTTTGGTGACCCTGCCGGGAATCGAACCCGAGATTCCACCGTGAAAGGGTGGTGTCTTAACCTCTTGACCACAGGGCCTTGAGAGGGCGGTTGCACCCGCCCACCCAGCACGGGTGTTGCCCGTACTTTGTCTCAGGTCTCAGGCGAGAGCCGCAAAGCCTCCTGCCTTCCGCTGTTGCAGATGGCACCCCACTGTATCTTGCCTGAAACCTGGGCCGGCCACGGGGAAGCCCCCACGGCCTTTTGGTAGCGGTAACTGGATTTGAACCAGTGACACTTCGGGTATGAACCGAATGCTCTAGCCAACTGAGCTATACCGCCAAAACCTGCCGCACCCAAATGCAGCATAGATTATTTTATCAAAAGGCGGTAGGCTTGTCAACAAAAGAATTGTGGGCGGTGCAGCGCTTTTGCGCCTGGTTTGGCCGGTGTGTTTTTCATGGTTTTTTACAAGGATTTTCCCCGCATTTTTCCGCGCGGTTTTTGCCCCCTATGTGCCATGCTTTTTCTTGCGCTTTGCCTCACATTTTTGCGGGGGTAATCACCTCGCACCCCATGTAGGGCTGCAGCACTTCAGGCACGCGCAGGTTGCCCTCGGCGGTTTGATATTGCTCCACCAGGGCGGGGAAAATGCGGCTGGTGGCAAGGCCGCTTGCGTTCAGCGTGTGGGCAAACTGCAGCTTTTTCTCGCCGTCCCGGTAGCGAATGCTGCCCCGGCGGGCCTGATAATCGCGTGCGTTCGACGCGGAGGACACCTCTTTATAGATGCCCATGCTGGGAATCCACACCTCGATGTCGTAGGTGCGGGCCATGCCGGCGCTTACGTCGCCGGCGGCCAGCATGCTTACCCGGTGGTGCAGGCCCAGCTGCTGCACCAGCTTTTCCGCCTTGCCCACCATCTCCTCAAACGCCGCGGCCGAACCCTCGGCTGTGGCGTACTGCACCATCTCCACCTTGTTGAACTGGTGCCCGCGAATCATGCCGCGCTCCTCGCTGCGGTAACTGCCGGCCTCGCGCCGGTAGCAGGGGGTGTAGGCGATGTATTTCTTGGGCAGCTCATCCGCTTCCAAAATCTCGTCGCGGTGCAGGTTCACAAGGGCGGTCTCGGCCGTGGGCAGCATGAACTTTTTTTCCTCGGTGGCGGGGTTGGCAATGTGGAATACCTCTTCCTCAAACTTTGGGAACTGCCCGGCCACATAGCCACACTCCCACCCCAGCATATGGGGCGGCAGCACCAGTTCGTAGCCATCGGCCAAATGCTGGGCAATGAAGAAATTCAGCAGCGCCCACTCCAGCCGGGCGCCGGCGCCGCGGTACACCCAGCTGCCGTTGCCCCCCAGCTTTGCCCCGCGCTTATAGTCTATCAGGCCCAGGCTCTCGCTCAGCTCCATATGGTCTTTTATAGCAAAGTTAAATTCGGGCTTTTCCAAAAAGGTGCGCAGCTCCACATTGGCCTCTTTGCCGCCGGCGGGCACGTCGTCGTCCGGCAAGTTGGGCAGGGCCAGCATACGGTCCTGCTGTGCGGCCTCAATCTCCGCCAGGCGGGCCTCTTTTACTTTCACCTGCTCGGCCAGGCCCTTCATCTCGACCATCACCGCGGTGGTGTCCTCCCCGGCCTTTTTCATGGCCGGTATTTTTTTGCCCGCGGTGTTTTGGGCGGCCTTCATCTCCTCGGTCTCGCCAATCAGGCCCCGGCGCTCGGCATCCAGGGCCAAAATTTCATCTATCACGCCGTCCAGGTCCATCTGCCGTTTGCGCAGGGCCGCCTTTACTTTTTCTGGTTGGGTGCGCAGCAGTTTGATGTCCAACATGGGGAATTTCTCCTTTTATACCATACTATATTGGGCGCGGCCGGGTGTTGTATCTTGTGGCCTGCGCCAAGCGGCAGGTGGGATATGCACGTCTTGTCGCCCTTTTTTTGCATTCGGTTTTTATGTATTATTTGAGCATTTAATTATTCGATGGTTCGACATTTTTAGCGGTTTATGCCTCACCCTCCTGCGTGTAGGCACCCAGCAGGTTGGCGAAGGCGCGCAGTTGCTCCTCTGAGTAAAAGCCCACCTTCAGGCTGCCCTTGCCGTCCTGATACTCTACCTTTACCTCGGTGCCCAGGGCCTCCCGCAGGCTAATCTCCACCTCGGCGGCAATGGTGGGCCGGGCATTTTTGCGGGATTTTTGGGGCTGTTTTTGCAGCTTTTTGCACAGGGCTTCGGCGGCACGCACGTTCAGCTTGTCCTGCACCATCAGGGCGGCGGCTTCGCTTTGGCGAGCCGCGCTTGGAATGGACAAAATGGCCTTGGCGTGCCCGGCACTAAGGGCGCCGATTTTCAGCAGGGCCAGCACGTCCTCGGGCAGAGCCAACAAGCGTAGGCTGTTGGCCACGGCGCTGCGGCTGCGGGAAAGGCGCTGGGCCGCTTGCTCCTGGGTGTAGCCGCAGCGTTCCATCAGGTGGCGGTAGCCAAGGGCTTCTTCCACCGGGTCCAGATCTTCGCGTTGCAGGTTCTCTATCAGGGCCAGCTCCAGCGCTTCGGCATCGCTGATCTCGCGCACCATGGCCGGGATCTCCCGAAGGCCCGCCTGGCGGGCGGCACGCCAGCGGCGCTCCCCCGCTACAATTTTATAGCCGCCTGCGGGGTTTGGCCGCACCAAAATGGGCTGCAGCACACCGTGCTCCTCTATGCTTTGGGCAAGCTCTGCCAGGGCCTGTCCCTCAAAGGTTTTGCGGGGCTGGTCTTTGTCGGGCTCAATCTCCCGCAGGGGGATGGTGTTCACCTCGCCCGTGGGTGCCGCGCTGCCGCTGCCGGTGTCCGCAAACAGGCTGTCCAGCCCGCGGCCAAGCCCCCCTTTTTTTGTTGCCATCTGCGTCATTCCTCCTGCTTGTTCTGGGGTTGCACCGGGTGTGTTTCCGGCGCAAAAAAATCAAAATAAAATGCCGGAAAA
>JAJDGD010000083.1 GCA_030265505.1 Ruminococcaceae bacterium OttesenSCG-928-O06 | reverse complement strand
AGCCAAGGTAGAAGAGGCCGAAGAAACCAAACCCGAGGTGGAAAAAGACGCCGCCGAAGAAAAAGAGTAAGGAGGAGGGAATACGATGGAACAACGCAACCTGAGGAAAACCCGTACCGGTACCGTTGTAAGCGACAAGATGGACAAGACCGTCGTGGTGGCTGTGAAAGACAGTGTGCAGCACCCCCTCTACAAAAAAATCATCAAGCGCACGGTAAAGTTTAAGGCGCATGACGAAAACAACGAGTGCAAAGTGGGCGACCGCGTAACCATTATGGAGACGCGCCCGCTCTCGAAAGACAAGCGCTGGAGGCTGGTTAAAATCGTTGAGAAGGCGAAGTAGGGTGCGAAGCACAAAATTTGGCCCCGCGTACGCAGGTGCCAAGCAAACCCCTACTTCGAACCATCAACAGGAAGACCTGCCAGCACGCGCCAGCCCGCGTAAATGAAAGGGGCAGGTCAAAAAAGGAGGACCGTAGACCATGGTTCAAATGCAAACCCGTTTGAAGGTGGCCGACAACACCGGCGCGAAGGAACTGATGTGCATTCGCGTTTTGGGCGGCAGCCGGAAACGATACGCCAACATTGGCGATGTGATTGTGGCCAGCGTGAAGAAGGCCGCACCCAACAGCGGTGTGAAAAAGGGCGAAGTGGTGCGCGCCGTCATCGTGCGCTCTAAGCACGGGCTGCGCCGCGACGACGGCAGCTATATCCACTTCGACGAAAACGCCGCCGTGCTCATCAAGGAAGACAAAAACCCCCGGGGAACCCGTATTTTTGGGCCTGTTGCGCGCGAGCTGCGCGAGCACGGCTACCTGAAGATATTGTCCCTTGCGCCGGAAAGCCTGTAAGGAGGAGCCGAAGATGAATGACAAAAGCAAAGTTCATGTAAAAACCGGCGACACCGTGCAGATCATCAGCGGGCGCGACAAAGGCAAGCAGGGCAAAGTGCTGGCCGTTTCCCCCAAAGAGGGCAAGGTCATCGTAGAGGGCCGGGCCATGGTCTCGAAGCATGTGAAGCCCCGCCGCCAAGGCGAGCAAGGCGGCATTGTAAAGGCCGAGAGCGCCATGTATGCCAGCAAGGTGATGCCGGTGTGCCCCAAGTGCCAAAAGCCCACACGCGTTGGGCACAGTACCGATAAAAACGGCGAAAAGGCCCGCGTTTGCAAAAAATGCGGCGCCACACTGTAAAGGAGGGAGAAACGATGCCGAGACTGAAGGACCAATACGACAAGGAGATCGCTCCCGCTTTGATGAAGAAGTTTGGGTACAAAAGCGTGATGCAGGTGCCCAAACTGGACAAGGTGGTTGTGAACGTAGGCTGTGGCGAAGCGCGCGACAACCCGAAGGTGATGGAGGCCATTATCAATGACCTTGGCATCATTACCGGGCAGAAGGCCATTGTGTGCAATGCCAAGAAAAGCGTGGCCAACTTTAAACTGCGCGAGGGCATGCCCATTGGCGCGAAGGTGACCTTGCGCGGCACCAGAATGTACGAGTTTGTGGATCGCCTGTTCTCCATCGCGTTTCCCCGCGTGCGCGACTTTCGCGGTATCTCGGGCAACAGCTTTGACGGGCGCGGCAACTACAGCGTAGGTGTGCGCGAGCAGCTGATTTTCCCCGAGATAGACTACGACAAGATAGACGCCGTGCGCGGCATGGACATCAGCTTTGTTACCACCGCGAAAACAGACGAAGAAGCAAAAGAGTTGCTCAGCCTGATGGGCGCTCCGTTTGCGAACTAAAGGAGGGTAAAGCGTGGCAAAAACCAGTCAGAAAATCCGGCAAAGCCGCCCGGCAAAGTATTCCACCCGGGCGTACAACCGCTGCAAAATTTGCGGCCGTCCGCACGCTTACCTTCGCAAATACGGCGTATGCCGCATCTGCTTTCGGGAACTTGCCTACAAGGGCGAGATTCCCGGTGTTCGCAAGGCAAGCTGGTAAATTGGTTATTGGTTACTGGGGAATGGGGAATAGTTGATGAAAGGCGCAAGCCTTTGAGTGGCAAGGTCACGCATGTGTGTGTGAAACCGGCTTCCAACTACCGCAACTATTCCCCGGGAACGAATAACAAAACCTGAGCTAATAACTGATACAGGAGGTCAATGGCATGCATATCACCGATCCCATCGCTGATCTGCTCACCCGTATCCGCAACGCTTCCAGTGCGGGGCACCCCAATGTGGACATCCCCGCCTCCAATATGAAGAAGGCCATCTGCAAGATTCTTGTGGAGGAAGGCTATGTGCGCAGCATGCAGGTGATTGAAGACAAAAAGCAGGGCATCATCCGTGTTACCCTGAAGTACGGCGAGAACGGCACCCCGGTTTTGGCGGGGCTGCGCAGGGTGTCAAAGCCCGGTTTGCGCATTTACACAAGCAGCGAGGACATGCCCAAGGTGCTGAAAGGCCTGGGCACGGCAATCGTATCCACCTCCAAAGGCGTGATGACCGACAAAGCAGCCCGCAAAGAGAACGTGGGCGGCGAGGTCCTCGCGTTCGTGTGGTAAGAAAGGGGCCAGGAGAATGTCGAGAATAGGAAGAAAACCCATCCCCATCCCACAGGGTGTAGAGCTCACCATCGACGGGGGGCACATCACTGTGAAGGGCCCCAAGGGCACCCTGGATTCCACCGTCCATCCCCTCATCACTGTAACGCAAAAGGATGGAGAGGTTGTGGTGACCCGCCCGAACGACGGCAAACAGGCCCGCAGCCTGCACGGCCTTAGCCGCACCCTGGTGGCAAACATGGTTACCGGCGTGTCCGAGGGGTTCAAGAAAGAGCTGGAGATCCACGGCATTGGCTACCGTGCCGCAAAGCAGGGAACCGACCTTGTGATGAACCTCGGGTACTCCCACCAGGTGATTATGCCCGAAAGGGACGGCGTTACCGTGGAGGTGCCCGAGCCCACGAAAATTGTGGTGAACGGCATAGACAAACAGAAGGTAGGCCAGTTTGCCGCGGAAGTGCGCGAAAAGCGCCCGCCGGAGCCCTACAAGGGCAAGGGCATCCGCTATGCTGGTGAATTTGTGGCCCGCAAAGAGGGCAAGGCCGGCAAGGCCGGCGGCTAAGGGAAGGAGTGAAAGAACATGGTGAATAAACCCGACAAAAATGTGGCGCGCCTGCGCCGTCACCGCCGCGTACGCGGCAAAATCTCCGGTACGGCCGCACGGCCGCGCCTGGATGTGTTCCGCTCCTCCAAGCACATCTATGCCCAAATCATCGACGATGTTACAGGTACCACGCTTGCCGCGGCCTCCAGCATGGACAAAGGCTTTGACGGCGCCGGCGGCAATGTAGAGGCTGCCACCCGCGTGGGCAAGGCCATTGCAGAGAAGGCCCTGGCAAAGGGCATAGACACAGTGGTGTTCGACAGAGGCGGCTTTGTGTACCACGGCCGCGTGAAAGCACTGGCCGACGGCGCCCGCGAAGGAGGACTGAAACTGTGATGGAGAGAAGGGAAATACTGGACGCTTCCACCATGGACTTGACCGAGAAGGTCGTCCATATCAACCGCGTTTCCAAAACTGTGAAGGGCGGGCGTATCTTCAAGTTTTCAGCCCTGGTAGTAGTGGGCGACGGCGCCGGCATTGTGGGCTTTGGCCTGGGCAAGGCGGGCGAGGTGCCCGAGGCGATTCGCAAAGGTATTGAAGACGCGAAGAAGAACCTGGTGCGCATCAACCTTCGGGGCAGCACCATCCCGCACGAGACCGTGGGTAAGTTTGGCGCAGGCCGCGTGCTGTTGCGCCCGGCGGGCCCCGGTACCGGCGTTATCGCAGGCGGCCCTGTGCGCGCCGTTGTAGAGGCCGCCGGCATCAAGGACATCCGCACCAAATGCATCCGCTCCAACAACCCCATCAACGTGGTAACCGCCACCATGAACGGCCTGATGGGCCTGGCTTCCGCCGAGAGCGTTGCCAAAAAGCGGGGCAAAACCGTGCAGGAGATTTTTAGCTAAAGGAGGCTAAGCCCCATGGCAGAAGAAAAGAAAACCCCGGCCACGGAGGAAGTGGCCCCCGAAACAGTGAACGAAGTGGTAAGCGACGCTGCCGCACCGGCGGAGAAGAAACCCGCTGCGAAAAAGGCCCCGGCCAAAAAAGCAGAGGGTGATGCCGCCGAAAAATCGGCCGCGAAGAAAGCCCCGGCGAAAAAGGC
>JAJDGD010000082.1 GCA_030265505.1 Ruminococcaceae bacterium OttesenSCG-928-O06 | reverse complement strand
TCACGCGCGGCGCGCCGGTCTGCGGCTCAAACGTACGCTCAATCTCAATTTTGGGGATACCCGCGGAGTAGAGCTTCTTTTTCAGGTACTTGCGGATGTTGTAGTCCTCTACCAGGGTGTCGCCAAACTGCTTTTTGTCTACGAACCAACGGCTGTTCCAGTCGCGGATGATGCCGACGCGCAGGCCGTTCGGATTGACTTTTTGACCCATTTTCTCTCTCCCTCCTACGCCTGTTTCTCTTTCAGCACCACGGTGATGTGGCTGGTTCTTTTGCGGATGCGGAACGCCTTACCGTGGTCCATCGGCCTGATGCGCTTGAGGGTAGGCCCGGGTGTTACGAAACATTCAGCCACATACAGGTTGTCTTTGTCCATGTTGTGGTTGTTTTCTGCGTTGGCTGCCGCGCTGTTCACCAACTTCAGCAAAATCTCGCTGGCCGCCTTCGGGGTGTACTGCAAGATGGCCTGCGCTTTGTCCAGCGGCTCATTGCGAATCAAGTCCAGCACGATGCCCACCTTGCGGGGCGAGATGCGGACATAGCTCAGCTTGGCCTTGGCCTGGGTTTGTTCCATGTCAAATCTCTCCTCTCACTTATCGGGTGGTTTTGCTGCCCGCGTGGCCGCGGTAGGTGCGGGTGGGGGCAAACTCTCCCAGCTTGTGGCCCACCATGTCCTCGGTAACATACACCGGCACATGCTTGCGGCCGTCGTGCACCGCAAAGGTGTGGCCCACAAAATCGGGGAAGATGGTGGAGGCGCGGCTCCAGGTTTTTACAACGCGCTTTTCGCCGCTCTCGTTCATTGTCTGCACACGTTTCAAGAGCGATTCCTGGACATAGGGTCCCTTTTTTACGCTTCTGCCCATTTCGTCTCCTCCTTAGCCTCTGCGCTTGACAATCAACTTGTCGGACGCTTTGTGGTTTTTGCGGGTCTTGTAGCCCAGGGTGGGCTTGCCCCAGGGGGTAACGGGGCCGGGGCGGCCCACAGGGCTTTTGCCTTCGCCGCCGCCGTGTGGGTGGTCTACCGGGTTCATCACGCTGCCGCGCACTGTGGGCCGCCAGCCCATGTGGCGCTTGCGCCCGGCCTTGCCAATGTTGACATTCTCGTGTGTGATGTTGCCCACCTGGCCAATAGAGGCCATACAATCCACCGGCACGTTGCGCATCTCGCCGCTTGGCAGGCGCACCAAGGCGTACTTGCCCTCGCGGGCCATCAGCTGGGCAGAGGTGCCGGCGCCGCGCACCAGTTGCGCGCCCTTGCCGGGGTACAGTTCAATGTTGTGAATCTCGGTACCCACCGGGATGTTTTTGAACTGCATGGCGTTACCGGGCTTGATGTCGGCGGAGGGGCCGTTCATAATGGTGTCGCCTACGCGCATACCCTCGGCGGCAATGATGTACGCCACTTCGCCGTCTTCATATTCAATCAGCGCGATGTGGGCCGAGCGGTTGGGGTCGTACTCCAGCGTCTTCACCTTGGCCGGCACGTCGAACTTCTGGCGCTTGAAATCAATTTTGCGGTATTTGGTGCGGTTGCCGCCGCCGTGGTGCCGCACGGTGATGCGGCCGGTGTTGTTGCGGCCCGAATGCTTCTTCATGGGCTCCAACAGGCTGCGCTCGGGCTCTACCTTGGAAAGCACCGAATAATCGGTGACGGTCATCCCGCGGCGGCCCGGCGTAGTGGGCTTATACTTTTTGATAGCCATTGGGTCTCACTCCTCAGTTTGTTTTGCGGGGCGGGCGCTGCGGCCCATGCTGCCCCATACTTACGGCGCTGCGGCGCCATGGCGGCGGTGTGGTTCGCTAAAGCCCCGGTGGGGCCTCGCCGCGCTGGTTGAACATTGTGGTCGTTTTACCGGCCATCTGGACGAAGAGAAATGGTGCTATGCAAGGAAGCCAGGACGAGCGCGAGGGCGCATATGCTTTATATGTAACCGAAGCGCGATTCCGCCGCTGACGCCGCAGAGTACCGTTTATCTTCTGGCCAGATTAAGTCATCGACTCAAAGAACTCTATACCCTTCGATTTCTCGGTAAGGGTGACGATGGCCTTTTTGTAGCTGGGGGTGTAGCCGCCGTGGTAGCCCTGGCGGCGGTAGCGCCCCCGTACCGAAATGGTGTTCACCTTTTTCACCTGCACGCCAAACAGCTCTTCCACCGCCTGCGCAATGCTGATTTTGGTGGCGTCCTTCGCCACTTTGAAGGTGTATTTCTTCAGTGCCACGCCCTGCATGGAATTCTCGGTGATGATGGGGCCCAGCACGATGTCCTGCGGTGCAACTTTCATTGTGCGAATACCTCCTCGATCTTCTTGGCGGCGTCGACACTCACAACGAAGGTGCCGGCATTCAGAATGTCGTATACGTTGATGAGGCTGGCAGTGGTGGTTTTCACGCCCGGAATGTTGGCCGCGCTTTTCACCATCTTCTCGTTCACCGCGTCGGTCACAATCAGGGCCTTGCCGGAAGCGCTGATATCACCCAGCATCTTCACAATGGCTTTGGTCTTGTACTCGTCCACTTTGAACTCGTCCACCACGATGATCTCGCCCGCGGCCGCCTTGGCCGAAAGGGCGCTTAGCAGGGCCAGGCGCTTCACCTTGCGGTTGATGCGGTAGCTGTAGTCTCGCGGTTTGGGCCCCAGGGCCACGCCGCCGCCTGTCCACTGCGGGCTGCGGATAGAGCCCTGCCGCGCACGGCCGGTGCCCTTTTGCCGCCAGGGTTTGCGGCCGCCGCCGCGCACTTCGCCCCGGGTTTTGGTGCTTTGGGTGCCCTGGCGCTGGTTGGCCAGGTAGTTCACAACGGCGGCGTGCATGGCACGCTCGTTGGGTTTTATGCCAAACACGGCGTCCGAAAGCTCTACCTTGCTCACTTTCTTGCCGCTCATATCCACTACGTCAAATTTAGCCATTTTGCGCTCCTCCTTTAAGCCTTCACGCTGTTCTGGATAAGCACCACGCTGCCTTTGGCACCGGGAAGCGCACCCTTGATCGCGATGAGGTTGTTCTCGGCGTCCACCTTGGCCACCGTCAGGTTCTGCACGGTAACACGCTCGGCGCCCATGTGGCCGGGCAGCTTTTTGCCCTTCATCACGCGCGAGGGGGTGGAGCAGGCGCCAAGGGAACCGGCGTGCCGGTGAATGGGCCCGCCACCGTGGGTGGCGCGCATCATGTGCCCGCCAAAACGCTTGATGGTGCCGGCGTAGCCCTTGCCCTTGCTGGTGCCTACAACGTCCACTTTTTCGCCGGCTTCAAACACGTCGGCTTTCAAAATGTCGCCCACCTTCATCTCGCTGATATCGTCGAAGCGAAACTCGCGCAATGTGCGCTTGGGGGCAACGTCGGCCTTGTCGAAATGGCCCTTGGCGGGCTTGTTCACCCGCTTTACGCTGATATCGCCGAAGCCCAGCTGCACGGCCTCGTAGCCGTCGCTCTCGCGGGTCTTCTTCTGCACGATGACGCAGGGGCCGGCCTCTACCACGGTTACGGGAACCACCTTGCCGGCTTCATTATAGAACTGTGTCATGCCAACCTTTTTGCCGATGATGCCTTTTTGCATTTGGATATGCCTCCTTTAGGTTATTGGTTGACGCCGCGGCGCCAACGTGACCTTTGTGTAAAAACGCGTTCAGGTCTTGATTTCGATCTCCACGCCGGCAGGCAGCTGCAGGCTGGTGAGGGACTCCACCGTTTTGTTCGACGGGCGCAGAATGTCAATTAAGCGCTTGTGGGTGCGCATCTCGAACTGCTCGCGGGAATCTTTGTACTTGTGCACCGCGCGCAAAATGGTGATAATCTCTTTGTCTGTGGGCAGGGGCACCGGGCCACTAACCCTTGCACCCGTACGCTTTGCGGTCTCCACAATCTTCTCTGCCGCCGCATCAATCAGCCCTGCGTCATAGCTCTTCAAACGAATCCGGATTTTCTCCTTGACTGCCAATGAAATCGCCTCCTGTTTCTTGTGTGGTTTTGGCGGTTCGCCATACTGAAAACAAATTCGTACACCGCGCCGGGTGTTTCATGCCTTTGCATGAGAAAAGCCGGTGAACCGCCATGCAGTTCGCCCGGACACACCCTGTGGCAAATTGATTCCCCTTAGGGAAGTGGAAATTGGTTTGCAGCCTGTGCGCAAACATAACCCTTTGCCTTCAGTATTTTTCGCCCGGTTCTGTAGACCCGACATACTCCGCGGAAAAACCGTGACCCGCCGCACCTCTTTGGCTTAAAACCACCCGCTGCGGCTGCTTCGCAGCCATTCCTCGGGCGCCCATGGCCCCCCTCGGAATGCATCGGGCAAATTT
>JAJDGD010000081.1 GCA_030265505.1 Ruminococcaceae bacterium OttesenSCG-928-O06 | reverse complement strand
ACTTCCTGAATGCGCCCGGCATCGAGCGTGCCCTCTTGTGAGAGCTTTTTCAAGCGGATGGCCTGTGCGTGAGAGGGTGTGCCCGCCTCTCGCTCTATTGCGCCGAACAACTCCTGTTGCTGAGGCTGGGGTAGATAGGACAGCTCCACCGCCGGATTAAAGGCGATTTTCCCGCTGTCCACCAGCTCCAGTAGCTCTGGGATGAGGTTTGTAAGCCGGATGAAGCGTTGCACCTGCCGCCCACTTTCATCATCTGAAATGGCATCTCTTGACTTGTGGCCAACTTGTCCACATGTTGCCCCCTGATGGCTGAGCGCTTCCAGCTTCATCTTGTAGGCATACGCCTTTTCGCTGGGCAAAATGGTCTCCCGCTGCATGTTGGCATCCACCATGGCAATCACTGCTTCATCATCGGTCAGTTCCCGTATCACTACCGGCATTGTTTCAAGCCCTAGCGCCTGGCAGGCGGCCAGGCGGCGGTGCCCGGATATCAGTTCGTAGCCGCCGTCCTGGTGTGGTCTCGCCAGCGCTGGATTGATAGCGCCGATGGCGCGGATGCTCTCGGTCAACTTCTCCAGCTCGGCATCCTGCCGAACCTTAAACGGGTGGTTTTGAAATGGGTGCAGCTCTTCAAGCGGGATGTCTTTTATCCGTTCCAGCTTGGCATCATCCCGCGTTTCCTGCGTGGAAAACAGGTCGTCTACTCCAGGCAAACTAAGCTTAATCTCTCTGTTCATCGAATTTTTCTCCTCTCTTGGCGTTGCTGTGGCTGGCGCTCGCGCTGCAGCATCTGGTGCTCGGCATCCAGCTGCATGTGGATGTCGCCTAAATCAGCAAGTACGGTTTCGGCAACCCGCTTATAGCGGCGATGTGCTGCCAGCTGCTGCGTACACTGGTCGCGTCGTTCCTTGAGTGATAGAATCTCATCAGGCTCCCGGCAGCGGCGCAGCTTGTTGTAAATTCCGGTGCGCTCTGCCGAAACGCTTTGGATGCTGTGCCGGGCTTTGTCGATGAATGTTTGTACATCGGCGTCGGTGTCCAGCTTGTGCTGGCACACCAGCTGCACCTGCCTGGAGTAACGCTGCAGCCTGCGGCAGGCCTCTTTCATCTCAGGGGATAATGGCTTTTTGGGGCTATTCCTGGGTATGACACCCAGCCGGTAGCAATAGTACAGGTACAGCGCTCGCAGGCCGGTCATTTTCCGCATCGATTTGAAGCTGCCCCGTAGCTGCATCTGCCCGCTGATTTTGGCCACTGGATTCATAAAGCGGTGGTATTGCTGGCGTTCCTCATGCGAGTTGCCCAGTATCCGCGCCTTGATTCCGTCGGGCAGGTACGCCTCCCCCAGGCGGTACAGACGCACCGGCTTTTTGCTGTTCACCGAGCGAATTGTGGGGTATTTGCGGCCTGTATCCATCTCCAGCACATAACCCTGCTTTTTGAGTGCGGCTGCAAACTGGGTCATGGAAAAGCTCATGCCGGCGGCTTTGTCGATGGCCTCGCGCATCAGGTTGTATCGTGTCGGCTCGCCGTTTTTCTCGGCAAAGTAGATACTGCGCGGCGTTTTGCCCCTGGGCTGTTCGATGACCGATAGGCTATACGCCTGGCACAGCGCGTCCGATGCCTCCCGCATGGCATAATAGGCGCGGTAGTTATCGTTGAATTTGCGGCCATCTACAAAGGAAACCGAATTGATCACCAGATGATTATGCAGGTGGTTTCTATCTAAGTGGGTGGCCACCAGCACCTGGTATTTTTCACCCCATAGCTGCCGTGCCAGCTTCACACCGATTTCGTGGCACTGTTGTGCGCTGACCTCACCAGGCAAGAAGCTTTGGTAGCAATGGTAGGCCACATTGCCGCCGGTTTTCCCAAAGTGTGTCTTCACCGCGTTCATTTCGGCAATGGCATTGTCGGCACGGCAGTTCACGCCAGTGACAAAGCAGGCACGCTCCTGTGCTTCGGTTTTGTCTGGATTAATGGCGTAATGCAGCGTATGCGCAAGGTCTTGAGATTCCGTTTTCTCAGGGTTGGCAGCGTATTGAACTACACGCTTCAGGTTATCGCGGATGGGCCATATCTTCGTGGTTGCCATCGGCATCACCCCCAAAGTTCAGGCGGGATGATTCCTGCGGCTCACGCCCTTTGGCTAACTGCCGGAGATATTCCGAAACGGTGAGGCCACATTTTTTTGCACGGCGCTCGATGATGGTTTTCTCCTGCGCAGTAACGCGGATGTTAATTCCATAGGTTCGCTGTCTCATATTAAAAATCACTCCTTGGTGTTTTGGGGGTCACAGGGGCACAGCCCCTTTCGGCGCCTGGCGCCGTGGCGAGGGTTGCCACCGGCAACACAAAGCCTATGCTCGCTACAGTACAGGACAGGCCCTCTGGTGACGCTGGGTGACAGCAGTGACGGCACTTTCCCGCGCGAGGGTTATGCGTCACCTGCGTCATCGCCGTCATGTCTTTGCAGCGTCAGCGTCCGCTCCCGGCCGGTGCGACGGGTGCTGTACTGGATGCCTACCGGCACCAGCGCCTCGTAGCAAAAGCGGCTGAGGTGCCTGCTGGCCGCACTGGGCTGTAAACCCACAGTCCCCATTTCAGCTAGCAATTGCGTCATGGTACCGCGCCAAACCGCCTTACCCTCCATAAATGCCGCTACCTGATACACAAAATCCGGGATGCACTCTTTTAGCAAATCTTCCCGTCCCCGGTTTTCCACAAGCTGCCAAACGGTGTTTTCAAACCTGAGGGAAAGCTCCTGTTGTTCCACATCCCGCCCCGAAACGTAGAGCGTGGCCAGGTCGGAAAACCGGCTGTCCTTTTTCAGCACATAGATGGTGTCCACCGTTCCGGTGATGCCGGTGGAGCCGGAAACCTCGTTCAACGGGTCTTTGCCGTCGGCCAGTTTGCGTATGTGGTGTACCAGCAAAACGCAGATACCATGATTGTCGGCAATGGCCTTGAGCTTGGACAGCTCGCTGTAATCGTGGCTGTAGGCGTTGACGCTGCCGGAAACATCCCGCCGTACCTTCTGCAGCGTGTCAATGACGATCAGGCCGGTGGCGGGATACTGTGAGAGCGCCGCTTCAATCTCCTCCTCCAGCCCGTCGCCAATTCTGCCGCAGAGCAGCGAGAAGCGTAACCCTTCGGGTGGTTCATCGGTCAGGCGGTGCAGGCGCTCCTGTATGCGTGCGTAGGTGTCTTCCAGGCAAAGGTAGAGCGCGTCAGTCTTCGTGGCCTCGCGCTCCCACACAGTTTTGCCTGCGGTGATTTGCAGGCACAGCCAGAGCATCAGCCAGCTTTTGCCGATTTTGGACGCGCCGCACAGGATGTTCAGTCCCTGGGGCAACAGCCCTTCAACAAGCTGCGGCACCTTGCGCTGCGGCTCGTAGTAGAGGGACTCTGCGTCCATAATTTCCAGTGGTACATTCTTGGGCACATCTACCCCTCCTTCCGCTGCGATAGAACAAAGTCGATAATTTTGACCTTGGGCACACGGTAGGCCTTACCCACCTTGATACCCTGTACCTTCCCCGATGTGATCAACTCGTAGGCAAGGTGCCGGCTGACACTCAGCATCTTTTGCATCTGCGCCACATCCACAATGTCTGGATAACTCGGGAACATAACCGTATACAGTTCTTTGGTCTTCAAATAGTCCACCTCCTTTTTCAGCAGGGCGGGCGTAAGAGGCCCTGCTATGTACGCTGATGGTTAGGAAGGTGAACGGATATCCACAATAAAGCCGGGCAAACGGGTTTCAGAATTGGCGGGTACGGAGAGGCATGCCTTTTTCAATCACTCCGTTTGCCCGGCTAGATATTCTTGTGTAGCCCTATTTGTCCTCGACGCCCCGGGCTGCTGCGGGAAGTCATCAGGCGGCTGTTTGCGAGACAGCACCACGGGAATTTCACCCCTCCGAGGTTCTCTCCAAGCTGCCCCCATCTGTTGCGACGGTTTTCACCCTAAAGGGTACTTCACGCTCGACTGCATGGCTGGGCAGGAGTATCGCCCCATTGCCTGTCATGGCCTCACCGGTGGCAACCCGGTTTTGTAGTCTGCTGTTTGTCGCTCGTCCGCTTTCTGCGGCATCCTGGCGCAGCCTCTACGGTGGCTTATGCTTTTGGCAATAGCAATGGGAATGTGCCTGATGAATGGGTATTCAGTTGTCATTTTTCTTGATGCTTACAAAAAGTCCACCCCCTTTTTCGGCATAGCAGGTGCTGTTGAGCCCGCTATGTAACTCCGAAAAAGAAGGTGGACTGGTTTTATGTTTATGCTTTTTTAAGTTTGTGGTATAATTCTACAATCAGTAGTCTGTTCAGCTATTGGTGATATACTATATTATACGGGCCGTTTGAGGCATAGTGAA
>JAJDGD010000080.1 GCA_030265505.1 Ruminococcaceae bacterium OttesenSCG-928-O06 | reverse complement strand
GTCATTCAGGCGCCGTTCGTTCTGGCGGCGGTCCTGCGCCCTTCGGTCCACCTGGCGCCGCTCGCCCTTTCTGGCTTCGGGGTTGGGAAAGGGCAAACTTTGTTTGCGGCGGTCCTCTCCGCGCCTGTCGCCACCGCGGCGCTCCCTTGTGCGGCGTTCCTTTTGCCGGCGCAGTTTGGAGCGGCTTTTGTGGGCGGCAGCATCCCGTGCATCCGCAGCCGAGGCGCCCGGCGCTTCGGCCGCACCATCCTGGGCGCCCGTTTGTGCCGGCAAAAGTTTGCCCCAAAACATCCTGCCCGCCAGGGTGCGGCAATAGGGGCAATGCACATCATAGGCAATGTCCACCCCGTCCAGAGACTTGACGTTTTTCCGCAGGATTTGGGACGGCCAAAAAAAGCTGTCACAACCGGGGCAAAGCATTTGAATGACCTCCCTTAGCAGTAGTATTGGGGCGCGCGGCTGGACAACCCGACGCAAACCGGCATGCCCGCACAAAGAGAACATCTCCCTGTATAGAATACATACGGTCAAAATCTAAAAAAGTTTAGCTCTTTTTTTGATTAGCGGGCGTTGTGGATATTTCTCCGCCGGCTTCGGGGGCGCTTTTGGGCGCAACCCCGTTGCTTTCCCATAGGTAAAATTCCTGAAAATCCCTGCCTCGGCAAGGCCCTATGTGCATCTTGTCCGAGTATTTGGCATTTTTTCGGCCATATTGGACAAGAACGGGGATAATCCTATCTAAACCCGGGGATATTGAATGCTTTCCCAGCGCCGCATATTGCGCAATAATATTTTGTGATATGTGGTTTTTATGGTATACTGTACGAGTCATCTTTGTTGCTGTTTTTGGGCAAACAATTCACTTGTATGCGTGGCCAAAGCGGGTATGGCACACAATGCCCGCTTTAAGAAAAAACGGAACGGAAAAGGGAAGGAACAAAAAGGGGAGGCAAGATCGTGCTAAAAAATTTATCGGTTCTAAAAAAGATTCTGCTTGCTTTTGGATTGGTTATTGTGCTGCTGCTCGTCATTCTCGGCGTCAGCACAATCACATCGGTAACCCGTTCAACCGACCTTACCCGGGCGAATTTATTATCGGACATGATGAACACCGCCAACGATACGTTGGACAACTTCAACAATTCCCGCGTGGCCGCCGAAGTGGCGCTGACATCCCTGGACGCCGCCAGCGCCTACCGGAACTTTTTTGGCGGGCTGGATGACGCCTTGGCCGAGCTTGACACCTTGGGTGGCTACGCTACCCAGCTGGGCCAGTATACCCAGGAGGTGGCCGACATCCGGGGAAGCATCACCCACCTGTATACCGTGATGCAGGCCATTGAGAGCAACGACGTGGGCATGGGCACCGAACTGGCCAACCTGGGCGAGTGCGCCGACGCCATGAGCGCCGCAGCCGCCCAGGTGTATGCCTCGGCCAGCGCCCGCACCGGCGCGGCTTCGGGCAGTGTGGGTGCCGCCGCCTGGATGGAGCAGATGGTAGACCCGGCCCAGCAACTGAATGTTGATGTGGGTGTTTTCCGCCTGGCGGCCGACGGCCTGACGGTGGCGCTGGATCCCTCGGTGATTCCCGAGCTGGGAGCCCCGCTGGATGCCATCGAAGCCTCGGCCGAAGCCATTATGGCCAACCTGGACACCGCGGAGGAGCGCGCCCCGCTGGAGCAGCTCATCGCCAGCGTGCAGGAATATCGGAACACCATGGCCCGCTTTGCCGATGTGATGCTGGAGTCTAACGACTATATTGGCCAGATGTACACCGACATGGACGACGTACTGCTCGTCATCGCCGGGGTGGTGGACGAAATTTCCACCGAGACGAACACCATCCTGGAAGAATCCATGGCCGAATCAGACAGCGCGCTCATCCTCATGCTCATCGTGTGCGGGGTTGCCATCGCCCTGGCCGTTGTCATCGCCTTCGTGCTGGCGCGGGATATCACCCGCCCCGTGAAGAAGATGCAGGAGGTGCTGGAGCAAGTTGGCACCACCGGCAACATGGATTTCTCCGACGATGTCCGGGCCGACTTGCAGGCAGAGGCCCAGGCCAGGAATGAATTGGGACGCTCCATGGCGGCCTTTATACAGATGATGGAGCGCCTTATCTACATTGGAGACCACCTCACCCAAGTATCCCATGGCGATTTGACTGCGGAGATTACGCTGCTGTCTGCCCAAGACACCATGGGCACCGCCCTGAAAGAGATGAGCGAGAGCCTGAACGACATGTTTGGCGAAATACACAACGCCGCCAGCCAAGTGTCCACAGCCTCCAACGAAATTGCCACCGGCAGCCAGGCGCTGGCGCAGGGCAGCACAGAGCAAGCCTCTACCGTGGAAGAAATCTCCGCCTCTGTCAGTGAGATCAACGAACAGGCCAACGTCAGCTTTGAAACGGCCGACCAAGCCGCCCGGGACGGTGAAGCCATTCGGGACATTGCCGCCGAGGGAAGCAACAAGATGCAAAGCATGATGGCTGCCGTGCAGGAGATCAACGAGGCAAGCCAGGCCATTGGCAAAGTGATCAAGGTCATCGACGACATCGCGTTCCAGACAAACATTCTGGCGCTGAACGCCGCCGTAGAAGCCGCCCGGGCGGGCGAACACGGCAAGGGCTTTGCCGTGGTGGCCGACGAAGTGCGCAACCTGGCCGGCAAAAGTGCCGACGCCGCCAAGGACACCGGCAGCCTCATCTCGGCCAGCATTGAAAAGGCAGAGCTGGGCCTGTCCATCAGCCAGGACACTGCAGAGAGCCTTTCCAAGATCATCGAAGGCATTCAAAACACCAGCGAGTCTCTGCAGGCTATGAGCGAGCAGAGCTCCAGCGTGAAGGCCGCCGCCGCCCAGGTGAACCTGGCGGTGGACCAAGTGGCCCAGGTGGTGCAGCAGAACAGCGCCACCAGCGAAGAGAGTGCCGCCGCCAGCGAAGAGATGAGCAGCCAGGCCCAAATGTTGCAGCAGCTGATTGCCCGCTTCAAGCTGAAAGAGACCGCCGCCCTGCCCGGCCCGGCAATGGCCCAGCTGCCCCCCGCCGCCGATTATTCCTTCGCCGGGGAGGAGGACATCCTCTTCTAAAACACACCTGCCGGGTGCAAGCAAACCTTGCCGCCGCCGTGGTGGGCACCATACAGGTTGTGGCAGCACAAGCACCCGTAACGTGCGCCGGGACGACGCAGCCCGTGCCGCGGCGAAAAGCATGGTGAACCAGCTGTATGCGGCTGGTGTGGATGTGAACATCTCCATCAGCGTGTTTGGCTCGAGTGCTGAAGGAACGAGCAACGGTACCTTGGGCCTTACTTCCTTGCAAGGCGCGGGTGGCTATGCGACCATTATGGCCGCACTTGACAAATATGTGGCGCCTGGCTCCAACTCCACCAACGTGAAGGCAGGCCTGGAGCAAGCCAAAGGCCAACTGGATGCATCCCCTGCCGAAGTGAATGTTGTGATGCTGCTGACCGACGGCGCGGCCAATGCCGGCGGCAGCGGCAGCGCGAGCAACCGCCATCATACGGCGGCGGTCAATGCAGCCAACGACATCAAAAACAGCACAACGCTGAACGGCCATATCTTCTCCATCGGCTTTGCGCTTGGCTACAACCAAAGCGGTAACTATAGCCAAAACGACTACAACGCCGCCTATGCAACACTCCGGGATTCTTCGGGTGCGAAGGAACCGATGGAGGGCGTTACCTATTGCTATACCGCTTCCAGCGGCAACGCCCTGGCCAGCGTGATGAAGCTGATTGGCGGCATTGTAGAGAGTATTACCCCCACCGGCGTTTCTGACCCGATGGGCACAGGCGTCATATTTGATCCCATAAATATGCCGTTGCCCTCCGGCGTGAGTTATGAAAGCGGCACACTGAACTGGGCGCCGTCTGACATGACCCAGCGCAGCACATATACCTATACGGTGTCGCTGGACGTAGAGGCCAATGTGGGCACAGCCGATGCGCCCGCAGCCCTTGATTTGAGCCAGAATATTCCCTTGAATGGTACCACCACATTCACATACAAGCTGGGTGAAGCTACCCATTCCGCCGATTTTCTAGTGCCGCAGGGCAAGGGCATTGCGGCCAAGGTGTTTGCCGACGGCTATCTGGTGAACAGCACCGGGCAGTACCTGAATGTGACGACCTTGGAGCCCACCACCGACAAGGCGGAGGCCGTGCTGTACACCGAGACACCCATGAACAGCGCTGGTGGCAAGAACCAGTGGAACTTCCGTACAGTCGAATCCTCTGAGATTACCGCCCCCACGGTAACAGGCTATACGCTGAAAGAGATTGCCACTGACAGCGTAACCTTGACCCTGGCCAACGCTTCCGGCACATTCGACATTCTGTATGTGCTGAATGACGACGATGGCAATTTCTACAACATCAC
>JAJDGD010000008.1 GCA_030265505.1 Ruminococcaceae bacterium OttesenSCG-928-O06 | reverse complement strand
GGCCCCGGTGCCCAGCAGGGTGGTGTTCACTTTAAAAAAGGTGTCCACCATGCCGCCGGTTACCGTGGTAAAGTATTCGCTTTTCACCGGGGCAAACAGGTCTTTGAAAAAGACAAAGGGCGCCGCGAACATGGAGAATTCCCCGGTGCCGCCCAGGTTTGTGCGGTCCACCTGCAGGGTGGCGCCCAGATATACCGACCAGCCCATATAGGCCGCCAGCACCGACGCCAAGGGCGCCGCGCAGCGCCGCAGCACACGCACCGCGGCCGCCTTTGCACCTTTGTGCGCGCCGCCGCCAAGCGCGGCGTCCAGCAGCAGCACGCCCACCACCACAAGCGCCAACAAAAGGCCGGTCAAATCCTTCGTAAGGGTAAGCATGGCAAGGCAGATGCACAGCGGCACCATGCCCGCCGCGGTTTTGGGCCGGGCCAAACCGCAGGCCAGGCCCGCCGCAAACCACAGCCCACAGGCAATGTCGGGCAGGGCCGTCATGTACACGGGCGAAGGGATGCGCGCGCCGGTGTAGTGCACCAGCAGGTAGGGCACCAGCAGCGCCGCGATGGAGAGGGGCACGGCGGCGTTCCACCCACGTTTTTCAAACGGGTACAAAAGGGCCGCCAGCGCCGCAAACTGGAACACATTGCCCGCGGCGTGCACCTGCCAGGGGGCAAAGCCCGCCCCAAAAAACTGGAAGAAGTAGCCCATATTGATGAACGCGGGTGGATGGGTGGCCGGCCAGCCCCAGCCCACCGGCGCGGCAGAGTAGGTTTGGTTATACAGCTTGGTAAGTTTTACCGCGGTGCCCCAAAGGGAAAATTCGTCCCAGGAAATGAACTGCGGCTGGCTGTGCGCCAACAGCAGCATGGCCACAACACTGGTGGCGGCAAAAAACCAAAAGCCTGCCCCCACCCGCGGCAACGCCGCCCGCTTTATGCCGTGGCGGTACACCAGCAGCGCCAACACCAGCACCACCAGCACATAGTACAAATATCCCCCCAGCTGCAGCAGGCCAAAGCACCCCCACAGCGTGAACCACAGCACCGTGCCCCCCACGGCACACAACGGCGCAAAGGCGCTGTTTATCCCGCGGGAGAGGCACCCCGCCGCCAGCACCAGCAGTGCCGCAAGGGCTATCCAAATGCGCGCGTCAGCCATGGGTATCACCTGCCTTTGCAGGGGCATCGGGGCGTTTTGGCCGGGGCAGCAGGGAAAGCGCGCAGGCCAAAAGCGCCGGCACGGTAAGGTAGGCCGCGGCCTCGTACACACGGGGCACAAAAAAGCGCCACAGGGGGGCCGGCTCGTTCACAGTGATGCTTTTGATATAAAACCGGTTGCCGGCCCGCGTGTCCGGGTCTATACGCAGGCTTTGGCCCCCGGCGGCGGGCAGCTGCACGGCAAAGCCCGCTTCGTCTTTTTCGGCATAGGCTACGTCCCACAGGGTGTAGGGGCCGCCCGGCGGCGCCCAAAACACCATCACTGTCCAGGGGGCTTGCGCCGCCGCCCACTCCACCCGCAGATTTTCCACCCGCAGGGACGCATCGTTTAGGATCATCTGTGGGTCGCTGCCGATGCTGACCAGCGCGCCGTTTTGCTCCTCCAGGTCGTACAGAGTGAAATCCTGCACCTGCAGAGTGGCGGTGGCAAGGCCGCCCGACGCATAGGCCGCGCGGTTTGCGGCAAAGCCGTACAGGTGCACCACAAGGTACACCAGGGCGGCCAGGCTATAGCACAGCAGCACCAAAGCGGCGGCCGGGCGCTTTTTTGCAAAATGCAGCATAGGTCCTCCAGGGGGGCTTTCGCAGGCGTTCCGTCCAACCAAAGCACAATTTAGTATACTGTAACTTCCCCGGCGATGCAACCACGCCGCGGCGGCAAAAAGGGACAGGATTTGCCCCGCAGCGCCCCTACAATGAAAGGTGCCACACGGCGCGCCGGGCCCGCCCCGCGCCGTATTGGCGTAAGGTTGTGCCACAAGCGGCGGAGTATTTTTCCTCAGCCTCGCTCGCTTTGTCGGCCAATAAAAGTGCCACATTGCCGGGCAAGCGCTGCCCTTGCGCCTTGTTGGCCGATGAAGAAACCCAAGGAAAGGAGCACCCACATGGCTGTGTATGACCAAGGCCGTGCAAAGCGTAACGCCGGCACGGCCCCCATTGCCCCCAAAGCAAAGAAAACGCCGCCCCTGAAGGCGGACTATGTGCCCAAGGAAAGCGACGCGCCCATTGTAAAAGAGGCCTATGCCAAAAAGCAGGCGGCGCTGCAGCGCGACATGGCCTCGCTGCAAACCGGCGGGAACATCCAGGGGCTTACCCCCGAAGAACTGCAGGCAAAGAAAGAGGACTGAGCGCTTACCAAGCGCGCCAAACGCCCCCTGCAAAAGGGGCGTCTTATTTGCTCAAAACAGCGGCGCTTTTGTAAGCGCCGCTGTTTTTCTTTGCTCACTGTGGGTGCACCTTGCTTTCGGGCAGGTAGCGCTCCAGCTTTTCCAGCACATCCACCATCTCCAGGGGTTTGCCCAAATGGTCATCCATGCCAGCGGCCAGGCACTTTTCTATGTCCTCTTTAAACACGTTGGCCGTCATGGCCACAATGGGAATGTCCTTGCCCGCGGGCTGCGCGCGGATGTAGCGCGTCGCCTCGTAGCCGTCCATTTCCGGCATGTGAATGTCCATAAAAATCATGTCGTAGGCATCGGGCGCGGCGCAAAACATCTCGCACGCCATGCGGCCGTTCTCCGCACAGCTGATGGACACGCCTGTATACTCCAGCAGGGTTATCAGCACCTCGCGGTTTATCTCAATGTCCTCTGCCAGCAGCACCCGGCCGCCCACAAAGGCGCCGGTGTAGTCTTCCTCGGCATGGGGCTGCACGGCGGTTTTGTGGGTGGCCACCGCGGCCTGCAGCACCACCGTGAAAAAGAAGGCGGAACCTTCCCCCTCTACGCTTTCCACCCAGATGCGCCCGCCCATCAGCTCCACAATCTGCTTTGAGATGACAAGCCCCAGCCCTGTGCCGCCAAAGCGGCGGGTCACGCTGCCGTCGGCCTGGGTAAAGGGACGAAACAGCTTTTCCCGCTGGGCTGGCGAAATGCCGATGCCGGTGTCCCGCACCTCGAACTGCAAGGTGCACAGCTCCCCCTCGCGGCGCAAAAGGCTGCACCCCAGCGTAATTTCTCCGCCCTCGGGCGTGAACTTCACCGCGTTGGAAAGCAAATTCGTCAGCACCTGCAACAGGCGCTGTTCGTCGCCCAAAAACACCGCAGGAATGTCTGCCGCCGCCTGCACGCTGAAGCGCTGCTGCTTTTCCTCCACGCCAAAGCCCACCACGCCCGCCGCCGCGGCCAAAAGCCGCTCGAAGCGGAACTCGTCGAAGAACAGTTCCAGCTTGCCCGCCTCTATCTTGCTCATGTCCAAAATGTCGTTGATAACACGCAGCAGGTGGGTAGAGGCGCTGTCTATCTTGGCAAGGCAATAGTCCTTTTTCTCCACGTCGTCGCTTTGGCGGGCTATGCCCGTCATGCCAATGATGGCGTTCATCGGCGTGCGCATCTCGTGGCTCATGTTGGCCAAAAACTCGCTTTTGGCGCTGTTGGCGCGCTCGGCCTGTTCTTTGGCGCGCACGATGTCGGTATGGTCGTGAAACAGCATCATGGCACCCTCGGGCACGCCGGCGTCGTCCAGCATGGGGGTAATGTGGATGCTGTAGTTGCGCGCCTGGCCTGTTTTGCCAATGTCCAACACGTCTTCCAGCTCCACGGTCTTTTGGCTCTCCATGGCCTGAAGGAAGGCCGCCTGCAGGCGCTTTTGCCAGGCCTTTGGGGCAAAGGCGGCAAATACGTCGCCAAAATGGCGGCCGTTTATCAGGCCAAAGTTGGCAATGCCCGCCCGCTGCAAAAACGCCCGCGTGCTGTATGCAAAACGCCCCGCTTCGTCAAACAGCAGGATGATATCCGGGCTGTTTTCCAAAAGCAGGTTCATGTACTGTTCCATTTTCAGCTGCTCTGCCGAGAGCACCGCGCTGATATTGCCTTTAGCGTCGGCGGTAATCTTGCTGCGGGCAATGATACTTTGCAGGTTGCGGTATTCCCGTTGCAGGGCACGCACCTGTTTTTGCAGCTGTTCCATGGTGGGGGGCACGTTCGGCGTTTCGGCTTCGTTGTGCATCGTGTTCTCCTGCCTGGCTTTGCGAAAGTGTACTTACATTCTATTAAAACACGCACGCGATGAACGTGAAGTTATGAAAACGGTTTAGCGCCGCGCCTTCCTCGTTGTACACGGGGCACACCTCGCCGCCGGAGTATGCCAAATGGAACGGCAGCGCGCCGCCCAGGCTCTCTCGCACGGCGTCTATCTCTGCCATATAGTCTGCCCCCAGCACCATGTTGCGCCCAAGGCAGGGGAACAGGATAAGCCCGTTTGTTTTGCCCGTGGCCAAAATTTCGCCACAGGTTTGCCGGGCGGTAAGCAGCACGTCCTCATAGTCTATGCTGCCTATGGACAAGGTGGCGTTCACCGGCATGGCGCCGCCACACACGGCGTAGCCCTCCTCGGTAAGCATATAGATGGCCCGGGCCACCGGCTGGGTGCCGTCGTTGTAGTTCACCACAAAGGGAATGGCGCTCATGCCCTCAATACCGTCGCCCTGCACAAGGCCCAGGGTGCGCAGGTATTCCTTGGTGGAGATATTGTTCACCTGCTGCAGCACGCTGCCTTGCGAGGCGGTGATGATGGCCTTTTGTTTTTGCACCTTGTCCTCGGACGCGGAGGTGACGAAAAATCGGGGGGCAATGTTGCCACTGATGAGCAAGAGGGACATGGCATCGCGGCTGCCCTCGCCTTCGTAGATGGTGAAGGTGTTCTCGTACTCGCTGGTGTCCCTGTCGCAGGCAATGGTGCCAAAAATGGGCGCGCCGCCGGCCACCGCGTCCAGCGCGTCCAAAATCAGTTCCCCACCCACCTTTCGTATCATGGGCATAAAGGCCAGCACCAGGGCCGGCGGGGCGGGCAGAGTTGCGGCGGCTTTGTGGTACGCCGCCTCTATGGGGCCGGCCAGCTCCTCGCCCAAAGGCGGGGTAAGCGCCGTGGCAAACTGGCAGTCGTCGCTGCACAGCACCGTAAGGCACAGCATCATGGTGCCGGCCTCGCGCGGCGCCGCATTGGCCAGGGTGGTGCAGCCCACCACCGGGAAGGGCAGGGCGTCGCACACATGGCGCAGCACGTCGGTCTCCAAAAAGTCGCAGCTGCAGGTAAGAAAAGCCGCCGCGTTGGGCAGGCGGTTGTTCTCCCAGTCCAGCTGCTGCAAAAGCTCGGCCAGGGCCACTTCGGCCTCGTCCACTTCCAGCGTACAGGCGTTCAACATACGAATCATGAGGGGATTTCCTTTCCTGCCGCAAAATAACCCGATTCAAAGGTATTATATTGTAACGCACCCCGCCCGCAAATGCAACTGCCGAAGGCGGTTTTTTTGCCTTCGCCGGTTGGGCGGGGCCACCGGTTGTGGCACCGCGCCGCGCGTGCTATACTAAAAAGCGCAATGCCCCCACCCCACCGGCGAAGGAGCCCTTATGAACCTGCAAGGCCTGCAAAAGCTCTCTCTTTTAGACTTCCCCGAAAAGGTATGCTGCACCTTTTTCACCGGCGGGTGCAACTGGCGCTGCCCCTTTTGCCACAACACGGCGCTCATCCCCGCCGGCACGCCACCGCAGATACCCCCCGAGGAGGCCCTGGCCTTTTTGCGCGGGCGCAAAGGCCTGCTGGACGGCGTGTGCATAAGCGGGGGCGAGCCGACGTTGCAGCCGGACCTGGAGGACTTTTTGGCCGAAGTGAAGGCCCTGGGCTTTGCCGTAAAGCTGGATACCAACGGCAGCTTCCCCGCCCGGCTGCGGGCCCTGGTGCAGGCACAACTGGTGGACTATGTGGCCATGGACATCAAAAGCAGCCGCGCGGGCTATGCCGCCGCCGCCGGCGTACCGGGCATGCCTTTGGCCGCCGTGGAGGAGAGCGCCGCCTTTTTGCTAAAGGGAGCCATCGACTACGAGTTTCGCACAACCGTGCTGCACCCCTTGCACACGATGGCGGACTTTGCCGACATTGCGGCGTGGCTGGCAGGGGCAAAGCGATACTTTTTACAGGCCTACCGCCCGCCGCCCGAAGGGGACGTGCCCGGCTTTTCCGCCTTTACACCCGCAGAGATGCAGGCTGCGGCAGAGGCGCTGTGCGCCGCCATCCCCGCGGTGGCGCTGCGGGGGCTGTAGGGGACGGCATACTGAAAACACAAACAGGAAGAAACGACTAAAAAGCAAAAGTTCTTTCTTGTGCGCGGGGAAAGAGTACAGCGCACTTTACCCTGTGGCTTGGCCCCGGCACGCATATTCCTCGGGGCCTACCTTCCGCGGCGCCTGGCGCACAGCAGCCGCTGATCGCCATTCGCCTTGCGGCTGACGTCCCCTCTGAATATACGCGCCATGTCCCTTGCCTCACCACACAGTTTCTTGCCTGCGCATCACGCCCCACACCAAAAGCCCGGACACCCCAGCATATAGCACATCTTGTGCTATATGCTGTTTTTTTCTGGCAAAACCACACAATATCTTGTTGTTTCCCATTGACCCCCCCCCGCCCCACATGATATGATGGCAATACGCATATTGGGCGGGCCTGCCCCGCCACGGGGTATCTCTTTCATCCAAATAAACTTGCGAGGCGGAAACGATGTATCAGGTAATCAAGCGGGACGGCAAACTGGCGGAGTTCGACCTTGTCAAAATCAGCATGGCCATCACCAAGGCCTTCGAGGCGCAGAACAAGGAGTTTCACCCCGAGGTGATAGACTTTCTGGCGCTGAAAACCACGGCAGACTTTGCGCCCAAGGTACAAAACGGTGCCGTTACGGTGGAGGATATCCAGGACAGCGTAGAGGCCGTGCTGATAAAAGCCGGCTATGCCGACGTTGCCAAGGCCTATATTTTATACCGCAAGCAGCGCGAGAAGCTGCGCAACATGAAGTCCACCATCCTGGACTTTAAAGAGACCGTGGACAGCTATGTGAAAGTGACCGATTGGCGCGTGAAAGAGAACTCCACCGTCACCTATTCGGTGGGTGGGCTCATCCTCAACAACTCCGGCGCCATCACCGCCAACTACTGGCTTAGCGAAATTTATGACGAAGAGGTGGCAAACGCCCACCGCAATGCCGACCTTCACCTGCACGACCTCTCCATGCTTACCGGCTACTGCGCCGGGTGGAGCCTGAAACAGCTTATCCAGGAGGGGCTGGGCGGCATCCCCGGCAAAATCACCTCCTCGCCTGCGTCCCACCTGGCCACGCTGTGCAACCAGATGGTGAACTTCCTCGGCATTATGCAGAACGAGTGGGCCGGCGCCCAGGCGTTTTCCTCGTTCGACACCTACCTTGCCCCCTTCGTGAAAGCGGACAACATGCCCTACAACGATGTGAAAAAGTGCATCGAGAGTTTCATCTACGGGGTGAACACGCCGTCCCGCTGGGGCACGCAGGCGCCGTTCTCCAACATCACGCTGGACTGGGTGGTGCCCGACGACTTGGCCGAGCTGCCCGCCATTGTGGGCGGCAAGGAGATGGACTTCTGCTACAAGGACTGCAAGCCCGAGATGGACATGGTGAACAAGGCCTTTATCGAGATTATGATAGAGGGCGACGCCAACGGCCGGGGCTTCCAGTATCCCATCCCCACCTACTCCATCACGAAGGACTTTGACTGGAGCGAGACCGAAAACAACCGCCTGCTGTTTGAAATGACGGCCAAATACGGCACACCCTATTTTTCCAATTACATCAACAGCGAGATGGAGCCCAGCGACGTGCGCAGCATGTGCTGCCGCCTGCGGCTTGACTTGCGCGAGCTGCGCAAAAAAAGCGGCGGCTTCTTCGGCAGCGGCGAAAGCACCGGCTCCATCGGGGTGGTCACCATCAACCTGCCGCGCATTGCCTACCTGGCCGAGAGCGAGGCCGACTTCTACCACCGGTTGGACAAGATGATGGATATCTCGGCCCGCAGCCTGAAAATAAAGCGCACCATTGTTACCAAGCTGTTGAACGAAGGGCTGTACCCCTACACCAAGCGCTATTTGGGCAGCTTTGAAAACCACTTTTCCACCATTGGCCTTGTGGGCATGAACGAGGCCACGCTGAACGCCGGCTGGCTGCGCTGCAACCTTACCGACGCGCGCGCCCAAGGGTTTGCCAAGGACGTTTTGAACCACATGCGCGAGCGCCTGGCCGACTACCAGGAAAAGTACGGCGATTTGTACAACCTGGAGGCCACCCCGGCCGAAAGCACGGCCTTCCGCCTGGCCAAGCACGACAGAAAGCGCTGGCCCGATATCATCACCGCGGCCGAGGAGGGCGGCGGGGTGTACTACACCAACTCCTCCCACTTGCCGGTGGGCTACACCGACGACGTGTTCGAGGCCCTCACCGTGCAGGATGAGCTGCAAACCTTGTACACCTCTGGCACGGTGTTCCACGCCTTTTTGGGCGAAAAGCTGCCCAGCTGGAAGTCTGCCGCCAACCTGGTGCGCAAAATTGCCGAAAACTACAAGCTGCCCTATTACACGCTGTCTCCCACATACTCCGTGTGCAAAAACCACGGCTACCTTGCGGGCGAGGTGTACCAGTGCGCCGAGTGCGGGGAAACCACCGAGGTGTACAGCCGCATCACCGGCTATTACCGCCCGGTGCAAAACTGGAACGAGGGCAAAACGCAGGAGTTCAAGGACCGCAAACTGTATACCATTGCCGCCGAGGAAGAGGGCGTCCCCGCCGCCGCGCAGGAGAGCATCCTTTTGTTCACCACCCAAACCTGCCCCAACTGCCGCGCCGCCACCATGTTTTTAGACCGCGCCGGCATCCAGTACCAGGTGATAGATGCAGACAAAAGCCCGCAGCTGGTGCAGCGCTTTGGCGTGCAAGGCGCCCCCACCCTGGTGGTGGCAAGCGGCGAGGATTTCGCCAGCTACCCCAACACCTCGGCCATCCGCCGTTTTATAGAAAGCAGCGTGCGGGTATAAGCGGCCCCCGCACCACCCCGGCAGTTTCCACCAGAACTGCCGGGGTTTTTCTGTGCAGTTTTTACCTTGGAGCAGCGCATTTTCTGTGGTACACTTCTTGTAGAGTCGCTTTTTTCGCAAGGCGCAAGCCAAAACTATATGCAAGCGGGAGGCACAAGATGAAACTGGTTGATTTGAGCGTTAGCATCGTAAGCGGGCTGCCGGTAGACCCGCCCATCCAAATTCCCAAAATCACCTATGTGAAGCACAAAGACAAACTGGCCATCAGCAGCTATTTGGAGTTTTTCCCCGGGCTTACCGAGGAGGAACTGCCCGAGGGCGAGGCCTGGGCCACCGAGCTGATGCAGATTGCCACCCACGCCGGCACCCACATGGACGCACCCTGGCATTTCCACTCCACCATGAACGGGGGCGAGCCCTCGTGGAGCATAGACGAAGTGCCGCTGGAATGGTGCATTGGCAACGGTGTGGTGGTGGACGCCACCGACAAGCCCAACGGCTATGTGCTTACCAGCGCGGATTTTATTGAATATTTCAAAAAGATGGACTACACCCTGAAGCCCGGGGACATTGTGTTGCTGCACACCACGGCCCCCACGGCCTGGGGCAAAGAGGAATACCTGGTTACCGGCTGCGGCGTGGGGCGCGAAGGCACCCTGTGGCTGATTGACCAGGGGGTGCGCTGCGTGGGTACCGACGCATGGAGCTGGGACGCCCCGCTGCCCCTGGTAGCCAAGGTGTACGAAAAAACCAAGGACCCCAGCATTGTGTGGGAGGGCCACAAGGCCGGCCGCGAGAAGGCCTATGTGCAGATGGAAAAGCTGGCCAACCTGGACAAAATTCCCAAAACCGGCTTCACCTTCATCGGTTTCCCGGTGAAGATAGAGCGCGCCAGCGCCGGCTGGATACGCGCGGTGGCCATGCTGGAGGACTGAGACGGCAAGATATAAAAAGGGAGCGGCAGCCTGCCGTTCCCAATCGAAGAATCGCATAGCAAAGGGAGCTGCGGGTGTTTCCCGAAGGGACGTCAGCCGCAAGGCGAAGTGCGAACAACGGCTTTTCGTTGTGCGCGCCGCGCCGCGGAAGGTAGGCCCAGAGGGGAATTTCTGCCGATTCCTTTGCAAAGGTAGAGGCTTGGCACAAAAAAGGGGAACGGCAAAGTTGCCGCTCCCTTTTTTTGTATATTCTATAAAAAATCCGTGGCACGTCATCTGCCCAACGCCTACTTCAGGCCCATATAGTCTGCCAAATTGGCGCTTTTTGTCAGCACCCCTTCCAGCACGGGGGTTTTGGCGGTAAGCAGGGTGGTTACCCCGGGGCCGTGGCCCATCAGTATGCAGTTGCTGTGCACCACTATGCCAATGGTGGCCGCGCCCTTCAAAAAGCCGCGCCCGTAAGAGGTATCACAGTCTTGTAGCAGCACAATGTCCCCATAGCGCAGCTTCTCCAGGCCGTTTTGTTTCAGCTCTTCGGCGTCGGCCGTCATAATGTCATAGTCGCCCTGGTAGGCGCTGGCGCTGCCAATGCCGGAGCCCATCAGGTGGGCCGGCACCACCGCCGCCACCGGCACCTGCAGCTTGCCGTCCTTTACGGTGGCACCCAGCTTCTCAAAAAAAGCGGGGTCCATGTTCAGCGCGTGGATGCTCTCCTCAAAGCCCTCTACCAGCATACCCTGGCCCTGGGCCTTCACCTGTATTTTGTCCCCTATGGCCAGCTCATCCAGCACATCCTTGGGAAAGTACACCAGCACATGCTCTATGCCGCCGTGCTTGCCCGTTACCACGCCTTTTTTGCCCTTGGCTTCGCCGCTTACCACCTTGGCCTCGTTGCCCACACAGGCCAGTAGATTCAGCGCCACATTCTCGGTGCGTTCTTTGTTCTGGATGGAAACCCCGGGCTCGATATGGTCTCCCTGCATGCCAAACACGCTGTCTCCCACCTTCACGTTGTAGGTAATGCCCCCGGTGGCCGGCAGCACCCGGGCGCGGCCGGTATGGTCCACCCGGTAGGGCGTGGCGGCGGCCGGGCTGTGCACTTCGCCAATAACCGACTGCGCCACCAGCTTCTTCGCATTGCTTTTCGCTTTCATGTGTATCCTCCTCTAATTGGCCTGCGGGCGCCCGCCCGCTTTTTTCTTTTTTGCCCGCATGGGCGCAGGCACCACCAGTATACCACAAATGCCCGCCGGGGCAATGCCGCGCGCAGGGTAAAAATCCCTTTCTTCGGCGTTGTTATTCGGCGGCGGGTGTGGTATATTGTTGTGTCTATTCGGCGGGTCAAAAAAAGGCCCGCATGCAAGGGAGGTGAGAGCCCGTGTTGCAGCGCGCCCGCAACCAAATCATCCAGCGGCTGATGCGCCGTTCGTACGCAAACGACGACGAAGTATACCTGTTCATGCTGTGCCTTGTGGCCACAACGTTTTGCCTTGCCATCCACCTCTACCTGTCTGTGGTATTTTTGGCCTTTGGCATGTGGCCCTATGTGGGCGTGAATCTATTCAGCATCGCGGTATATCTTTTTATGTACCCCCTCATCAAGCGGGGGCGCTATACGCCGGTGGGGCTCGGCATCTCGCTGGAAGTAATGGCCTATGCCACCCTGTTCGGCTTTTTGCACGGCATCGGCACCTACGTCATCGGCTATTACCTGCTGGTCCTCGTCATGCAAATCATCATCCCCTACGGCAGTGTGCGCCTGCGCCTTTGGGTGGGCCTTGCGGCGGTGGCATGCACCACGGCCTCTTTGCTGGCGCATTTTTACTCTCCCCATGTCTCCCCCATGCCCGCCGGCATCGGCAATATCCTCATGGTCTCCAACATCTACCTGCTTATCATTGGCACCGTGGTGGAACTGCTGATTGACAACGTGCTGCAGCATTTGATAGCGGGCCTGAACGAAAAACGCATGGCCGAGCTTTCCACCAAGGCCTATACCGACGCTTTGACAGGCCTTTACAACCGCCGCTATGCCGAAATATATTTTGAAGAACTGGCCGCGCGCCAAAAGCAAACCTGCTGTGTGGCCATGCTGGACATAGATGATTTCAAGCTGGTGAACGACAGCTGCGGCCACGCCTGTGGCGACGAAGTGCTGGTGTTTTTAGCGGGCTTTTTGCGCGAACACCTGCGCAAAAGCGACAAGGTGTTCCGCTGGGGCGGCGAGGAATTTTTGCTGGTGCTGGAGAATATTTCCCTGGAGGACGCCGCCGCGGTGCTGGACAAACTGCGCGAGGCGCTGGCGCACACCCCGATACACACCCAGAAGGGCGAGGTCGTCATCACCGTTACCATTGGGCTGGCCCCGCTGCAGGTGGCCACCCACACAAACAGCATTGAGTGCTGCGACGCCAACCTGTACACCGGCAAAAGAACGGGCAAAAACGTGGTGGTGGCAGGCTAGGGTGCCGCGTTGCTCTAAATAAAAGCCCCAAAACCCGCCGCCGCGGCCATGCGGCGGCGTTTGGGTTTTATGGCACTGTGGGGCAAGGGGTTGCCGGGAAAGTCCACCTATCCAGGGCAGCAAAACCGCTGCGGTACGGGCTTATCCCCGGTGCTGGCGGGCTTTGGCGCCGCTGCAACACACACCGTCCTTCCGCACCGTCGTGCGCTCTTGCCATTTGTGCGTCGTGCATTCCTTCCGCTGCCATATTGCGCAGCGCGGGCCGCAATGCTATACTGGAAGGCGTGAACGCACCACAAAAAAGGAGGCACCATTCATGCGGCACATCCCCAACATCCTCTCGGCCTTCCGCATTTTGCTGGTGCCTTTGCTGGCTTGGCTGATGCTGGAGGAACACTACTACCAGGCCGCCGCCGTGCTGGTGCTAAGCGGCCTTACAGACCTGCTGGACGGCTTTTTGGCGCGGCGTTTTGGCTGGATTACAAACCTGGGCAAAGTGCTGGACCCCGCCGCAGACAAGCTGACCCAGGTGACCGTGTACCTGCTTTTGGCCTTCAAACTGCCGCGGTACTGGTACTTTTTTGCCTTGCTGCTGGGCAAAGACCTTGTAATGCTGGTGCTGGGCGGCTGGCTACTGAAACGCAAGGTGAAAATTGAGGGCGCGCGCTGGTTTGGCAAAATCGTCACCATCCTGTTTTACGTCATCTCGGTGCTGCTCATCTTCTTCCCCAACCTGCCCTCCTGGGCCACCATCTCGCTTTTGGCGCTCATCACCGTGTTGGCGCTGGTGGCCGGGCTTTTGTACATCCCCCAGTTCCTTCAGTACCGCCGGCAGGCAAAACAGCCGGACGATGCGCCCGCCACACCCGACGAGTAGCCCCAAAACGCCCCTGCGGGGGCTTTTCTTCTTGTGAACACGCCTTTTGTACGGTATACTAAAAACATATTTTTCACCCTGTAAAAGGAGGCCGCCCATGCCCTTTCGCCTGCGCAAAGCCCTGGCCGCCGCCACGGCGATATTGCTGCTTTTCGCGGCCGGCTGCACGGGGGCACCCGCGCCTGCGTCCGGACAAAGCGCACTTTCTGTGCCCAGCGGCCTGCCCGTTGCCGGCGCCGTGCAGGGCCATGTGTTTTTCACCGTGCCCACCTTGTCTCATCCGCTTGCCCAGGGGCTGGCCCGCGGCCTGCAAGACGGCTGCGACGAGCGTGACCTGGCGTTTACCATACACGACGCCGGGAACGACGCCGCAACCCAGTGCCAAGCCCTGGCCGAAAGCGCCGGTACCGCCGATGTGATTTTTTGCCTGCCGGTGAACGCAGAGATGCTGGCCCCCTATGTGGACGCCGCGCGTGCCGAGGGCGCTGTGGTGGTGGCCCTGGCCGCCACGCTGGCCGGGGCAGACGATTCCCTGCCGCTGGACGGCGACGCCTGCGGGCACACGCTTGTGCAGCAGGCGGTGGCCCCCTGGTTGCAGGCCGCCGGCCGCACCCGGGCCGTGGTGGGCATTTTGCAGCGCAGCGGGCGCACCACCCCCGCCGGGGTGGCCGCCGCCATGGCTGCCGCTTTGCAGGAAGCGCTGCCCGGCGCCACCGTGGTGCAGAAAACTGTCGCCTTTGGGGACGACGGCACCGCCGCCATGGAGGAGCTTTTGCGGGAACACCGCAGCCTCTCTGTGGTGCTGGCAGAGGACGATGCGCTGGCCCTGGCCGCCCTTGCGGCAGTGTTTGACGGCGAGGACGCCCCCCGCGCCGACAACTGGTACTTTGCCTCGGTGGGCGGCGGCGAGGACGCCCGCGCCGCCTTGGCTGCGGGCGGGGCCTTCCGCGCCACCCTGTCTCTGGAAACCTCCGAAAACGGCACAACGCTGGCCGCCTTTGCCCACGGCCTTGCCACCGGGCAGGCGCCCGCGGCACCCACGCTTGCCACCCAGCTGCTGCTGCAGCCGGACGAAGACGAAGCCGGCGCCTAGCGCCTTTCCCCCCGCCGCACCCGCACCACACCAACACACCGGCGGCACCGCCGCCAAAGGAGGGCACCTATGCCTAAGAAGCTGGAGGAGACGCGCCTGGGATTTGTTGGCGCCGGGCAGATGTGCGAGGCCATTTTGGCCGGGGCGCTGGCCGCCGGGGCCATTTTGCCAAAGAACGTGACCATTACCGACATTGCCCCCGCCCGGCTGGAGCATATGGCCAAAACCTACGGCGTGCACACCCTGCCCAACAGCGCAAAGGGGGAAGGCACCGCCGCGGTGGCTGCCGGCTGCGAGGTGGTGCTGCTTTGCCTAAAGCCCCAGTTGGCCGCCGAGGCACTGCGCCAAAGCGCCGCCGCCTTCGGCGAGGGCACCCTTATTATCTCCATCATGGGCGGGGTAACGCTTGCCACGCTGGCCGCCCTTTTGCCCCAAAGCCCCATCATCCGCGTAATGCCCAACACCCCCATGCTGGTGGGCGCGGGCACGGCGGGCATTGCCCCGGGCGATACAGCAACCAACGCGCACGTTGCCCTGTGCTGCGCGCTGTTTGATGCCGTGGGCCACAGCCATATTTTGCCGGAAAAACTGATAGACCCCCTTACCGCCGTAAGCGGCTGCGGGCCTGCCTTTGCCTGCCTGTTTATGGAGGCACTGGCCGACGGCGGTGTGGAGCAAGGCCTGCCCCGCACCCTGGCGCTGCAGCTGGCAGCCGAGATGCTGGAGGGCACCGCACGCATGGTGCTGCAAACCGGGCAAAGCCCCGCCGCGTTGAAGGACGCCGTGTGCTCCCCCGGGGGGGGCACCATAGCCGGGGTGCACGCGCTGGAGGACGGGGCCTTTCGCGCATCGGTGCTGAACGCCGTGCAAAAAGCCGCCGCCCGCATGGAGGAGCTGGGCCACAGCGCAAGCTGAACGCCCGCTTTTGCCGCACGGCCGCACGGCCGCACCACTACATTATATATACCGGGAGAAGCACATGAAACAACCCAGCATACACAAAACCGCCGTCCTGATGCAGGGTGCCGTTGTGATTGGCGACGTTGCCATGCACCCAAACAGCAGCCTTTGGTACAACGCCGTGGCCCGGGGCGATATCGGCTCCATCACCATAGGCGAGGGCAGCAACGTGCAGGACTGCGGCGTTTTACACACCGGGGCCGGCCACGCGCTTACCATAGGCCAAGATGTAACGGTGGGCCACGGGTGCATTTTGCACGGCTGCACCATACAAAACGGCGCCGTGGTGGGCATGGGCAGCGTGGTGATGGACGGCGCCGTGCTGGAGGAAGGGTGCATGCTGGGGGCGGGCTCTCTGGTTACGCGGGGGGCCGTGGTGCCCCGCGGCACGCTGGCCATGGGCCGCCCGGCCAAGGTGGTGCGCCCGCTTACCGAGGAAGAACTGCAGCGCAACCGGGAAAGCTGCCGCCTGTACGCCCAGCGCGCAAAGCTGGCCTGCCAAAAGCCGGCCGGCGGCGGCAAAGTGGCCGATTGATACTCGCCCTATCCCGGCGGCCTGCCATTTGCGCGGGCCACCGCAGGCGCTACACACAATGAGAGGTATCATACCGCGGGCTGTGCCCGCCCTCGCGCCTTATCGGCGCAAAATTCCGCCGCTGGGCGGCGGGATATTCACTCTCTCGGCCTGCCTCGCTCGGTTATGCGAAAGCAAGCTTTCGCATAACTCTCGCTTCGTTGCCCAATAAAACTCGGGTGGCTTTTGCCGCCCACACCGGGGAGGATGCCGCTTGGACTACGCAAAGTTGTCGCTGGAAAAACACCGGGAATGGCGCGGGAAAGTTGAAATTGCCACCCGCGCGCCCGCCACAAACCGGGAGGAGCTTTCCCTTGCCTACACGCCGGGGGTGGCCCAGCCGTGCCTGGAGATACAGAAGGACGCCAGCCAAAGCTACGCCCTTACCCGCCGGTGGAACACCGTTGCCGTGGTTACCGACGGCACCGCCGTTTTGGGCCTGGGGGACATTGGCGCCTTGGCCGCCATGCCCGTAATGGAGGGCAAGTGCGTTTTGTTCAAGGCCTTTGGCGGGGTGGACGCCATCCCCCTGTGTATCGATTCCAAAGATGTGGACGAGATTGTGAACACGGTGGCGCTGCTTGCCGGCAGCTTTGGCGGGGTGAACCTCGAGGACATCAGCGCGCCACGGTGCTTTGAGATAGAGCGCCGCCTGAAGCAAAGGTGCGACATCCCCATTTTTCACGACGACCAGCACGGCACCGCCGTGGTTTGCCTGGCCGCATTGCTGAACGCCCTGCGCCTTACCCGAAAGCGTATGGAGGACGTACGCGTGGTGTTAAGCGGGGCCGGGGCTGCGGGCGTTGCCATTGTGCGGCTGTTGATGCGCGTGGGCCTTACGGACGTGATATTGTGCGACAGGCGCGGCGCTATCTGGAGTGGGCGCGAAGGCCTGAACGAGGAAAAACAGGCCCTTGCCGCCATCACCAACCCCCGCGGCCGAAAGGGCACCCTGGCCGACGCCATGCGCGGCGCCGACGTGTTCATCGGGGTGTCTGCCCCGGGCACCGTTACTAAAGATATGGTGCGCAGCATGGCTGCAGGCGCCATTTTGTTCCCCATGGCAAACCCCGTGCCGGAGATTATGCCCGGCGAGGCGCTGGCGGCCGGGGCCGCCGTGGTGGGCACCGGCCGAAGCGACTTTGCCAATCAAATCAACAACGTGCTGGCCTTCCCGGGCATTTTCCGCGGTGCGCTGGATGCGCGTGCAAGCGACATAAACGACGAGATGAAGCTGGCCGCGGCAAACGCCCTGGCCGCCCTTGTGGCCGAGGACGAACTGCGGGCAGACTATATTTTGCCCGCCGCCTTTGACGAACGGGTAAGCGGCGCTGTGGCCGCCGCGGTGTATGCCGCCGCAGTGGAAAGCGGCACTGCGCGGGTGTAGCGCAGCTTCGATAACAAGGCTCGGTAACAGGGCTTTGGTGCGGTCAAATCCTGCAAATTCGTTGCATTTGCCCCGCAAAGATGATTTAATAAAATGTACACGCAAAGGCGGGCGTAAAACGCGCTTTGCATGCCCTGAACGGGGCACCCCGGCGGCCGGACACATGGCGCCGGGCTGGGAGGGATCGATAATCGGCACATACCAAATGCTTGTGGATGTTTTTAAAACACAGGTGTTCGCCAGCATCCCCGAGGAGCACAAGGCTGACTTCCGGGCAACGCTGTACGGTCATAATTTGTCTCGCTTTGCCGCCCAGTGCATCGTGCTGGTGGCCATGGACACCATCTCCCTTTTGGCCTACCTGTTTTACTACCTGGGCACCGGGCCCTTTTTGCCGGTACACATTGCGGTACACATTGCCAAAATTCTTCTGATGACATTTTTGTTCTTCCGCTATGCTTTGCGCAAGCGCCGCCCTTATAACGACGCCCGCTTTTTTGACCGCTACGCAAACCTGGTGTTCCCCGCCACACATGCCGCGGGGGAAATTGCCCTGTATGTTACCGGCCCGCAAGACCTTGGCGCCTTCATCCGCTTCATGGCCGTGCCGTTCATCATTGGCTCCATCACCATTTTGCAGCAGCAGCAAGTATATGTGCTGGATGCGCTATTTTACCTCTTCTACACCTTTTATCTGCCCTACGGCACCCCCTACGACGAAACCTTCATTCTGCCCGCCTTTTTGGTAAATTTGTGGCCGGTGGTGTTTTTGTGCGCGGTGCTGGTGTCCAACATCATCTACTCTGCCTATGTGAACACCTACCTGCGCGGGGTAAGCGAGCAGGCCGTGCAAAAGGAACTAAAACAGCTGAACGCCCGGCTGGACATTCTGTCCCGGCGCGACCAGTTGACAGGCCTTTCCAACCGGCGCGACTATGAGCAGTACATGGGCCTTACCTGGGACGAAGAGCGTGCACGCCAGGACACCGCCACCTTCATGATGCTGGACATAGACCATTTTAAGCATTATAACGACCGTTTTGGCCACATGGCCGGGGATGAATGCTTGGTGAACACCACCAAGGTGGTGCGCGAGTGCCTGATGGGCACCGACCATATGTTTGCCAGGTACGGGGGCGAGGAATTCCTGCTGGTATTCTACGGCTACGCCCACGCCGAAATGGTGCAACTGGCCGAGCGTATCCGCTTTGCGGTGGAGCGGCTGAAAATAGAAAACCCGGACAGCAACGCCAGCCCCTATCTCACCATCAGCATAGGGCTGGCCACCATACCCACGGCCGAGGTGATGGACCACAGCGAACTGGTGCGCATTGCCGACGAATGCCTGTACTTTGCCAAGCAAAATGGCCGCAACCGGGTGGTGCAGCTGGACTATGCCACCCGCCGCTATTGCGACGTGGCCGGGAACAGCCTGCAGCGCGAGCCAACGGCCACCGTGGTGGCCCCGCCCCGCCACCACGACGCCGACCATTTGAACCGTGCTATCCGCGAGGTGAACCTGGACTGCACGCTGCTATATTCCCGCAACGAGGATCTCATCGTCTTTTCGCCCCATGCGCAAGACGTGCTGGGCACCCCCAGCCGCATCACCCAGCCCACGGTGGAAAAAATCCTGGGTATGCTGCCTCTTGCACAGGAGGAAAATGCCCACCTGCTGGAACTGCTGCAGCAAAACTTTGCCGAGCAGCAGCCCGACATTGAGCTGGAATTGTGCCTGCAAAGCGGCGTGGACAAAAACTGGGTGGCTGCGCGCCTGCACTGCCTGTATGGGCCCGACGGCCCCATCGTCTCCTGCGCAGGCAGCTTTTTCCTCATCCAAAACGTGCTGGCCTACAGCAGCTATTCCTATGAGAAGGCCATGGTCAGCGCCATCACCCTTTTGCCCAACCGCAAGCGCTTTTATACCGATATGGAGGCCGCGCTGGCAGCCGGCATGCCCGGCGCACTGGTGCTGTTCGACATCGACAACTTCAAGTCCATCAACAGCATTTTCTCCCACAGCATAGGGGACAAGGTGCTGCGCAAGGTGGGCACCCTGATTGCCAAAATGGCCGCCGGCGACGCAAACGTATACCACTACACCACCGACCAATACATCCTGATGCTGGAAAGCACCTCGAAAAGCTTTGTGCAGGGCCTGGTGGAGCGTATTTTGCATTTCTTCTCCACCTACGACATTACCATCGAGGGCGTGGCCATGCGCATCCCCTTCTATGTGGGCGCGGTGGAGTACACCGGTACGGGCGAAATGCTGGACGACTTGCTTGTAAACCTGGACATTGCCCTGCAAAAGGCCAAGCTGCAGCACCACCGGGGCTTTTGCATTTTCAGCGAGGACGACAAGGCCGAATACATTGCCCGCATGGCGCTGGAAAAAGAGGTGGTATATGCCACCGAGCACGAATTTACAGGCTTTACGCTGTTTTATCAGCCGCTGTTTTGCAGCCAGACCCACCGCTGCATGGGGTGCGAAGCTTTGCTGCGCTTTGCCACACGCGACGGCCGGCCCGTGCCGCCGCTTACGGTGGTCTCCATTCTGGAAAAGCAGGGGCTGATAAGCGCCGCGGGCCGGTGGATATTGCACGCGGCCTGCGCCCAGTGCCGCAGCTGGATAGACGCCGGGGCCAGCGAGGACTTTTATGTGCACGTCAATATGTCTGTCTTCCAGTTCGACAAAATGGATTTTGTTAGTGAAGTGCTGGAGACCTTGGCCGAGCACGGCCTTGGGCCAAACAACCTGGTGCTGGAGGTGACCGAGGGCTCGCTGATGAGCGAAACCGGCCTTACCGTGGCCATTTTGCGCGCCCTGCGCACCGCCGGGGTGCGGGTGGCCGTAGACGATTTCGGCACCGGGTACTCCTCCCTCAGCTATTTGCGCAACCTGCCCGCAGACGAAATCAAGATCGATAAATCCTTCTTGCAGGACATCGAAACCGACGAGAGCGCCCAGCGGGTGTTGCGTTCCATCGCCAGCCTTACCAAGGGCATGGGGTACCTGGTATGCATGGAGGGCGCCGAGACCGAGGCCCACATGGAGTTTTTGAAGGACTCCCCCATCGATTTATTGCAGGGCTACCTGCTGGGCCGCCCCGTACCGGCAGACACCTTCCGCCAGCAGTGGATAGACAAAAAATGACCGTTTTGCGCCCCTAAGGGAAGAATGCGTTATGCAGAAGCTGGACTGGAAAAAGCTGTTTTCCATCTTGAAAGAGCGCCTGGCCGGCGCCGAGGTAACCCACACCTCGGTACTGATTGCCTATTATCTTCTGCTGTCCATTTTTCCGTTGCTCATCGCCGTGGGCAACCTGCTGCCTATTTTGGGGGTAGACCCCACAAACGCCGTTGAATACATGCGCGCCATCGTGCCGGCCGCCGTGCTTCCCGTACTGGAGCCCATTGTGCTGAGCCTATTAACCGGCGCTTCCGGCGGGCTTTTGTCCATCAGCGTCATCGGCGCCATCTGGTCTGCCAGCCGGGGCATCAACTTTCTGCAAAAAGGCATGAACAAGGCCTACGGCATCCCAAAGGCGGGCAATTTCGTCACCAAGCGCATCGTCTCCATCATCACCATTTTGCTGATTATTTTGCTGCTGGTGGCCTTTGTGCTGGTTTTTGCCCTGGGGGAAATGCTGCTGGAAACCCTTTTCCCCGGCATCTCCTGGGCGGGCAATTTGCTGGCCTGGGTAAAAGGCCTGAAGTGGCCGGTGGCCCTGCTGTTTTTGTTTGTTCTGCTGTGGTTGGTATACTGCGTTACGCCCGACGTAAAAGTGCGCCCGCGCGACGTTTTGCCCGGAACGGTGCTGGGCACCGTGTGTACCCTGGCCTTGGTGCAGGGCTTCACTTTTTATGTGCAGGCCACCGCACGCTCTTTTTCCAGCTATGGCGCGCTAAGCACCTTTTTTGTGCTGATGTTCTGGCTGAACTTCACCGCCATTTCCGTGCTGCTGGGCGCCGTGCTGAATGCCACCATAGCTGAATACCGCTACGGCCCGGCCGAGGAGAGCCTTACCGGAGTGGACACCGTGGTGGCCAAAACCCGCGACGGCCTGTTGAAGCGCGCCCGCACCTTTTGGAAAAACCGGCAGCACAAGCAGACCTAGGGGTTTGCCGGCGGTCTTGGTATGGGCCTACCCTTGTGCAAATGGGCCACCGTGAGAAAAGCGCGTCTCCCTTCGCGGGTGTTCTCCCCTCGCGGCTACGGCGGTATGTCTCCGCTGTGTGCATACTGCACGCCCATCCGCGCCTGCCCCTCCCCATTCAAGGCCTCTTCACACACAAAAAAGCCGTGGCTTTCGCCACGGCTTTTGGTTTTGTTGTATCGCTTTGGTTTCGCCCGCCCTGCGGCCTATTTCAGCAGCTGCAGCACCTGCTGGGTTTGTAGGTTGGCCTGGGCCAGCATGGCCTGAGACACCTGCGAAAGCACGTTTTGCTTGGCAAAGCGCATCAGTTCCTTGGCCATGTCGGTGTCGCGTATGCGCCCCTCGGCGGCAGAGATGTTCTCGTGCGTTACCCCCAGGCTGCGCACGGTGTACTCCAGCCGGTTTTGGGCGGCGCCCAATTCGCCCCGGGTGGTAGACACCGCCTCCACCGCCTGGTTGATACGGGCCAATGAAGCGGATGCACCCTCCTGGGTGGAGAAGTCCAGCCCCTCCAGCCCCAAGCCCTTGGCGCTCATGTCCCCAATGTTGATGGTAAGCTTGTTGTAGGCGTCGGCAGTGTCGCCAATTTGCAGCACCAGGCCCTTGGCGTCGGTGCCGGTGGCCGTGGCGGCAATGGCGTCGGCGCCGGCGGTAAAGGAAAGCCCGGTTTGTTGGTTGATGGCCGAGGCGACAGCCCCTAAGTCTTGCGCGGTAAGGGCGCTGCCGCTGGTGCCCTGCACGCGTACGGCGGTAACGCCGGCGTCTTGCAGGCCCTGGGCCAGGGTGTCAAAGTCGGCGTCGTTCACCAGGGCAAAGTTGCTGCCGTTCACGGTGAAGGTGGCCGCAGCCTGGTTGGTGCCGTCAAACAGGGCAAAGCTGTCTTTGGCAATGCTGTAGTTTGTGTCGGCGCCCGTCTGGGTGGTCTGCACGGCAACGCCGCTGGTGTCTATCTTGCTTGCGGCGCCGTCGGCCAAAGAGCCGTCCAGCAGTTTGATGCCGTTGAAGTTGGTGGCCTGGGAGATGCGGTCGATCTCCTTTAAGATATCGTCCGCCTCTTTTTGGATGCTGGAACGTTGGCTGTCCTGCAGGGTGCCGTTGGCGGCCTCGCCCGCAAGGTCTACCAGGCGGTTCAGCATGCTGTGCACTTCGGTCATCGCGCCCTCGGCGGTTTGCACCAGCTGCACGCCGTCCTGGGCGTTCATGATGGCGCGCTCTACCCCGGTTACCTGGGCGCGCATTTTTTCCGAAATGGCAAGCCCGGCGGCGTCGTCTGCCGCGCGGTTGATGCGGTACCCGCTGGACAGCTTTTCCAGGCTGGTTTGCAGTTTCAGGTTGTTCAGGCTCATTTGGCGCTGGGCGTTCAGCGCCATGATGTTGTTTTGAATGATCATATGCTTTGCCTCCCAGACATTGTACCGGAAGCCTCTTGCTTCCCGCGTTTGGTTGCGGTTTTTACAGCGGCAAAAACGGGAGGCAGCTTTGCGCGGCCGCAAAGGCACTTCCCGTCATCTATACTATCGGCCGCTGTGCTTAAATTGTAATGCCCTTTCCGCCTTTTTGCAAGTAATTTCGACAATCCACATATTTCCCTCACTATTTTTGTGTAAAACGCTATAATTTCTGTGGTTTTACGGGCCATCTGCCGGGGTGCAAAACCACCGGCGGGGCTGCGCGCGCCTGCCGGTGGTCAATATGGTTTTGCCAATTTGCCATGGGAAAGACCCACCCTTGCTAAAAGGGCGAGTCCTCCGCATAGCTCTCCCGCATCACCCGCTGGGTTTTCTTATAGTCCCGCATGCGGTCGTCGGCCAGGTTCACTAGGGCATTCAGCACCCGCTCGCTGCCGTCCCAGGGCAGCTCGCCACTCTCCACCACGCCGTAGCTGAAGGTGAAACTCTCGCTTACCGGACCCATCATCACCCGGCCCAAAGCGTCCCGCGCGCGCTCTATGCGTTCCTTGGCCTGGGCGGCACGGCACCCGTCCATCAACACGATGAACTCGTCGCCCCCCATGCGGCCAATGCAGTCGGCCGCGCGGATGTGTCCCCGCAGCGCCTTTACCGTGGAGAGGATCAGCTCGTCCCCAAAGTCGTGGCCGAAGGTGTCGTTGGCATACTTCAGGCGGTCAATGTCCACAAAAATGATGGACAGCGGTTTGTCGTCCTCCTGGGCCTGGCGCAGCCGCTGGGCCAGGGCGGCCATCAGGCTGGCGCGGTTGTAGGTGCCGGTCAGGCTGTCGGTGCTGGCGGCCTGCTGCAGCTGCTGCTGCACCTGCTTTGCCTCGGTGATGTCTATGGAATATTGCAGATGCGCTTTTTTGCCGCCCTCCCAGTCCACCAGGCTGTCGTTCACCAAATAATAACGGCCGGTCTTCTCGTTATAGCTTTCCCAGCTGCAGGCCTGGGCGGGGCCCTCTTCCTCCAGCAGGCCCACCTTGCAGTTTTCGCACCGCTGGCTGCGCGCGTATATGGCCGCGTAGCAGTACTGGCCCTCGCAGTCCTCGCCCAGTTGGTTCTGCTGGCGAAACGCCTGGTTCGCCCACAATATCTTGTCGGTGTCGGGGTCGGTCACCATCAGGGCCAGCTCCACATGGTTCAGCACCTCTACAAAGCGCAGGTCGCTTTGCTTGGCCTGCTGTTTCAGGCGCTGTTTTTTCAGCCCGCTCGCCATCACGCGGCACAGGTTCTGCACCAGCTCCACCACCTCGGGCAGCCAGGTGCGGAAGCGCACGTCGTCCAGCCCTACAAAGCCAATGATCTCTGCCTCCTCCAAAAGCGGCAGCGCCAGCATGGCCTTCACGTCCTGGGCGCTGGCCATCTCATACAGGTCTGGTGGCAGGGTGGCAATGTCCGAGGTGACGATCATGCCGTCCCGTTCCAGGGCGGGCAGCCAGCTGGGGGCCAGCTGCGCCATGTCCACATTGGCCAAAAAGTCCTTTTGGGACGCGATATCTTGCGTACACCACTCGTGGGTGTTGGTAAAGCGGGCGTCTTGCCCGCGCAAAAACAGATAGGCCCGGCTTACGCCCAAATGCCCGCCCACCAGCGCCAGCACCCGGCCAAAGGCGGTGTCCATGTCCTCTTCGTCCAGCAGCACCTGCATGCTGTCGTTTAACAGGCGGAACAACGCCGGGGACACCATGAACCCCTCTTTGCCGCCCGGCCGCCCGCGGTGTGCCGTTGCGTCCAGTTGGTAAAAAGAGGCGTCTACCTGTACAAAACGGTCCAGCTTTTCGCCCAACTGCGCCGCCGTAAGCGGCTGGCTGAAGTGGAAGCCCTGCAAATAGTCCACCCGGTTGCGCATCACAATTTCCAGCTGCTGGCGCGTCTCCACGCCCTCGGCAATCAGCTTCATGTCGGCCGCGTGCACCAGCTCCGTCATGGTGTAAAACAGGTACTGCAGGTAGTCGTCGCATTCAATGTTGGCAATGAAGGCGCGTTCGGTTTTGATGATGCTGACCGGCAGGTTTTTCAGGTTGTTGAAAGAGGAGTATCCGGTGCCGAAATCATCCAGCGAAAAGCGCACCCCCGCCGCCCGCAGCTGCCGGATGACCCCCATGTTGTGCCGGCTGAAGGTGAACTGGGTGCTCTCGGTCACCTCCAAAAACAGGTTTTGGGGCGGGAAATCGTGTTGTTCCAGCACGTCCAATATCCTTTGGGCAATGCCGGGTTCGGTCACTTGGTCGGGCGAGAGGTTGACCGAGAGGAAAAAGCCCTCCAGTTGGTCCAGCCCCCACTGCTTGCAGGCGGCCACGGCCCGCTGCAGCACCCACATGCCCAGCGTGCGTATCAGGCCCAGTTGCTCCGCCATGCGAATGAACACCGGTGGCTCCACCGTCCCAATGCCGGGCGCCTGCCAGCGGCACAATGCCTCCAGGGCCTTCCAGGTGCCGGCGGCCGGGTCTATGATAGGCTGGAAGTGCACGTCAAAGCCCTGCATGTCCGCCTTTATGCACTGGCGCAGGGCCAGTTCCATCTGCACGCGGTGGCGGGCGTCTTCGTCCATCTTTTTGTTGTATACGGCCACCGTTCCGCTTTGGCGCGAAGCATCCAGCACCCGCTCTACCTGGCTTACCACGTTTTCCTGCGCGGCGGCGGCCACGGGCACCACCGCAACCGACACCTCGCACTGCACGGGCACTTCCTCGCCCTCCACCTGCAGCAGCCAGGCCGTGGCAAAGCGTGCCTGGATGGCCGCTGCCACCCGGCGCGCCGCCGCCTGGCTTGTGCGCCGGTAATACAGGCAGAACTCGTCCCCCTCAATGCGGTACATCTCGTATTCACCAAAGGGCTGGGCGCGCACCCATTCGGCCACCGCTTGCATCAGCACATCGCCGGCATGGCGGCCATAGGCGTCGTTCACGCGGCGCAGCTTTTGGATATCGTAGCACACCAGCCAGGCGCCGCGCAGCGCCGTTTGCTGCGCAATATCTTTTTGCAGGCGCAGGGCGTTGGGCAAGTCCATCTGGCGGTCATAATAGGCAAGGCGGCTCAGTTCGTCACGCAAGGTGCGTTCCGCCGTGATATCCACAATGGTGACAAGCTGGGCCAGCCGCCCATCCACCCAGTGGATGGCCTGGTGGTTCAGGCGCATCCACAGCTTCAGTTCGGGGTGGAATTGCTCCCAGCAGTAGGGGCCTGCGGGCTCGCCCGTTTCGTCCAGCAGTTGTTCGCGCGGGCAAAACTCGCAAAACGTCTTCTGCCCCGCCGCCGCCGAGAATTCCCAGCATTTGTGCCCCAGCATGTCGTCCGCATCCATCCCAAGGCCCTCGGCAAACCGCCGGTTGGCCATCAGCATCTCGCCGGTGTGGTAGTCGGCCACATACATGGCAATGTCGGTAGAATCCACAAATTTGCGCAGCATGCGGGCCGTGCGCTCGTACTGGGCCGTCACCTGCTGCAGTTCCTTGTTGCTCAGGGCCATTTTGCGTCCGGCCTCGCCCAGCTGGATGATGGTCTCGCTAAGGGCCTGCAAAAACTCGTAGATACACCGGAACTCCTCCTGCGTCATCAGGGGCAGGGCCTGGATGGTCTCTTCCAGCAGGGTGTAGTCCATGTCCAGTTCTTCGGCGGTTTGGCACAGCACCTCGGGTATGGCGCCGCCCACCCGTGCCTGGCCGATGATCCAGCTGCCCAGGTGCTGCCCCTGTTGGAAGATGGGCACCGCCGCCGTGGTAAGGCCAGAGTGGGGACACACCATCACTTCGGGGCCGCCGCTTTGGCAGTTCTTTTCGCACAGCAGGCCGTTGGTAACCAGGCATTTTTTCACGCCCTCGGGGTCCTGCTGCATCATCTGGCAAAAGCCGTACAGGTTGCTGGGGCGCGTCAATTGCTGGCCTTCGGGGCCAATCACCACGGTGGTAATCTGCGCCACAGCGGCGAAGGAATCCTGCAGCCGCTGCAGCAAGGCAAAGTCCACAACATCTTCCAGCCTCAGCTTTTTTTCCATGCTCTGTTCCTTTCGCGGGCATGCGCCGGCTTACGGCCCGGGCACTTTGTGCCTTCGTATGTCCATATTGTATCACACTTGCCCCGCCTTGTAACCGTGTACCCGCCCCCAGGCAAAAAACAACAGCCGAAGGCGTGTTCCCTTCGGCTGTCTCTCTTATTTTCCGGGCACAGGGCCCATCCCTCAGCCCTCGTCTTTTTCATCCCCGGCGCCCTTTTGCTCCAGCGCGCTGTCCATAATCTTCAAAAGCTCCAACGTGCTGCGAAAGCGCTTTTCCTCGGGCTGGCCGCTCCACCTCACGGTGCCCTGCCAGGTGGCATTTTGGCGGAACTGCACATGCACGACAAATACGTCGCTGTCTTGCGGCCGCACTTTTTCCTCGTCGCTCACGCCCTGCACCACTTTCGGGCCCTGGGCGCCTGCCGTCGCTTTTTTTCCGGCCTTGCGGGCATCAAAGCTGCGGTATTCCATTGTGGCCTGCGGGAACGAGAGCGAATCGAACATCTCGTCCAGCAGGTTTGTAAACTCCATCACATCGCTAAAACCCGCGCCGGCGTCCAGGTAGGGGTTGTACAGGCGGCCCGCCAGGCGGTTTTGCGCGCGGCTCTCTATTTTCACCAGCACCTGGGACGCCGTGCTGGGCACCATCTGCCGGCTTCTCACCGCCATGGCCCTCTCCTCCAATCCGCATAAACTGTGCACAAACCACACCGGCAAAAGGGCATGCCGCCCTTTTGCGGCAGCATATCCCGGCATCTGAAAGTGCGCACACAGCCGCGCATTTTCAGCTCATCACCGGCTCCAACGGCTGGATCTTGCCGTCCAGGTGGATATCCTCGAACGCGGACAGGCTGGAAAACTTGCTTTTCACACGGCGCAGCACCATCTCGGCATTTTCCACCGTGATGGTGGGCAACATCAAAATGTACTGCGAGAGGCTGAACCGGGATACCACATCGCCCCGGCGCAGGCTTTGGTGGATGGTCTCCAGCAAAAGCGCCATGCTTTTGTTCAGCGCTTCGCCCTCGGGCAACTCGCCATCGTCTGTGGCCAGGGTAAGCAGGCCCACAAACACCGCCTGGCCGGCCCGCTCGGCCGCGCGTGCTTCCAGCCGGTACAAATTGCGGAACACTTCAAAATCGCAGTAGAAAGCGTCGTTGTTCACTTCGCTTTCGCTCAGCGCGTCTTTAATGGTAAGCAGGTCCATCTCGGCGTTGTTCAGGCTGGTGCTCAGTTCCTGGTACAGCTCCCGCATCTCGTCGCAGGGCGTCACGCCCATCTCGCGGAAGAACATGTCCGCCACTTTGGTGTAGTGAGACAGCGCCGCCGACTTTTTGTCCTGCCGCACCAGGGCGTTCATATAGGCCAGGTGCAGGCTTTCCTCAAACTGGTCTATGGCCAGCGCGCGGCTGCACACCAGTTCCACATCGTTGTTGCGGCCGGTCTCTTCCAGGTACTCCAGGGCATACTCCACGCATTTGAAGAACAAAGAGCGATAATAGGTGTTATAAGGCAGCACCCAGTCCTCGTATACCTGCTCCTCCAAAAAGTCGCCCTGGTACAAATCTATGGCCTGCATGGCCTGTTCCACCCGCTCGTCCGCGGGCAGGCTGTCGTCCATTGCATTTTTGTGCAGCGTCTCGAACTGCTCAAAGTCCATCTTCCACGGCAGGGCGTTGTTCAACTGGTAGTTCCCGTTGCGGAACTGGATTACGTCCTGCGCGAAGGGCACCCCTTTGCCTGAAAAGGCCGTGCGCACCCGGTACACCAGGTTTTTCAGCGCCTTGTCGGGCTGTTCGCTTGTGCCATCGGGCCAAAGCGCGTCCATCAGCTGCTGGCGAGATACCGTTTTCCTGCGGTATACCATCAAATACTGCAGCAATATCCACGGCCGCTTTGCCCGCGAGGAAGAGTCGTTTATCACAACGCCGTCTACCAAAACCTGGAACGTCCCAAAAAAGCGCACGGAAATCTCTTTCGTCCTGCGCTTTGCAGGGGCACCCGGCATTCCTCTCACTCCCTTCGCGGAAACGTGTAAGTCTGACTATCGACTTCTCAAAATAGTATACACCATTTATTCCGTCATGAGAAGTCCCAAAGCGAAAAAAAGAAGAACAATTTTATGACTGCCACAAACCGGACTTTTTTTGCCTTACTTTTCATTTTGGCGGCGCAGCGCCCCCCTGCCTGGCCGGGCGGGGCGTATTGTGGTATACTTGGGGTGTTCTCACAGATGAGAGGTATCGTACCGTGGGCTGGGCCCCGCCCACGCGCCCTATGGGTGCAAGGTTCCGCCGTTGGGCGGCGGGTATTCCCCCTCAGCCTCGCTTGGTTATGCGAAAGTGGGTTTTTGCACAACTCTCGCTTCGTTGTCCAATAAAGGAGCATTTCATGTCCATTAGTCTTACTATACACCAAAAAGGCACTTTTGCAAAGCAGCGGCCCGCCCCCGAGGCCCTGCGCCGACAGTTTGACGCCGCCGTGCACCTGGGCGCGCTGGGGCTGTATGGCACCTTCCAGCCGCAACTGCCCACGCCCGCTGCAGACGGCAGCTTTGCCTACAAGCTTACCGGCAAGGCCGGCGTGCTGGGCCGGGGGTTTTCCCTTACCATAGACAAAGCCTACACCGCCTTTACGGTGTGTTTGCCCCTGCCCGCCACCGCGCAAGACCTAGAGGACTTTTTCACCTTTGTGGGCCTTTTGGCCAGCTTTTTGCATGTAAAAGAGGTGGAGAACACCCAGGGCGGCACCTTGCCGCGGGCAGCCCTGCCCGCCCTGTATGCCGAGGCCCAGCAGCAAAACCGGGAGGCACTGTACACCCTTGCGGCAGAGCACCCCGGCACCATACTGCCCTGCGTGCGCATGCCCCTGCGCATACCCGAGACATTGTGCCGGCGCATTACCTCGGTGCCGCCGCAGGCCGGGGAAAAGTATTTTTCCGCATATCTTAGTGAAAAGCAGGCCCGCGACTATTACTATATGATGCCCCAGCCCTGCCAGCCGGCCCAAGGCGCGCCCTATTTTGCCTACACCCTGCCCGAGGGCGCGGCCACCATTTTGCAAAAACAGCCCATGGTGCCGGTGGGCCCAAGCCCCCTGGGAGATGCCGCACCCGAACGCTGGGAAGTGGTGCTGGACGGCACCCAGGTGGGCCAGATAGGCACGCTTTCCTACGCACAGTTTTTGCAGGCCCTGCCCGAGGAATGGCTGAACGAGTTTGACGAGGACCACTACTGGATGCGCGGGCTAACCTTAAAGAAGATGCAAACCCTGCTGGAAGGCCCCCAGGAGGCCGAGGAGGGCTAGGCCGTGCACGGCGGGCGGCAAACTACACATACACCGCCCACGCGGGAGCCCTTGGCCCCGGTGCACCGTGCCAAAAGCACCGCTCTCCCGGAACCCTTATTGTTTCCGATAATACACAAAAAGCATCTGCCAAATTCGCACTTGGTTGCGAGGCGGCAGATGCTTTTCTGTTCCTGCCCCGCCCAAGGGTGTGCCAGGGGCAAGGTCATTTTGTATGTCTTTGCAGCGCTGTAAGTGCGCCGCAAAACAGCTTGTGCGCCGGGCGGCGCCATGGCAAGGCCATCGCCTGGCGCATCTGTATCTACCGTCCCGGCGCCTATTGCGCCGCCCAGCTTTGGTACAACCGGGCTATCACGTCCTCTATGGATGGCTGCTGTATCTCGATGTCCCGGATGCCGGGCAGCGTGGCAATGGCGGCCAGGGCCTGGTTGATGTTGGTGGTTTGGGTGTCCAGCGCGTACAGGCTTTCGCCATTTTGGGTAGAAAGATGGCGCAGCCCTTCCACCGGCGGCAGGGTGCCCCCGGCACTTTGCACCCGGATGCGCACCTGCCCGCCTTGCCCGGCCTCGCCATGGCGCAAGGCGGCAAAGGTGCCGTCGTAGGCAAGGCGCCCGCGGCTTAACAGCACAATCCTGTCCGCCATCTCCTGCAAATCGTCCATGTCATGGCTGGTAACCAAAATGGTGGTGCCGTGCTGGCGGTTCAGCGTTTTCAAAGCGCGTATCAGGCTGCGTTTCGCCAAAAGGTCCAGCCCCAGGGTGGGCTCGTCCAAAAAAATCACCTGGGGGTCGTGCAGCAGCAACATGCCAAGGTCTGCCCGCATCTTCTGGCCCAAGCTCAGCTCCCGGGCAAAGGTGTTCAGTATGGGCCCCAGTTCCAATATCTCGGTCGCAAAATTCAGCATCTCATCGTACTTTTCTTGCGGGATATTCCACACCGCGCGCTTCCATTCGTAGCTGGCGATGACAGGGTAGTCCCACCACAGCTCGCTGCGCTGGCCAAACAGCACGCCTATGCGGGCCATCAGGCGCACACGGTCCTTGGCGGGGTCCATGCCCAGCACCCGCACGCGCCCCTCGCTTGGCTGCAAAATGCCGGCCAGTATCTTGATGGTGGTACTTTTGCCCGCGCCGTTTGCGCCCGCATAGGCCACAAACTCGCCCGCGTTTACGGTAAGATTCAGGGCGTCCAGCGCCTGCACGCGGCGTTTTTGGGGGTGCAGCAGGTTTTTCAGCACATCTTTGCCGGTGCCGCCCCGCTGCCACTGCCAGTACACCTTGCTTACGTCCTCAACGGCCAAAGCCGGTATATCTTGGGCAGGATACTTTTGCATAATGGTTCAGTCCTTTCCGGAAAATGGTTGCGGCCACAAGGCCGCTGGCGGCAGCGGTGGCCGCCAAAAGGCCGATGCTTGGGCCTGGTGCCGCCTTGCCCAAAAGCACGCTTGTGGGTAGCCAGGCCATGGCCCCCACCGGCAGCAGCCCGCACAGGAAAAACTGTGCAAACCGCCCCAGCACCTCCAACGGGTAGGCCGCAAGGGAAGAAAACAGCGCCGTCACATCGGGGGCAATCTCCTCGGCGGCGTAGGGCGCCCAAAACGCCAGGGCCGAAACGCCGTACACCCAGGCAAACAGTATGCCTACTGACAACACCAGCAGCGGCAGTGCCTTTGCCACCAGCCACACGCCGCCGGGCAGGCGCGCCGCTGCCCACAGGGAAAAGGCCACGCCGCACAAAAGGGTGCCGCAGCCGCTGGCCGGGGCAAACCCATTGGTGATGAAATGCAGCGGCAGGGGCACCGGCTGTATCAGGGCGTGGTCCAGCTGGCCCCGGCCAATGATGCGGCTGGGGGCCCCGGCGTTGTTGTTCATAAAAAACAAATCGTACAGGCCGTTCACCAAAAGGGCGCAGGCGGCCAAAAAATACAGTTCGTTTTGGGAAAAGCCCGTGCTTTGCCCCAGCCGCCCGGCCAGCAGCAGCATGCCAAACACGCCGGAGATGGACACCACACTGTCGCTGAACATATACAACAGGCAAATGCGGGTGTCCCGTAAAAAGTACAGCGCGTCCATTTTGGCATAGGTGCGCATCAGGCGCGCCCAGGTACGCAGGGTGTTTTTAGCCGCCATAACTCACCATCCTCTCCTCGGCCTTTTTATAGGCCAGGTGGGCCGCCGGCCACAGCACCACCGCCCAGAACAGCTGCAGTAAAAGCAGCTGCGGGGCATTTTGCGCGCCCACATAGATGGACAGCGGGGCCGACGCTACCGACCCAAACGGCAACAGCCCCAAAAGGCCGCCCACCGGCGCGGGCATCAGCGCAAAGGGAATCAACGCGCCACTAAGCAGGTTGTACACCGCCTCGCGGATGCGCGTGGCCATCCACATGGCGTTCTTCAAAAACATGGCCAGCGCGGCAAATATCAGGTCCAGCGCAAAGCCAATGACGATGGACAGCACCAGGCTGCACAAAAACAGCCCGCCTGCCGCCGCGCTTTGCGGCAGGGGCGAGACGCCGAACAACGGCGCCGCCAGCAGCGCCGGCAGGGCAAACAGCGCAAAAAAGGGCAGCCACCAGCGGCCCACGGTCTCGGCAATATAGCTAATGTACACCGGCATGGGCCGGGTGTACCGCCCGATGACCGACCCCTCCCACAGCGAGGCCGTGGCCGGGGACACGATGTCCAGCTGTGGGCGGAAAGCGAAGGACACCAGCGTATAGGTAAGCAAGGCGCCTTCCTGCATGCCGCCAAGGTCTGCCCCGGCGCGGGCCAGGCCCTTCCACAAAAGGCAAAACACGAACAGCCGCGCCAGGCGCGCAAGGTTTGTGCCCAGGCTTTGGGTAAGGCCCCCGGCCAGGGTTTGCCGGGCGCATATGCCTGCGGTGGCCACGGCCTGGCGCAGGCGCAACAGTGCCACAGATGTGGCGGGTTTTGTTTCCATTGGGTTTTCTTCCATTTCTATGTAGTATATGCCCGGCACGCAAAAAGCCCCGGGAGCTTCCGCTTCCCGGGGCCTTGGATTTTCCGTAAGTGCAGCATGGCGCGCAGCGTTTGCTAACGCCGCACCACCTGTGCGCAATAGGAAACCCGGCAGGGCCAAGTGAAAGCAGAATGTGCATTTGGACGCACTTTAATAAGGCCTGCCAAAGTATGCGCGTTGTTGGTTACTTCACTTACGTTGAACCACAGCGTGCTTTTTTGGAACGCGACACCGCTCACCTGCCCTCACCTCCTTCCTTGGTCTCCGTTTGCCAGTATAGCAAAATGCGGCGGAAAATGCAACCCGGCGTGGACAGGTGGTGTGCCCCCACCACTGCATTGTTTTTTAAAATGTGCAGAAACCAACAGGAGGAGAGCACAGGCTGCTCCACGCCGAGAACTACCTTCCGCGCCGCCCTGCATACAACGAAGAAACGTTGTTCGCAGAATGCCTTGCGGCTGACGTTCTCTTTGGGAACACCCCGTGCTCTCCCTGGCCGGGCATTGGGTTGTTGCCGCAACAACACTTGGGGAACACTTTCTGGACAAGCCGCGCTGCAGGCGGTACAATGGGGGCAAAAGATGCCCCCCGCAACCGCGCCGCACACCCGCGCCATCCCCCCAAAGGAGGCCCCTTATGACGGCTGTCATCGTCCTGCTGTGCCTTGCCGGGCTGCTGGCATTTCTTTTGCTGGTGGCGGTGGTGCGCGCGCTGCGCATGCGGCACACGGCGCCGCCCGCCGCCGCCCCGCCGCCAAACCCCGATGCCGCCGCGCGGTATGCCGAACACCTGGGGCGGATGATCCGGTGCGAGACGCTTTCTGCCCCGGACATAGACCCCGCCACAACCCGCCCCGCCTTTGCGCAGCTGCGCGAGGTACTGCAGGAATGCTACCCCCGGGTGTTTGCCCAGCTGGAGGAAATTGCCATAGAGGAGGCCACGCTGCTGCGCTGGGCCGGCCGGGACGCCGCCCGCCCCGCCATGCTGCTGTTGGCCCACAGCGACGTTGTGCCCGCCACCGGCGCCTGGCAACGGTCGCCTTTTTCCGGCCAGGTACAGGACGGTAAAATATGGGGCCGCGGCGCTATGGACACCAAAAATACCCTGTGTGCCATGCTGGAAGCCGCCGAGGCCCTGCTGGCCGAGGGCTTTGTGCCCGCGTGCGACGTATACTTCGCAAGCTCTCACAACGAGGAGAAGATGGGCCCGGGCGCGGTGCGCGTGCGGGACTGGCTGGTGGCAAACGGCGTGCAGCTGGCCCTGGTGCTGGACGAAGGCGGCTGCGTGACGCAAAACCCGCTGCCGGGCCTTGGCGACGGCTGGTTTGCCATGGTGGGCCTGGTGGAAAAGGGCTATGCCAATGTGCGCTTCACCGCGCGTTCTGCCGGGGGGCATGCCAGCACGCCGCCGCAAAACAGCCCGCTGGCACGCCTTGCCGCCTTTGCCGCCCAGGTGGAAAAGCACCCGCCCTTCCCCACGGCCATGCCGCCGGTGGTGCGCGATATGCTGGCCGTGTTGGCCCCGTACATGGAATTTCGCTACCGGCTGCTGTTTGGCAACCTGTGGCTGTTTGCCCCGCTGGCAAAGCGGGTGCTGTGCCGCTTTGGCCCGCAAGCCGCGGCGCTGCTGCGCACCACCTGCGCCTTCACCATGGCGGCCGGCAGCGCCGCCCCCAACGTGCTGCCGGAAACCGCCACCCTCACCGCCAACCTGCGCTTCATCATGCACCAGGGCATGGATGCGTCCCTTGCGGCTATAGAAGAAGTGGCAACGCGCTATGGCCTGGAGATGGAGGTGCTGTACGCCAACGACATTTTCCCCACGGCAGACACCGAAAGCCCCGCCTACCGCTTTGCCAAAGCCACGGTGGAAAAAGCCTTCCCCGAAGCAGCCCCCTGCCCTTACATCATGGTGGCCGGCACCGACGCCCGCCATTTTGCCCCCCTGTGCAACTGCACCCTGCGCTTTTCCCCAGCCATTTTGTCGGCACAGCAGCGGGCCTCTATGCACGGGCTAAACGAAAATAGCGACGTGGCGTCTCTTGCCCGCGGGGTGCACTTTTACACCCTGCTGCTGCGAGACTATGTCTGAACCATCCGGCCATTCCCCATCCAAGCAGAACGCTCAAGTACACAAACACGCAAAAACCCCGGCCGCCTGGCCAGGGTTTTGTTTTTATCATACGCCCGCCGCCTTCAACCGCCACGCGGGGCTGCCCCGCCGCGCGGCGCCTGTTGCAGCCGGGGCCGCAGCAGCTGCCAGGCGTCCGGCAGCACAATGGCGGCCAGCATCAGCGCGCCGCCGGCCACCATGCGCCCGCTCAGCACATCGTAGCCAAACACCACCCCAAACAGGCTGCCGAAAAAGCCCTCCAGGCCCATCACAATGCCGGTTTTGGCAGAGGAGAGGTATTTCTGCGCCAGAGTTTGCAATAAAAAGCACAGGCAGGTGCTCAAAAGCCCCAGGTAGGCCAGCGCCCCCAGCGCGGGCAGGCTGGCAAAGGCGCTCACGTCGCGCTCCACCACCAAAAAGGCCAGCAGAGACCACCCCGCACAGGCCACAAACTGTAGAAACACTAGTACCACATGGTGCACGGTTCTTGCCAAAATGCCCGTAAGCACAATGTGCCCGGCGTAGAGTACGGCACACAGCAGGGTCAGCGCGTCGCCCAGGCCCACCCCTGCGGCGGGGTTGAAGCTGAGCAGCGCGATGCCCCCGAAAGACAAAAGGCATGCCACAAATACCACGGCAGGTGGTCGTTTTTTGCTAATGGCCCACCACAACAGCGGAATGACCACCACATAGGCCCCCGTGAGAAAGGCGCTGTTGGCCGGCGTGGTGAAGTTTAGCCCAAAGGTTTGGGCATAAAAGCCGAAGAACAGCACGGTGCCCAGGGCCAGGCCGCTTTTCCACTGGCCGGGGCGGTACTGCGCGCGGATGGTTTTTCCAAACAGCAGCCCAATGGCCGCGGCCCCCACCACAAACCGCCCCAGCAGCATGGCCGCGGTGCCCATGTTTTCGTCCAGGGCGCCCTTGGTAACCACAAAGCCGCCGCCCCACACCAGCGTAACCACCAGCATGGCCAGCACGGCCAGGCCCTCCTGCTTTTTTGTCGCATGCATCTCCAACAGCGCATCTCCTTCGCCTAGCGCCTTGCCCCGGCGGGGACGGCGGCCATTGTACAATACAGTACCACACTCCGTCCCCGCTCACAAGATAGGTATTTTTACATCTTCTGTTTTCTCACCTGTTTTTTTCTCTCCAGATTTTCTTCGTGCGCTTTTGCTGCTGCGCATTGTGTAAATGTTGTGGCAAGGCTTGCATTTGGGCAACGGGCATACTATAATAATGCTGTTGTTTATGTGCCTTGTGCCGGCGGTGGAAGCATCGCCGTGTTTTTATGTGAACGCAACGCGCCGCCGCGGCGCGGCAGGCGGGAGATGCCATGAGTGGGATTATTGCTTCTATCAGTGCTTTTCTGCAAAACTACGTCAGTGCCGAGCTGATTGTCTTCATCATCTCGCTGATGCCTATTTTAGAGCTTCGGGGCGGGTTGATTGTGGCAAAGCTTTTGGGGGTACCCTTGCTTGTGGCCGCGCCCATTGCCATTTTGGGCAACATCATCCCAGTGCCCTTTATCATTTTGTTTATTGAACGCATTCTTGCCTTTTTGAAGATCCACGGGCCCATCAAACGCTTCGCCGGATGGATTGAGGAAAAAGGCCGCCGTGCCGGGGCGCAGCTGCAGGAAAAATATCCCAAAAGCCTGTATTTTGGGCTGTTTCTGTTCGTGGCCATCCCGCTGCCCGGCACCGGCGCCTGGACGGGCAGCCTGGCCGCCGCCCTGCTGGGGCTGAAACCCCGCAAAAGCGCGCCGTTCATCTTTTTGGGGGTGCTTGGCGCCTGTGTCATCATGTCTCTGATTGCTTACGTCATTCCCGGCGCCTTCGGCCTGTAGCGCCCGGTTTGCAGCGTTGACATCTATGGGCGCCGTGTGCTAGAATGTTTTGGTGCCACACTTCAAAACGCCCGGTTATATAAAGCGTTTTGTCCGTTCCAAAAGCCGTTATGTGGTGGGTATAGCTCAGGTGGTTAGAGTGTCAGGTTGTGGCCCTGAAGGCCGTGGGTTCGAGTCCCACTATCCACCCCACTGAAAAAAGCGAACGGCGCCGTTCGCTTTTTTCTTACACATACGTCACAAATTGCATATATTGGGGTGTCGGCAAGCGGTAAGCCACCAGACTTTGACTCTGGTGGTTCGAGGTTCTAAAATTAAATATTGGCCCGTCGACAAGTGGTAAGTCACATGACTTTGACTCATGCATTCGTAGGTTCGAATCCTGCCGGGCCAACCAAAATCGGCTTTTTGCCGGTTTCCCAATTTTTCCGCCATGTGGTTTTCCGCATGGCGGAAAAGTTTTTCTAACACTTGTATTTCTAACACTTTTCTAACAGTTTTCTAACACTTCCTACGACGCTATTGGTTCAAATACGTCATCAGAAATTGGTAGACTGATTTTGGATGATATTTTTTCAGATGCATTTTTCAGTCCGTCCGTGCCAAGGTGTGAATACAGGTTGCCCGTGGTGGCAATATCACTGTGCCCCAGCCAAAGCTGTATTTCTTTCATGTTGCATCCGTTGGCTACCAGCAAACTTGCCACTGAATGTCTTGAATCATGCAAACGGTAAGCGGGTAAGCCTGCCTTTTCCAGAACAATGCTGTTATGCTTCGTTACGGTTGTGGGATAAATCAAGCTACCGTCATTGTTGATACAGATATAGCCCTGCGGGTTAAATTTGGGGCCAAACAAGGCTTGTAGACCTTGCACTTTCTCAACAACCTTCTTAATATATTCCTCGGTTCCGGGTATGAGTGGCAGTGTTCTGCGGCTTTTCTTTGTTTTGGTTATGTCCTTGCAAAGAAGCGAACCCTTCACAGGCACAACCGTGTGCCGGATGCTGATGCTCCCATTCTCAAAATCTATAGCATCCAGTTTCAGCCCCAATGCTTCGCTTCGCCTTATCCCAAACAAGTACATTAATGTAAGCGGCACTTCGCAAATATCACCTTTGG
>JAJDGD010000078.1 GCA_030265505.1 Ruminococcaceae bacterium OttesenSCG-928-O06 | reverse complement strand
CCAGCCGGGTGATGGCGGGCCTGCGTGCCTTTGGCCAAAAGCTGGTGCTGATAGCAGGTGGCTATGACAAAAACCTGGACTATGCCCCCATGGCGCCCGAGGTGCTGCAGCGGGTGAAGGTGCTGATTTTAATGGGCCCCACGGCAAAGAAGATAGAGGACGCGGTGGTGGCCCACCCGGAGTACCCCGAAAGCGGGCTGGTGATATTGCGGGCCAAAGACATGGCCGACGCCGTGCAAAAGGCCCATGCGGCGGCGCAGCCGGGGGACATCGTCACGCTGTCGCCGGCGTCGGCGTCGTTTGACGCATACGACAATTTTGAGGAGCGGGGCCGCCACTACAAACAGTTGGTGAATGCCTTATGATCCGCGCTGCGGTGGCGGGGGACGCTGCCCTTGTGCAGCAGCGCGCCCGTGCGGCGCCGGGGGTGGGCCCCCGGCTGGAGGTGGAGTGGGCCCTGCTGTGCCAAAACCCGAAAATGCCCTATCGGTTCTACATCGTGGATGAAGAGGCCGTGTTGGCGGCCGGTAGCCGCGACGCGGTACTGTGCGGCCCGGTGGCAAACGAGGAGGAACTGCTCTCCTTTTTGGGGTTTGCAGGCATTACCCGCCTTGTGACCGACGGCACACTGCTTTTTGGCTGGATGCCGGACCTTATGCAGGTGATGGAGTGGACGGGCGGCGCGCGGCAAAGCGAAGCGCCCGCCGCTTTGCCCCAGGGCTTTGTTGATAAGCCCCCGATGGAGGAAGTGATGGACGTGCTGGCCGCCAGCATGCCCGAACATGGCGGTGCCTGGCGGGACGGCTTTTATGCCGACGTGTGTGCGCGGCAAAACCACGGCCTTGCCCACATGGTGGGGCTGCGGCGCGCCGGGGCCCTGGTGGCCGTGGCGGGGGCGCTGTGCCTTACCCCGGCCGAGGCCTACCTGGGTGGTGTGGAGACCCTGCCCGCCTGGCAGGGGCAGGGGTTTGCCTCGGCGCTGGTGCGGCATTTGTGCGGCCTGTATGCACAGCGCCGCGTAACGCTTTTGTGCCAGGGGCAGCTTGTGCCCTTTTACACAAGGCTGGATTTTATGCCGGGCCGCGGGGTTGCCCTGGGCAGCCGCGCGCCGGGTGAAAGAGGATAGGATGACAGAGGAGTATTTTGCCGTATCGCCCAAAATGGCGCAGCTGGATGCGCAGGTGCGGGAGACGATAACCCCGGCACTGGCCAGGGTGGAGCAGATAAAAGAAGAGAACCAGCTGCGGATGCTGCAGGCATTTACCGGCTGCCGCGTGGCCGCCACCCATCTTTTTGGCAGCACCGGCTACGGCTATGACGCCGCCGGACGCGAAAAACTGGCCGAGGTGTTTGCCGCGGTTACCGGCAGCGAAGCGGCCCTGGTGCGCCCCGGCTTTGCCAGCGGCACCCATGCCTTGGCGGTGGCGCTGTTTGGCATACTGCGCCCCGGGGACGTAATGCTGTGCGCCAGCGGCACCCCGTACGACACCCTGCATGGCGTGATAGGCCTTGGAAACGCAGGGGCAGGCGGCGGCTGCCTGGCAGATTTTGGCATACACTACCGGCAGCTGGAACTGCTGGACGGCGCACTGGATTTGGCCGCCATAGAACAGCAGGCCCCCGGCTGCCGCATGCTGTACCTGCAGCGCAGCCGGGGCTATACCGCACGCCCCGCTTTGGCTCTGGCAGATATAAAAGCCGCGGCGGCGGCGGCAAAGCGGGCAAACCCCGGCATTGCCGTGGTGGTGGACAACTGCTATGGCGAGTTTGTGGAGGTGAGGGAGCCCACCGTTTGCGGGGCGGACTTGATCGTCGGCTCGCTGATTAAAAACCCGGGCGGCGGCATTGCCCCCACCGGCGGGTATATTGCCGGGCAGAAGGGGCTGGTGGACCTGTGCGCCCAGCGCATGACGGCACCCGGTGTGGGCGCCGAGGTGGGGAGCATTTCGGGCGAGGTGCTGCGCCAGCTGTACCTGGGGCTGTACTTTGCCCCCGCTGTTACCGCCGAGGCGCTGAAGACGGGCATATATGCCGGCGCGCTTTTACAGGCCTTAGGCTGCAAAGTATCCCCCACATGGGACGAAGAGCGGCGGGATATCATCACCGCCATAGACACCGGCAATGCCCAGACGCTGCAGGCGTTTTGCAGGGCCATCCAGGGCACGAGCCCGGTGGACAGCCACCTTGCGCCCGTGCCGGCGCCTATGCCGGGGTATGACTGTGAGGTCATCATGGCGTCGGGGTCTTTCACGCAGGGCAGCAGCATAGAGCTGAGCTGCGACGGGCCCATGCGCCCGCCCTACACGGCCTACCTGCAAGGCGGCCTAAACTTTGCCGCCGGCCGCGCCGCGGTGCTTTGCGCGGCGCAGGCCGCCTTCGGCGGCTAGCGGGGCTGTGCCCCGCGCCGGAGGCAGCCCGGCAAGGCACCCGCACACATGGGGCCGACAATACGCGATACCACGACAAACGGCAGGGCTTTCTTTTTGAGAGCCCTGCCGTTTGTTTTATCAAAAAATTATGGCGCCATCTGTGCTTTTTTCAAGTGCTGCCCGGCCCTGTGCCGAATGCCCCAAAGGGCGAAGGGCTGCCCGGTGCAAATAAGGGCCAACTATTCCACTTTCCCAGTACCCAATTGGGTACCCTTTGCGCACCGGCAGTTCGTACACTAAAGGTGCGGGCGATGCCAATTTGCCCTTCTGCCGGAAAATTACTTTGTTATAAAGTTGCCTGCGCGTTGTTGCCCTGGTGGAAACCTCCGGGAAAGCAATGGACCCGCCCCGATGATCGTGCCCCAAATATGGAAGGTGTTTGCTTTGATAACGGATGCGGTAATGATTACCATATATGCAGCGTTGGCGGCGTTGGTTGTTGCCACCACCGTTTCTTTTGCAATGAACCGGCTGCACCAGAAGTTGTCGAACACATATTACTGGGTTTCGGCGTGTGTAATCGGCTGGCTCACCAGCAATATTGCATACCACCTTGTAAAAGATGTTCGGCTGGTGGAATATGCCGATATCCTGGCCTTTCCGTTCATCGCGTTTCTGCCGGTGGCTTTGCTTCGGTTTACGTTGCGCTTTTATCACAAAGAGGGGTTTACACACAAAAGCATCTACCTGCTTCTGTGCCTCATTCCAATCATCACAACGGTCATATCGGTAGTGCCCGCGCTCAATGGGTTGTTGATATCGGGATATACGGTGGTTCAGGTTTATCCACTTCACATTTCAGACTATACATGGAGTGTCTGGTTTTATGTGCACGCGGGATATAGTTATCTGCTTATTGCCGCTTGTTGCGCGGTGGTGGTTTGGCAATACAAAAAACACCCCAGAGAGTACAGGACGCCGTCTGTTTTATTGATTGCCGGCATCGGGATAGCATACTTAAGCAATTTGCCCTCGTTCAATATACCCGATGAAATCATCGACACCACGGTGGTAGGCGTTTGCCTTTCCGTGGTGGCGTTGTATTTTGCTGTTGTGAACAACCCGGCGGTGGCTTTCTTGGCCACTGCCAGGAAAGCGTTGTACAATAATATGGATTTGCCCGTGCTCATTATGAACCAACAGGAATATATACTGGACATGAACCGGACGGCGTGTGAGATGATGGAAGCACTGGGGGTACGGCCGGAAGAGGTTCACTCCATGGTTTTGGAGGACGTGGCCAGTGCAATTTCCAGCGTTGGCGGTACCGTAAAGAAGGGGTTTGCCAAAGATGGCATGCCCCACATCTTTTTGCGCCTGAACGGAGAAAATGTGGTTCTTAAGCCAATCCGAAGAGAACTTGTGGACAAACGTGGGAAACCGTTGGGCAGCTATGTTGTAATGATAGACATAACGGGCCTGCGGCAAACAGTGGATGAACTTCAGTGGAAAGCCGAGGTGGATGTGCTTACCGGCATTCCCAACCGGAGGGCCTTTGAGCAGAAGGTTGCCGAATTGGATGTGCCGGATAATCTTCCCATCTCGCTCATTGTGGGGGATGTAAACCGCCTGAAACAGGTGAACGATGAACTGGGGCACAAACAGGGGGACATGCTGCTGAAAACCGTTGCCGGCGTTTTGATGGCGGCCTGCCCCCAAGACGGCATTGCGGCGCGTGTTGGGGGTGACGAGTTCATTATGGCCCTGCCCCATTGTGATGGGGAGGAAGCGCAGACGATAGTGAGTGGCATCCACATAGAATTAAAACGTGTGGAGGCACAGTTCATGGGCGCATCCATTGCGCTTGGCAGCGTCACCAAAAAGCAACCGGAAGAGGATGTGACAGTGCTGATTCATGAGGCGGACCGGCTGATGTATTCCCAAAAGCGGTACGACCGCAGAAGCAGGACAGCCCAAAACGAAGATGAACCGGCATTTTAGGGGTTCCCGCTTTGTGGCGTGAGAAATGCAGAGATTGGGGCAGGTGCTTCTTGCGGGTTTGGACGGTTTGCATTA
>JAJDGD010000079.1 GCA_030265505.1 Ruminococcaceae bacterium OttesenSCG-928-O06 | reverse complement strand
GAAAGGGGCATAGCCGAAGCGCAGGGGGGGCATTGGCGCCTCCCCGCGCTTCGGTTTTGTCCCAATGCGAAAGGAGTGTTGGACACCTTTATATAAAGATGGCTTACATGGGCAGCGCATTTACGCTGCGGGCTTTTGGTCCTGTTTGGGGTCGTGGCTGGGGTACACAAAGGCCAGCAGCAGCAATATGGCTGCGGGAATCAGCATCAGCATGGATACCTTGGGGAAAGATGCCGCGAAATTTGGCGTGCCGTCGGGGTTTGCCTCCAAAATGGAGAGCAGGGGCACGAAGATGGATACGAACAATGGCGCGCCCAGATCGCCTATCATGCGGAAAGTGCCCGAGGCGCCGCCACGGCTTTCGTCGGATACGCCGTCCATGGCGCTGGCGGTGGGCAGCGGCGTGTTGAAGGCACCGCCAAAGCCCAGCAGTACCGCACCGATGAACAAAACGTACACCGGGGTGCTGTTGCTACACAGCCCAAACAGCAACGAGCCCGCACCGTAGGCAACCACGGGGATAAAGGCCACGATCTTCCAGTTCACCTTGGCCAAAAGCCGGCTTACCACCGTGGCGCAAACCGTCATTACCAGGAAAAACACCATGGTCCATGTGCCGGACATAGTGGCCGCAAGCCCGCGCCCGGCCGTGAAGTAGTAGGACATATAGTACATAAAGGCCGTGGTGAAGCCGCCCATGATCATGAACATTAGCACCGGCACCACAAAGCTGCGGCGCTTGAACATGTCCAGGTTCACCAGGGGGCTGGCAGCCCGCCGCTCTACCACGATGAACAGGATGAGGAACACCACAAACAGGGCGATGAGCAGCAGGGACAGCGGCGCCGTCCAGCCAATTTGGCTGGCCAGTGTGGGCAGTATCAGCAGGCTGCCCACGGCGATAAACAGTGTGACGGAGCCCATCACGTCGAACTTGGCGCGCTCCCGCTTGATGATGGGCACGTTGGGCATCATGAACAGCGGCAGCAAAAAGGCAACAGCCGTTGTAGCAGCACTGGCGTTGTACATTACGCGCCAGCTGAAGGACGTGCACAACCAGCCCGCAATGGCCGGTCCAAAAATGCACCCGCCCGAGCACACGGCCCCGAACACCGTATAGGCTTTGGCCACTTTATCCGGCGGGAAAAACCGCCCGGCAAAGGCCATACAGGCCGGCATTACAGACGCCACGCCCAGCCCCTGCACAATGCGCCCGCACAGGATAACGGCAAAGCTGGGGGCAATGCCCATCAGCAGGGTGCCCACGGCAAATATGCCCATGCCGAACAACAAAATCTTCTTCATGCCGAACAAATCGCCCATGCGGCCCATCACGGGGGACAACACCGCCGCCCCCATGGAGTATGCCGCGCTCATCCAGGCGATGTAGGCGGAGTTGATGCCCAAATCTGCAGAGATGGCAGGGTACGCCGGGGGGTTCATGCTCAGAATCAGCATCATTACAAACAGCCCAAACAGCAGCGTGCCATACACCACCCAGGGGTTTCTTTGCTTGGTAGCAGTCGTCGTATCGGTCATTGGTCAGTCTCCTTTCAGCGCTTCACGCGGCGGGAAGGCTGCTTTTGGTGCGCGCAGCCTTCCCGCGGCAAGAGTGGTACGGGCGTTCGTAGCCGCCTTATCTCCCCTGCCTTTCCGTGTGAAGGCGTACTCCGCCTTATTTTAGAAGCTGTACGCGCGCGGCGGCCCAATGCCCAGCATCTCGCGTGCCTGGGCGGGGGTGGCCAGCGGGCGGTCCAAATCTTTGGCCATGCGCACAAGGCGCTCCACCAGTTGGGCGTTGTTGTCGGCCAGTTTGCCACGGGAATAGTACACGTTGTCTTCCATGCCGGTGCGTACATGGTGGCCCATCAGCAGCGCAAAGGCCGAGATGGCGGTTTGTGCGGGCCCAATGCCGATGCAGCTGAGCAGAGAGTCGGGGGGCATCATGCGCTCGGCCAGTTGCAGGTACTCAAAGGCCGGGGTAATGCCGTTGCCGTTGTAAATGCACTGCACCCAGTAAGGCGCCTTCACAAGGCCTTTTTCAATCATGGCATACAAAAACTTGAAATCGCCGGGGTCGAAGCACTCCAGCTCCGGCTTCACTTCGTATTGGTCCAGCACCTTCATGTTTTCAATGGCGTCGGGCATGGTCATCACAAAGGGCATCTCGCCGTGCACCATGCGGGTAATGTCCAGGCTGCCCACCTCGGGGCGCGCCTCGGCCGAAACACGCCACACCGGCGCGGCGGGCTTGTCCACAAAAAACATACGGCAGCCCACAAAGGTGTTGTTGATGATGATGTCTGGGCATTTTTCCCGGATGCGGGCGTTCACTTCCTTGTAGGTGTTGGGGTCGTGGCTCATTTGGGAATAGTCGCTGGTGTCGCGGGTGTGGATGTGCACCAGCACGGCGCCGGCGTTGTAGGCATCGGTCACCTGCTGCACCTGCTCGTCAATGGTCTCGGGCAAATTGGGGTTGGCCGCCTTGCCCTGCATGCCGCCGGTAATGGCAACAGACAAAATGGCGGGCGGGAATTCGGACAGGCCGAACCGGCCCAGGATATTGGCCCTTTTCAGGGAATCTCTTACTTCGCCTACATACCACTCTTTGTTCATTTGGTTCTCCTCCTGAAGATTGTTCCGTCCACGGGGCAAATTTTGTTCCATAACAACGCGGTTTTGTGCGCCTGCCGGCGGGGCGCCGCACCGCGCGGGTTACCTTCTGCAAGCCGCCCGGCCACCGTTTGGGTAGCGCTACACCAGGGGCAAAAGCACACCCCTGTGCAAATGGGCCGTGGGATTGCTCTCTCTGTGGGCAGTGTAAACAATGCACGAAACATTTTCAACATTTTTGGCATATGTTGGACATAATTTTGCTTTTGTCCATTTTGTTTTGCTGCAGCGTGGCAAAACAAAAAAACAGCCTGTACAGGCTGTTTTTTTACGGGTGTAAAGTACGCTTGCCGGCATGGGTACACTACGGCGCAGCGGTCTCGGGGAAGGGGCGTTCCACAAAGAACTCGTAGTGCTTGCTGTGGTACAGCCGCAGCATAATGTCGGCCATCACCTCGGGGGGCTCGGGCTCGTCCCGCTTCACCCACTGGGCTATCAGGGCCGCCATGCCGTTGGCGTGGTAGCGTATAAAATACTCGCGGTACTCGCGCCGTTCAGGCGCATCCTTGTTCGCGTAATATCGGAACAGTTCCTGGTGAGACTGCAAAAAGTAATCGGCCAAAATGTGGTTCATATTGTTATTGTCCAGCTCAATAAAAAACTCTCGGTTGCGCCACACGATTTTACAGAAAAGGGTATAGCTGTCCCGGGTTTTGCGCTTGCCCTGGCGCACAATTTCCTGGAATTTGGTTTGATAGAGGACGATGATTCTGTCGAATATCTCCTGTAGCAGCACCTCTTTGTTGGGGTAGTGGTTGTAAAAGGCGGCGCGAGACACCTGCGCCCGTGCGCAAATGCGGCTTACCGTGATATTGGACAGGCGTTTTTCCTGCAGCATGGCCCCAAACGCCTCATAAATCAGGCGCTTCGTCACCAGCACCTGCGCAGTTTCCTTGTCGCTGATGGGCAACATCGTGGTTCCCCTTTCACTTTGTGGGCACAAGGCCCTGGCCCTCCCCGTCTACACCAAAATCATAGCCTTCTTTCGTGGAATAGTCAACCAGGCGGGGCATGCGGCAGGCGCGTTCAGCACTGGGCCGCCCGCATGCCGTTTGTGCCATTCACCACCAACTGTATCATCAGCGCGGCAACCACTTCCGGCGGCTGGGCGCAGTTTCCATCCAGCCAGTAGCGCATGATACTGAGCATGCCGCCCAGGATAAAATGCTTGAGGTACTGGGTGACATAGGCTGGGGGCGGCCCGCCCACCTGCATCTCCGCCATGATTTTCTCCTGGGCCAGCTCCATCAGCTCGCTGTGGAAAGACGCGTCGCCGTTTTCGTTCAGCAGCACGCGGATAAGCGCGGCATTCTCTTTGCCATAGGCAAACAGGTGTTCCAGCACCTGCTGCGCCCCCTCGGAGGCATCGAAAAACTGGGTGGAAAACACCTGCCGCTTCACGTCTTCTATCACACCCTGTTGCACCGCATGCAGCAGGGCGTATTGGTCCTTGTAGTGGGCGTAAAACGTGCTGCGGTTGATGTCTGCCGCCTCGCACAGCATCTTCACCGAAATTTTGGAGATGGGATAGGTTTGCATCAGTTCCACCAGGCTCTCGCATATGGCCAGCTTTGTAAGGCGCACGCGGCGGTCCTCTTTTTTGGGTTCCATACCGCCCTCCATTTGTGAATTGTTTGTAAGAATCCAACACTTTTGCAAAATTTGCTGGTTATTCGGCATTTTGGGGCACATTGCCGCTTGCCCCAAAAGCCCGCTGCTATTATAATACATACTTGTATGATAATCAAATAGCG
>JAJDGD010000077.1 GCA_030265505.1 Ruminococcaceae bacterium OttesenSCG-928-O06 | reverse complement strand
TCAGTTGTTTGTCCGCATCCGCGGCCAAGCCAACTGCCAGCGCACAGCGCCCCACCGCAAACACTATACCACAGAACGGGAAAATGTGGTATGATGTCAACGTGTGATTTTGGGCCGTTTTGCACGGCCCATACTGGCAACAAACCCCGGAGGTCCCTCTGTGCAGATTGGCAGCATCCCCTTGGCAACACGCGCGGCGCTGGCGCCCATGGCCGGCATTAGCGACGGGCCCATGCGCGCTTTGTGCGCGGCGTATGGCGCGGCTTTCACCGTAAGCGAGATGGTAAGCGCCCAGGCGGTGTGCATGGGGGACAAAAAAAGCATGGCCCTGCTGCGCAAAACCCCTGCCGAGAGTGGCACCGTGCCCTACGGGGTGCAGCTGTTTGGCCATGTGCCGGGCATGCTGGCCGAGGCCGTGCGGCGCATAGAGGAAGAGGACTTTGATTTTCTGGATTTGAACATGGGCTGCCCTGCCCCCAAGATATGCGGGCACGGGGCCGGCAGCGCCCTGCTAAGAGACCCTGCCGCCGCCGGGGCCTTTGCGGCCGCCGCGGTGGCGCAAAGCCGCCGGCCCGTTACCGCAAAGCTACGCATTGGCTGGGACGATGCCACCATGACGGGCACCGAGGTGGCCCGCCGGTGCGAGGCCGCCGGGGTGCAGATGCTGGTGGTGCACGGGCGCACGCGGGCGGCGCAGTACACCCCGGGGGTAAACCTTGCCGCCGTGGCCGAGATAAAAGCCGCCGTGAAAATACCGGTGTGGTTCAACGGGGACGTGGACGGCCCCGCCGCCGCCCTGCACGCGCTTGCCGAAACCGGCTGCGACGGCGTAGTGGTGGGGCGTGCCGCCTTGGGCAACCCCTTTATCTTTCAGGCCATCACCGCCGCCCTAGCCGGCGAGGCGCTGCCCGTGCCGCCCAGCTTGCGCCAGCGCCTTGCGGTGATGGAGGGACATGTGCGCGCCATGTGCGAGGAAAAAGGCGAAGAGCGCGCCATGCGCGAGGCCCGCAAAGTGGCCGCCGGCTACATGAAGGGCCTGAAAGGGGCGGCCAGCCTGCGCCGCGCCGCCCACAGCCTGACGTATTATGCCGATGTTGCCCGCCTGGCCGAACTTGCCTGGCGGTATAACCGGTAGGGCACGAAGTGCCGAGCATGGCTTGCGAAGCAAACACGCGAGCCCGATGCGCGGTAAGGGGGCTTGCCCCGACAGGTGGCTTGGCGTAGCCAAACACCGGGAGTCCGACGCCGGGGGCCCTCGTTGTGGGCCGAAGGTTGGCTCGGCGAGGCCGAACAGCCTGAACCCGCCGCCGCAGAGGCCAGACCAAAGGTCGCAGCCGGTGCTTCAGCGGCGGGTAGAGAGCGCAAACGCAGCGTGGCGCAATTGGTTGCGACGGATAAAGGGTGTCCCATGGCGCGTGAGCCGCAGAGGCTGCAAAAGCAGCCGAGCAGCGGGCAGGGCGCTAGACCACCCCACCCTCCTCAAAAGCCCCCCGTCAGTTCATCCAGCGTCTTTTTATAGCAGGGCAAAAAGTGGCGGATGAAATAATTCGCCGCGGCACAGTCCATCTCCTCCAGCAGCCGCAGCTGCTGGGCCTTGGCCGAGGCAAACTCGCTGTTGCCGGCCGCTTCCTCCTCCAGGCACTTGATAAGGGCACACAGGCGGTCGGCCGCTTTCAGCAGCACGGCCTCCTCTGCGCTTAGGGCAGTGCCGCACAGCAGGGGCAAAAGCTGAGGTTGCAGCGCGGGGGGCGCCAGCGCCGCCAGCACCTCGGCGCTCTCGCGCTCCAGCTGTTTATAGGCGGTTTTCAGCGCCTCGTTTTTGTACTTCACCGGGGTGGGCATGTCCCCCGTCAAAATCTCGCTGGCGTCGTGGTACAGCGCCGCCAGCGCCACTTCGCCCGGGCGCACATCGCTTTGCCCCAGTTCCTCTTTCGCAATCAGCGCCAGGGTGTGGGCCAGCATGGCCGCCTCGGCGGTGTGCTCGCTCAGGCTCTCGGGGCGGGCGGCGCGCATCAGCCCCCAGCGGTTGATATACTTCATGCGGGAAAGCAGCGCACAAAAAGCGTAGGTTTTCTCGGTTTCCATTCGTTTCATCCTTTGCATGGCCATGGCCAGGTTGGCGCGGGCAGCCGCGCGGGTACCATACAGTATACCACACCAAACACCCGGAGGACGCATGTTTTCACTGCTGCGCAAAAAGGAATCTCCCCTTCTGGAAAACCAGGGCATGAACGGTACCCTGCTTAGCTTTTTGCTGGGCGCCGCCGGTGCGCTGGCCATTTTGGTGCCCTTTTTGCTGGTAGACAAGGGCTTTTTCCTCTATTGTGGAGACTACAACTCCCAGCAGATCCCCTTTTACTACTATGTGCAGCAGTTCATCCGCACCGGCGGCGGCACCTGGAGCTGGGCCACCGACCTCGGATCCTCCATCGTCAACTCCTACTCGTTTTACAACCTCGGCTCGCCCTTTTTGTGGCTTACCGTGCTGTTTCCCACCCGGTGGGTGCCCTTTTTGATGGTGCCGCTGTTTGCCCTGAAGTTTGGCGGCATTGCCGCGGCGGCAAACCTGTACCTTTCGCGCTATGCAAACACCCGCAACATGGCCGTCATCTGCAGCGTGGTGTACGCCTTTTCCGGCTTCAACGTGTACAACATCTTTTTCAACCATATGCTGGAACCGGTGGTGCTGTTCCCCCTGATGCTGTGGGCCATGGACGGCTTTGTGTACGAAAAGCGGCGCGGCGCGTTTGCCCTGTGCGTGGGGCTGGGGCTGTTGAACAGCTACTTTTTCTTTGCGGGCAACGTGGTGTTTTTGCTGTTGTACTTTGTGGTGAAGGTGGCCTGCAGGGAGTATAAGATTACGCTAAAGGAGTTTGGCTTGCTTGTTTTTGAAGCGGTGCTGGGCGTGGGCATTGGCATGGTGCTGGCACTGCCCGCCGTTTTGAATTTGATGGGCAACCCCCGGGTGGAAAACTTCGCCAGCGGCTTTGGCCTTGTGATGTACGGCAAGGTGCAGCAGTATTTCGCCATCCTCTCCTCGCTGTTTTTGCCGCCAGCCCCCCCCCTATATGCCCAACCTCTTCACCGAGGGGGCCATAAAATGGACCAGCATGAGCTTCTTTTTGCCCATTGTGGGCATGGCCGGGGTGTTCGCCTACTGCAAAAAACGCAAGGGCGGCAGCGTAAAGGTTCTGCTTTTCCTGTGCCTTGTGGCGGCGCTGGTGCCCATCCTCAACTCCAGCTTTTACGCCTTCAACGCCAGCTACTACGCCCGGTGGTACTACATGCCCCTGCTGATGGCCTGCTTTGCCACCTTGCGCAGCTTGGAGGACGTCGACATCAACCTGCTCGGTGGCACAAAACTTACGGCGGCCATCACCTTCGGCTATGTCATCTTCGGCCTGCTACCGTATAAAAACGAGGACGGCACCTGGCACATCGGCCTGGCGCAGAACACCCCCAAGTTCTGGCTTACCTGGCTTACGGCGCTGCTCTCCATCATGATATTCTATGTGCTGGTGCGGCACTGGCGCGGGCGGGTGCGCTTTGCCCCGCTGCTGCTTTCGGCCGTGATGGGCTTTTCGGTACTGTACTCGGTCATCCACATCTCGCTTGGCAAGTTCGAGCAATGGGACCGCGATTCCGCCTACCGCACCCAGCAGTATGACGACGCGGCGCTTTTGGCCCTGCCCGAGGACGAGGGCTTTTACCGCATAGACGCCTATGGCAGCGCCTACGACAACCTGGGCTTGTGGATAGACAAAAGCTGCCTGCAAACCTTCAACTCGGTGGTTACCCCCTCTATTATGGAGTTCTACCCCTTTGTGGGGGTGAAGCGCGACGTCTCCAGCAAGCCAGACACCTCCCACTACGCGTTGCGGGGGCTGTTAAGCGTGAAGTACACCGTGATGCCGAACGACCAGGTGAACAATTTCCTTACGGCCACGGGCACCATGGGCTGGCGCTACTACAAAACCGAGGGCAGCCTGACGGTGTATGTGAACGACAACTGGCTGCCGCTGGGCTTCACCTATGACGAATATGTCCCCATGGACGCCCTTGGCGCCGTGCGCAGCGACGACCGCGCCCCCCTGCTCGTGCGGGCCATCGGCCTTACCGACGAGCAGATTGAACAGTACGGCCATCTGTTCAGCGGGCAGGCCGTTACCTGGCAGGCATCCTCGGCCGCCGTGCCGGACGCCGGCACCACCCCGGGCTGGCATTTGTACGACACAGTGGACTACAACCACTACCAGCAGGACGTGATTGCCAGGCGCACCACCGCTTCTTATGAGACCAGCTACGACGCCTCGGGCTTTACCTGCCACATTGCCATGCCGCGCGAGAACCTCGTGTTTTTTGCGGTGCCGTACGACGCCGGCTTTACCGCCACGGTGAACGGCCGCCCCGCCGAGGTGCTGAAAGTAAGCGGCGGCATGATGGCCGTGTACGCCCCGGCGGGCGAAAACGACATTGTGTTCCGCTACCGCA
>JAJDGD010000076.1 GCA_030265505.1 Ruminococcaceae bacterium OttesenSCG-928-O06 | reverse complement strand
GGTGCTGGGGGCACTGTTGCTTTTGGGCCGCGCGGCCACCAGCCGCCCGGCGCGCAGTGCCGCGGCCCGCCTGGGCAAAGCGGCGCTGCTGGCCATTTGCTGCGCATGCATGTTTCTGGTGCAGCGGGCCATCCCGCCGGTGTACTCCATTTTGGGCGCCCAGTACGACGAATACACCGAGGGGCGCCAGTTTGAAGAACGGGTGGAGGGGTATATCCGCGCCTTGCCCGAGGACAGCAAAACCTTTTTGGTGTTTGACGGAGACGACGGGGATGGGTTTTTCCGCTATTGCTACCAGCTGCTGCCCCGCCAGGTGGACCATGCCCGCGCCGAGGAGATGGTGGTGGAGCGGGTGTATATTGTGGAGGAGGGCCGCTACGAGGTGAAGATACTTTCGCGCGCAGAGTGGAGCGCCTACCTTGCCGAAAGCGGCTGCACCCATGTGCTGATAGACGGGGCCAGCAGGGCCTTTCGGGAGGAGTACGGCCCCTTGTTCCGCGACGGGATGGAGGGTTATTTTGCCGGGGAAGTGGTGCTATACCGCATAGACACCACCGGCGCCCTTACCCTGGTGCCCATGGGCTGAAAGGCCGCGGCGGTCCTGCCCTGTTTGCGAAGCGCCGAGAATATAATTGAAAAACGGCATCCCCACGCATTTGGGGGTGCCGTTTCTTCTCTTCAGGTACAAAGCCGGCCCATTCGGGCCTGCCGTGGCGGCGTACACAAGGGGCTAGCCGCTGGCGCGGTGCTGCGCCCGGTGCTGTATCAGCTGCGCGGTGATGCTGACGGCGATCTCCTCGGGGGTCTCGGCGCCGATGTCCAGCCCAATGGGCGTGGTGATACGGGCAAGGTCTGCGTCGCAAAAGCCCTGTGCGCGCAGGTTGGCAAACACCCCGGCGGTTTTGCGCCGGCTGCCTATCACGCCAATATAGCGCGCGGGGGTGCGCAGCACCTGGGCCTGCACGGCCTCGTCGTCCTTGTGGCCGCGCGTCATGATAACCACATAGTCGCTTTCCGCAATGTGGACAAAATCCGCGATGCGGGCATTGTCTATCAGGTGGGTGGCAATGACGCCGGGGAACAGCTCCGCGCGGCAAAACTCGGGGCGATCCTCCAGCACAATGCAGCGGAAGCCCACCGCAGAAAGGGCCGGCACCAGCGCCTGAGACACATGCCCGCCCCCAAAAATGTACACCTGGCCCGCCTGCACCAGCACCTCGCAGTAATAGCGGCCACCGCCTGCTTCTGCCTGGGCGGCCCCGGGCCCCAGGGCGTGCAGCACCGCGGGCGGCACCGGCGTGCCGGTAAGGGTGCCGCCGGCGTACAGGGCCATGCCGCCCTGCCCTTCGGGGGTGATGTCTGTGATGAGCCAGGCGGTCTCCCCTTTTTGGAAGGCCTCCGCCACCGCACTGGCCAGTGCCAGCGTGGCGGCGTCGCCCCCGGGCACATAGCGAAAAAAGACGTGCACGTCCCCGCCGCATATCATGCCCAGGTCCTGCACCTGGTTTTGGCGCAGCTGATAGTACCCCAGGCGAGACTGCCCCGTTTGCAGCACCTTTTGGGCCTCCTGTTCGGCCGCGTGCTCCACCGCGCCGCCGCCTATGGTGCCGCATACACGCCCCGCCTTTGTTACCAGCATGCGGGCGCCCGCCCCCCGCGGGGTGGACCCACTGCTGGCCACCACCGTTACAAGCACGGCGGGCCGGCCGCTTTGTATGGTTTGTTCCAGCTGGGCAAACAGCTTTTGCATGGTGCCTCCTTTGTGTTAGGGCTTTGCCAAAACCGCGGTGCCGTGCACATCTGGCAGGGGCACCAGCGGCAAGGGGCCGTATCGTGCCTCGTACGCCTGCACGGCCAGCTTTACGCCGGGGTACTGGGGGCTGTCATAGTCGTGCAGCAAAAGGTAGCCCCCCGCGCATAGTCGCGGCCAAAAGAATTCCAGCCCAGCCAGGGTGGGCGCGTACAAATCGGCGTCCAGGCTCACCAGGCAAAAGTGCCCGTCCACGCCGTGCGCGGTTTTGGGGAAGTGGCCTTTTTTCACCACCACCTGCTGCGGGTGGGGCATGCGCGCCAGCACGGCGGCTTCACTGGTGGCGGCAAACGCGCCCGGCGGTGGGGCAGGCAGGCCCGCCGCCATCTCGGCGTGGATGTCCTCTTCGGGAAAACCTTCGAAAGTGTCGAACAAATAAAGCGTCCGCTGGGGCAAAAGCCGGTTCATCTGGTGGGCAAAATCGCCCTGGTATACACCAAGCTCTGCCATGGCGCCCGGCACTGGCACAGTGCCAATGCGCTGGGCCAGGCGCTTCAGCGTGGCGGTGCGGATATTGAACCGCTCACGCAGTGTGGCAAACTCTGCCACTTCGCCTTCGTAGCCAAAGGCCTGCACCTGCCCGCGCAGCGCGGCGCGGCGTTCCTCGCCCACCACGCTGATGAGCACGAGGTCCGGCGCGCGTGCCAGGGCCTCTGCCACCGGCAGCACCGGCACTTCGGCCGTGGCGTTTTGCGCGGCGGGGGCATTGTCTCCAAAGGCCAGCAGTTGCATGTTGCTTGCGTTCAGCAGGGCGGCCGCGGCGCGCCCTGCCTGGCCTGCGCCCAAAATCACTATGGTTTTCATGCGTTGCCACCTCCTTTGCCCGCATCGCGGTGGGGTGGGTACAGCGGCAGCACGTTGGCCGGCGCCACCCCCAGCGCCGGGGGCATCTCCTGTGGTCTTCTGTCCTTCGGCAGGCGCCACCACACGTCGGGGGTATCCTCAGCCTGGTGTGCAAAGCGGAAACGGATGATCCACTCGAAGGGCTCCTCCATTTCATCGGTTTGCCGCACAGCAAAGCGGTTTTGCTGCACCCGCAGGCCAAAATAATGCGCGCGTATGCCCACGGCGCACACATCGTCCTGCACAGGCTGGGCCGTTACAAGGCGGACGCCCCAGCCCGGAACTTCCACTTCATATTCCCCGGTTTTTGTGGCAGGCACGATATTTTTGCAGCCGGTCATCATGGCGGCGGCCACGCTGCCGGGGTTTGCAAACAGCTGCTTTGTGGGCTTCACGGCCAAAAAGGCGCCGTCGTCCATCAGCGCGATGTTCTGGCTTAAATGGTAGGCCTCGTCGCGGCTGTGGGTCACCATTAGCGCCGTGCCGGAAAATTCCTCCAGCAGCCGTTTTATCTGAATCTGCAGTGCGCCGCGCAGGTGGCTGTCCAGCGCGGCAAAGGGTTCGTCCAGCATCAACAGCAGGGGCTGGCTTACCAAAATGCGCGCCAGGGCCACACGCTGCGCCTGCCCGCCGGAGATTTGGGCCGGGCGGTGGCGCTCCAGCCCTTTCAGCTGCATCATGTCCAGCGCGGCATTTAGCGCCTCGCGGCGCTTTTGGTGGTCCGGCTGGTGGCGCAGGCCGCACAAAATGTTTTTTTCCACCGTCATGTTAGGGAAAAGCGCGTAGTTTTGGAATAAATAGCCCACCCGGCGCTTTTGCGGCGGCAGGTTGATGCGTTTTTCGCTGTCGAACAGGGGCACGCCGTTCAAAACAATGCGCCCCTCGTCCGGCGTCTCTATACCTGCGATGCAGCGCAGGGTAAGGCTTTTGCCGCAGCCGGAGGCACCCAAAATGCCCGTGACGCCGTCGGCGGCCTCGAAGGCGACGTTTAGCGAAAAGGCGCCCAGTTTCTTTTTGATTTGTACCGAGAGCATCAGCTGCGCACCCCTCTGTCGTTGCGGCGTTCCAGCATGTTTACCACCAGCAGCACCACCGTGGAGATGGCTAGGTTCACCAGCACCCAGTACATGGCGCGGGCATCGTTGCCGGTGCGCCAAAGCTGGTACACCGTGGTAGAGATGGTGGCCGTTTTGCCGGGTGTGTAGCCCACCAGCATGCTGGTGGCGCCATATTCGCCCAAAGCGCGGGCAAACGCCAGCACCGTGCCGGCCAAAATGCCCTGCCGGCAGTACGGCATGCGGATGCGCCAGAAGATGTATGTGTTGGAGAGCCCCAACGTTTGGCCGGAATATGCCAGCGTTTCGTCAAAGCTTTCAAACGCGCCGCGGGCGGTGCGGTACATCAGCGGGAAGGCCACTACGGCCGCGGCCACCACCCCGCCGTACCACGTCATCACAAACTTGATGCCGAACTGCATTAAAAAGATGCCCAGCGGCCGGCGCGTGCCCAAAAGCAGCAACAAAAAGTAACCCACTACCGTGGGGGGCAGCACCAGCGGCAGGGTAAGCACAACGTCCAGCAGGCCTTTCACCACACGGGGCATGCGGGCCACATAGTACGCGCCCAAAATGCCCGCAAAAAACACGATGACACAGCTGATGGCCGCAATGCGCAGCGAGTTCCATAGGGGATACCAGTCCAAACCAAGCCTCCTGCTATGTGGAAAAAAGAAATGGCAGAGGCGCCAGCGCCCCTCTGCCATTTCGGCGGTGCGTTATGCGGCGGAGAAGCCCACCTTCTCGAATACGGCCATGGCCTCGGCGGTTTGCAAGTAGTCCAGGAAGTCCTGGGCGGCCGCAAGGCTCTGGGTGGTGTTCATCACGGCGGCGGGGTAGATAACCTGCCCACACATCTCGGCCGTGGCATAGTCCACAATCTCCAGGCCCGCGCTAAAGGCGTCGGTGCAGTACACCACGCCGCAGTCCACGCTGGCCTCGGTAATTTGGGTGGTAACTTCCTTCACGTTGCTGCCGTAGGTAATTTTACCCGCGTTGGCAAGGGCGTCTTCGTCCAGCTCATAATAGGCCAAAATCTTTTG
>JAJDGD010000075.1 GCA_030265505.1 Ruminococcaceae bacterium OttesenSCG-928-O06 | reverse complement strand
GCCCCACCTATAGACGTAAGGCCGGTGGAGTTCCCCACATTCCCGCAGGCGGGCTATGTGGAAGGCGTGCCGGTGATGGGCAACAACATGGACCTCATCATGAATGTGCCGCTGGATGTCTCGATTGAGATTGGCAGCACAAAGCGCAAGATACGCGATATCATGAACTTTACTGCCGGCACCGTGGTGGAGCTGGACAAACAGGCCGGTGCCCCCATAGACATTGTGGTGAACGGCCAGCTGATTGCCCACGGCGACGTGGTGGTGATAGACGACAACTTCGGCGTACGCATCACCGAGATTGTGGGAACCAAAGAGCTGCTAAACTCCCTGAACGGGCAGACCCAATAAATAAACCAATATCCGGCCAAGCGCCTATCAAAAACTCTTGAAGGGGAATGCAAACATGGATGACAAAAAGATAATGATCGTGGACGACGCCGCGTTCATGCGGATGATGATCAAAAACAGCCTTACAGGCCAGGGCTACACGAACCTTGTGGAGGCTGCCGACGGCCAGGAGGCGCTGAACACCTACAACGCCGAAAAGCCCGATCTCGTCATCATGGACATTACCATGCCCAACATGGACGGCCTGCAGGCGTTGCAAGCCATCAAAGCGGCCGACCCCAACGCCAAAATTGTGATGTGCTCGGCCATGGGGCAGGAGTCCATGGTGGTGGATGCCATCCGCTACGGCGCGCTGGACTTTATTGTGAAGCCCTTTAAGCCGGACCGCATCCTGCAAACTGTGGAGAAGATTTTGGGCTAGGGCATTTGCCCAAAGCCCTTGCCCTGTTTTTGCGGGCGCATTGCACTGCAATATACGCGCCTTTTTTGGCCGGGCGCCACAGGGGGATTTTACTTTGTTTTCAAGTGGGGAAGCGGTACTGCAACTTGTAGGCGCCATTTTGGGGCTTATTGTGGTGCTGCTTTTGGCCTGGGTGCTGTTGTCCTGGCTTAGCCGGCGGCTGCCCGGGGTAAGCGGCGGCGCCGGCCGCATGATACAGATTTTGGACCGTGTAAGCGTGGGCCGCAACAGCGTGATTTTGCTGGTGCGCGCCGGCGGCAAGGTGTTTTTGGTGGCCGTTAGCGACCATGCGGTGGAAAAACTGTGCGAGTTTGACGACGAGGCCGGCGAGTTTGTGCCCGCGGTGCCCGCCCAGGCGGTGCCTTTCTCCGACGCGTTGCGCGACGCCGCCAAGAAGTTTGGCTTTAAGGGCAAGCGCGATGACAACGGCGACGGGGAGGGCGGCGAATGAAACAGCCGGTACACCCCAAAGCGAAAAACCGTGTAAAACAACTGAAGCGCACCGCCCTTTTGTCCCTTGCGCTGTGCGTGTTCTTCTCCGCTACCATGGCGGTTACCGCCCACGCGGCCGATTTTACCATCAATGTGGGGAACGGCGGGGAAGCAGGGGGGCTTGGTGCGCTGGAAGTCATTTTTATTTTTGCCTTCCTGGCGCTTTTGCCCTCCGTTTTTTTGATGATGACCAGTTTCACCCGCATCATCATCGTGCTTAGCTTTACCCGCAACGCCATAGGCACCGGGCAAAGCCCGCCCAACATGGTGCTCATCGGGCTTTCCATCTTTTTGTCCCTGTTCATCATGATGCCCGTCATCCAGGAGATGAACACCACCGCCTTCATCCCGTTCCAGGAGGAGGAGATCACCGCGCAAGAGGCCCTTACAGCCGCGACGGTGCCGGTGAAAAAGTTCATGATACAGAACGTCGAGCCGGATTCCCTTCGCTTGTTTCTGGGCATTGCCGATATGGAGGTTCCCCTTGTGGCCGACGCCCAGGACCCCGTGGAGTTGTATGACCTGCCCCTCACGGTCATCACCCCGGCCTTCATCACCAGCGAGATTTCCCGCGCGTTTATGATGGGTTTCCTTGTGTTTTTGCCCTTCCTCATCATAGACATGGTGGTCTCCAGCATTTTGATGAGCATGGGCATGGTGATGCTGCCGCCGGCCATGATCTCACTGCCGTTCAAGATATTGCTGTTTGTGATGGTGGACGGCTGGAATTTGCTTATGGGCACGCTGGTGCGCTCGTTCACGATGTACCAGGCATAGGGGGCGGGGCCCAAAGGCCCGTAAGGCCCACCCCGAGCCCCGCAAAGCGGCACAAAATAAAAGCGGAGAGGAGGCCGAAGCCATGACCACCGGAGAAGTTCTGGACGTAATGCGGCAAATGCTGGTTGTTTGCATCCAGCTGGCGGGGCCCCTTTTGCTTGTTAGCATTGTGGTGGGGCTGGTGGTGGCCATTTTCCAGGCGGCCACCCAAATTCAGGAGCAAACCCTCACCTTTGTGCCAAAACTGCTCATCATCGCGCTGATGCTTCTGCTTTTGGGCAGCTGGATCAGCGATAACCTCACCGAGTTTGTACACTATGTATTTGCGCTGATGGAAACGGTGTGAGGGCGGCGGCATGACGGTAGACATCAGCTTCGCCCACATTCTTGCGTACTTGCTGGTGTGGATACGCCTTGCGGGCATGATTTTGTTCAACCCTATGCTGGCCCGCGTCAGCATTCCCACCCAGGTGCGCATGGGGCTGGTGTTCTTCCTCTCTTTGCTCATTGCCCCCTTGCAGCCCGAGGGCACCATCGAAGCCGTGTATTCCATGCACGCCTACACCTACATCTTTGTGATGGTGTTGGAGCTTGCCATAGGCTTTGTATACGGCTTCATCTTCCAGATACTCTACTACCTTTTGTACTTCGTGGGAGACGCCATCGACACCGACATCGGCCTTTCCATGGCAAAAACGATGGACCCTTCTACTAATATCCAAACGGGCTTTTCCTCGTCCATCGTCACCTTGCTGTTTTCCCTGTTTTTGTTTGCCTCGGGCAGCCATTTGGCCCTGTTCCGCATCTTTGCCTCTTCGTTCACGGCCATCCCGGTGGCCACCTTCACGCTTACCACCAACGTCATCGCCTTTGTGCTGGATTTGTTCGGCCAGGTGTTCCTGTTGGCGCTGCGGCTTTTGGCCCCCTTCATGGTGGCGGAGTTCGTTTTGCAGTTCAGCATGGGGGTGCTGATGAAGTTCATCCCCCAAATCACGGTGTTTGTCATCAACTTCCAGTTGCGCATCATTTTGGGCCTGCTGCTTTTGTATGCCTTCACGCCGTACATCGGCCAATTTATAGACAGGTATTTGGATGGGCTGTTCAACAACCTGGTGTATGCCACACAGCTGATGGCCGGCGGCTAGCCCGCCACAGCACAACCGCAAAAGGGGGGATGGGGCTTGGGCGGCGGCGAGAAGACCGAACAGGCCACACCAAAACGAAAGCGGGACGAACGCCGCAAGGGCAACGTTTTCAAAAGCCAGGAGATTGTTACCTTGGCGGGGCTTTTGGGGGTGATATTCACCCTGCAGGCCCTGGGCACCCTCATCATCAACACCCTCACCGAGGGCATTACCAGCTTTTGGTACCAGGCGGCCAACGTAAGCTACCTCACCGTCGCCTCTTTGCGGGAACATTTTGTGCGTGGGGCCGCCATGTTTGCTGTGGCTGCGCTGCCGGCGCTGCTGGTGGCGGGGCTGGTGGCCATCATCCTCACCTTTGCGCAAACCAGGGGCCTGTTCTCGGGCGAAAAGCTGAAGCCCAAGTTCGGCAACCTGTCCCCCTTAAAAGGCTTCAAGCGTATGTTCAGCGTGCGCGGCCTGGTAGAGCTGCTCAAATCCCTTTTGAAAATCATCATCCTTGGGGTTGTCATCTACAACCAGTACACCGCCCGTCTTCCCCAGCTGCCCCGCCTGATGGAGATGGAGTTTCCCCAGGTGCTGCTGTACACGGCCGATTTCATGATGGACGTGGTTACCAGTGTGGCGGTGATATTCGCCTTTTTGGCCGGGGCCGACTATATGTACCAGCGCTGGCAGTATGAAAAAGATTTGCGCATGACCAAGCAGGAGATTAAGGAAGAGTACAAGCAAACCGAGGGTGACCCCAAGGTGAAGGGCAAGATACGCGAGCGCCAGCGTGCCATGAGCATGGGCCGCATGATGCAAAACGTGCCCGAGGCGGATGTCATCATCCGCAACCCCACCCACTACGCGGTGGCCATCCGGTACGAGGCAAGCGAGAACCGCGCGCCGGTGGTGCTGGCCAAAGGGGCCGACCTTGTGGCCCTGCGCATCATCAAAACCGGGGAGGAGCACGGCGTTACCATTACCGAAAACCGCCCCCTGGCCCGCAGCCTGTACGAAAATGTGCCGCTGGACAGGGAGATTCCCGAAGAATATTTCCAGGCCGTGGCCGAAATTTTGGCCTTTGTGTACGAGACCAGCATGCGCCACAAGCTGCCCAAAAACCCGCCCAGTTAAGGGGGACTGCCTGCCCGCATGTGGGCGGCGGACACGCTGTCACCAGGTCTCCCTCGCCGGGGAGAGCGGTGGGTGTTTCGACGGAGTGTACGCGTTTCGGCCATTCGGCGCAGCCGTGGCGAATGGCCTATGGAAACCGGACACGGAGCGGAATGCCCACCGATAGGCCCCGGCAGAAGAGCTTTCTTTCGGCGCGACCGGTCGATGCACATCGCGCAGCTACCTTCCGCGGCGCCTTGTGTACAGCAGCCGCAGTACACCATTCGCCTTGCGGCTGACGCTGCGCTTGTGCGCACCGGCCGTTCACGCCACCCCCAACCTATACCACCCACCACCTGCCCGCACCGTGGGCGCAAAAACCAGCGAAAGGACCAAGCGGAGGATTGCATTGCGACAGCTTCTAAGACGATTCAATCCATTGCAGAACGCCGT
>JAJDGD010000074.1 GCA_030265505.1 Ruminococcaceae bacterium OttesenSCG-928-O06 | reverse complement strand
GACCGGTGGCGCAGTTGTAGACGAAATGCCTGCAGGCGTTGGCGTTAGCAGCACCCCGTCGGGGATTACTGTCACCGAGGGCAAACTGGCCTGGAGCCCTGACCTGGATATGCCCAATGCAAGCGGATATGCCAGTGACTCGGCAACCTACCGCGTAGCGCTGGATATTGAGAACAGTGCTATCACTGTGGATGACTGGAACAACCTGAACGCCGACGCGACCTTTAGCTATACGGTTGGCGACAAGGAGTTCACCAAGAAGTTCCCCATTCCCCAGGGCCTTGCACAGGCAACCGAACTGTATGCCATCGGTTACCTGGTGAACTACCAGGGCGATTTCCTGGATGCCGATTACAATATTGTTGACACCAAGGAAAAAGCCCACCAGGTTGTTACTAAAAAGGATTACCTGAATGCCAATAACGAGAACTGTTGGAACTTTGGCACGCATACCGTGAATGCGCCTACTGTGAGTGGGTACGCGGTATATGGGGATAACACCGCTGAGCTTACCACCACTGTGGCGGAGCCTAGCCAAACCGCTGAGTTCCTGTATACTGACCGCATATCCAAAGTGAAAGTAACCTACAATGTTAACAACGGCACTCTGAGGGATGCAAACAATGGAAACTCCTCCTGGGCCTTGGTTTTCCCGAAAGGCGACAGGTTCCCTGCAAGTGCCCCCACCACCAGTGTGAACAACAATGATGGTGCGGTTACCGCGAGCGCGGGCTACACCACAAGCGGCGTGGAGTGGAAGCAAGGCAGCGCCACTGCCGTATTCCCCAGCAATGTAACCACCGACTTGGTATACACATTTAACTGTGTGCGTGCCACTGCAAATGTAAAAGTGGAATACTACCTGGGCTATGTGAATACTGACAGCAATCCTACATCCGCTCTCTATCTGGGCACGGTTGACTTGGGCCAGTACGCCATCGGCACCCCGCTGAGTGGCATCACGGTAAACCTTGATGCAACATCGGATGAGTTGAAGGCCTTGTTTGGCACGAAATTTGACGTCGACAATTTCAGTACCGACGGTGCGATAGGTACAGCTTTCAGCCTTACCACAGTGGCCGCAGGCGATGGGAATATCATCCGCGTGGGCTTCCCGGTTTTGCGCACCCTTAGCTATGACGGCAATGGTGGCAACGTGGGCAGCGCGCAGAACGTCACCGTTATTCATGGCGAGCAGGTTACTGTGGACCTAAATCCCTCCACCACCCCCACCCGTGCGCCAAGTGACACCACGTACTATACATTTGATGGCTGGTCAACTGAGCCGGGCGACGGCGAGGACAACGAGGCGGGCAGAATCTCCGCGGAAAACTCTACGTTCAGACTGTTTAATGACAAGACGGTTTACGCGATTTGGAAAACCTCGGACCGTCCGGAGTATATCTTCGAATTTGAGATGATGGATGATGACGAGGGTACGGTATCCACGCCGAACACCCGCAGCGGGCCAAAAGACTCTGCGTTCGACAGCACCGGCAGACCCACCGTTGCCCCGACCGCCGGCTACCAGTTTGTGAAGTGGCAGGAGCGTACCGGGACCGAAGGTAACTACACCTATGTGGACGTGACCACCTGGCCCACCACCTTTGACAAAGACCGCACCTTTGTGGCGGTGATGGAGAAGATTCCTGAGCAGTGGATTGAAGTGTGGTTCCACTACGATAGCGATTACGGGGAATACAATGCGCGGGTAACTGACTTTTACATTGGCACCGAGGGCAAAGCCCTGGGCTTCTTCAATATGCCAGGCGCCGATAACCCCTTTGAAGAAGGCTATACCTTTGAAAACTGGTACAGCAATGTGGGGCGCACAGGTGATGTGTTTACCTCGCAAACCGTGATTAAAGGCCCCAACTACGAAGACGGCCGCTACCATGTGTTTGCCCTGGGGTATAAAGAATTCACCACTACGTTTGAGGTGAAGGACGGCCTTGGCACGGTAACGGAAAACAAGGTGGATAGCCATCCCGTTACCACCAGAACATACAACGTTGGCGAGAACAACAACTTCCCCACCCCGCCTAGCGTGCAACCCAAACCCGGCTATACCTTTACCGGAAGCTGGGAAGTACGCACAGGCGCCGGCACTGCAGATGATCCCTATGCGTATACACCTGTGCCTAGTTGGCCCCTCACTGTTACCGAAAGCGCCACCTACGTTGCAGTGGTTACCGCCAACGACCCCGTGACCCTGGTGTACCACGCCAACGGTGGCCTGTTTACCGAGGATTTGACCGGCACCGACCGCAGAGAGACCGGCCTGCTTAGCGGCCAAAGCCTTACCGACGCCAGACTAATTATTAAGACGGTGGTACGTACCGACGACTACCAGCGGCAAGAGCCCGGCAACTGGGTGGTTGGATCGCCTACTGCCCCTCCCGAAGTAACCCCCTACACGGAGATTCTTCAGGATACCGCCATCACTGTCGACATGGCCGATGAAAATGGCGAAGTGCATGTGTGGGCCATTTGGGATAACGTAACCCGCGATGAGTACACCATCACCTTCCTGCCGGGCGACGACGTGCCCATTGATAAAGTGAGCGGCGTGCCTGCTCAGCAGACCGTACAAGCCACTACCCTTACCGGCAAGTATGCCTACGGCTTCCCCACTTGCCCCGGCTATGTGTTTGTGGATTGGGCGCTGGTTAGCCCCGATGGCCTTGCCATTGATGCCAACACCGGAACCTTCTTTATGCCGTACGAAAACGTAGTGTTTGTGGCCAAGTGGCTAGAGGCTGGTGAGGATGACAGCATTGAGGTAGACCTGTTCCACAGCTTCTACTACAACGGTGTGGAGCAAGCGCACGAATTGCCCGAACTTGATGTGCGGGTGCCCGTGGAGGAGGAAGACGGCACTAACCTGGCACGCTACCAGAACACCACCCTGCGTACAGAGCACCCCTATGCCCTTAGCTACCCCATAGAGGTGCGCTGGACCGAGCTGGAAGCTAGCCTAACAGTACTTGCAGAAGGCGGAGCCGCCAGGTATGTTACCAAAGTGCCGGAAAACCTGGAAGAAGGGTACCGTTACACCCTGCGCCAAGGGCAAACGGCCAACACCGCCATTTGCAACGGGGACGAGACCGTTGCCGATTCCATCAAAGCTCTGATAGTAGAATTGGTGACTAGTATCGAAAAAAGCAATTCCTTCAAAAATTTCCCAAAAGGTTCCCTCGTATATGTGGCCGGCATGACCCTGCAACCCGTTGATGCGAACGGAGATTCAACGGGCGAAGCAGCCATTCCCTTTGGCTACGACACCCCTGTAACCAGCGAGTATGCTGTGCTGAAAGTGCAGTTTGAGATACTGCGGCCAGACGAGATACAGCTTATCCTGGATGCGGGCGATGGCAGCTTTACCGATGGCACCTCCGTCCAGTCCCAAGTGCTGCAAGTGGGCACAAGCTACATACAGATTATGGGAACCGATGCTGCTATTGAAAACCCCACGCTGGCCAATTATGAGTTTATTGGCTGGACAACAGACAAAAAGGACCCTGATGCGACGGTGTTTACCTCGGCGCAAGTGGCCGATGCCAAGCTTACCGAAACCACCACCTTCTACGCCGTGTGGGAGAAGGTGCCGATGATTGAAGTCACTGTACAATTCTTTGGCGAGAATGGTCAATATGTTTCCGATATGTTTTTGGTCCCTCGTGGTTCCACTCTTGCAGATGTAGACAGGCAATTCTCCGGCTCGGATAAAGGGAAATACTATCTTAGTGAAAAGTTTATCGATGAGAACGATGCACTTCCCATGGAGCATGTCTTCAATACCAATTCGATTATCTGGTTCGAGCCGAACGAAGCACCGTCTCCTTCCATTACGATCACCGTATATTATACTGACGAAAATTCCATGGAAGCCAATATTAATTTAACGTACAAAGCTGTAAGTTTCCCGCTTACTGAGATCGAAAAGCAATTTTCGAGTCTTGCGGTTGGCCCGCAAGGCGAGGCCTTCTTCTACGACGCAGATTGCAAAGATCCGGTGAAAGCTGATGCTGAATTTACTTCCAACACCGACCTTTACTATGGGTATGCGGTAGTTGGGCTGCAAAACCTGATTGTGGGCGACACCCTGCCCAGCGGCGACAGCACCGGCAGCACTATCATTCCGTGCCAGTGCGGCATTGAAGGCTGCGTGTGCGAAGCCGATGCCTGCGACTGCGTGGAAGAGACGACCGAGACCACCGAGACCACTGAGATAACCGAAACCACCGAAATCGTCGAGACAACTGAGACCACCGAGATTGTTGAGACGACTGAGAACCTTGAACTGACGGCTGCCCGCATCTTCGGCGTGCCGATGGTGATGGCAGACTACAGCGCCAGCAAACTGCCGAACGATAACAGTGTAACTTTGGCCGCAGGCGACAACTTCACCTTCGAAGTGGGCTACGCGTACGAGGTGTACTACCGTTACGACTACAACTACACCCCGCCCACCACTATTTCTTACCTCGTGCACTATTACGTGGACGACTATGCTAATCAAGTGGGTACCTTCACAGGCTACGTGAATCCTGGTGATACGGCCAACTTTGACGTGAACCTCTATCATCCCGGCGGCACCTACACTGTGGCCGCAGTGAATGGCAGCTACACCATCAACACTGATGGCCAGACCATCACTGTGCTGTACACAGCACCCGTCGTTCCTCCGCCGGTACCTGAAGTGGTCACCTATGTGGTGAACTACTACACCGACGCGGTGGACCCGGGCAACCAGGTTGGCACGGACGGCGGTACGGTAGGCGCCATTGGCGATACCGCAGCGATTGAACTGAACCTGTACCAGCCCGAG
>JAJDGD010000071.1 GCA_030265505.1 Ruminococcaceae bacterium OttesenSCG-928-O06 | reverse complement strand
GAAAGTGATTTGCAGCGGCCGGAAAGTGAACCTGAAAGACAGCTTTGTAGAGCGGGCGGAAAAACGCCTGGCCAAGCTGGACAAGTTCTTTACCGACGAAGCCGAAGCGAACGTGACCGTTGTGGTAGAAAAGAACTTCCAGAAAGTGGAGATTACCGTGCGGGACAGGGGCTTTGTGGTGCGCGCGGAACGCAGTGCCCCCCAGATGGAGGATGCCTTCGACGCAGCGGCTGATGTGCTTACCCAGAACATCGTGAAAAACCGCAAGCGTTTGTCGGAACGGCTGCAAAGGCCCATTGAGGGTGAGGAGGCCTTCGACTTCGAAGAGGAGGAGAGCTACCATCTCATCCGTGAAAAGCGCTTTGTGGTAAAGCCCTCTACCGTGGAGGAGGCCATTTTGCAGATGAACATGCTGAACCACAGCTTTTATTTGTTCCGCGATGCGGACACCGACGAGATCAACGCGGTGTATGCCCGCAAGGACGGCAGCTACGGCCTGCTGGTGCCCGAGAGGTGATGTGCCCCGGCCGGCAGATAAATGCAATAAAAAGCCCCTTGCGCAATGCGCGCAGGGGGCTTTGTGCTGCGGTACAAAGAAAAGTGAGCCGGGCGGGAAGCATCAGGCAAGCAGGGCCCTGGCCCGGGAAAGCAGCTTGCCGTATAGCAAAACGTCCTCCTCGCTGAAGTTTTCGGGGGCGATGAACGAAGCGTCGAACCAGGAAACGGCGGTGTTTTCCCCGGCGCGCGGGCGCAGTGGGGCAGCTTCGTTGCCCAGCAGCAGGTACGCCACCGAAAGGTGCAAGTGCGCTGGCACATAGCGCCCGTTCTTGGTGTGGCCGTACACCGGCAATATGTCCAAAGAGGCGATGGCATCGCTTAGAAGGCGCAGGGGCGCGGCGCCGGTCTCTTCGGCGGCCTCGCGCAGGGCCACGGCGGGCAAATCGGCGTCGCCGTCGGCGTGGCCGCCCGTCCAGGCCCACACACCGCGAATGTTGTGGTGGGCCAGCAGCACGCGGCCGGCGTTTTTGTTCACCACAAAGCCGGAGCTTGTGATGTGGGCCATCTGGTTTTCCCGCAGAAGGATGTTTTCAGGGAATCGGGAAATATACTCCAAAATCAGGCGCTGGTCGGCTTCCTCCTGCGGGGTTTTGGGGGTATAGGCTTCGATGGCATGTACATAGCTCATGGCGGGGTTCCTTATTGCGGGCACAAAGCGGCTTTAACGCAGGGTGCCGGCCAGGGCCTGGTGGTAAAACCAGGGCGGCGGGCAGGCAATGCACAGGCCGCTGTAAGGGGCAAAGGCGGCGTCGTCGGTTTCGGGGAAGCGAAGTTCCAAAGCGCACAGGCACTGGTAGCGGCAGCGCAGCGCCCGGTTAATGGCGTTTTGGCCGTACTTGGAGTCTCCCAGCAAAGGGGTGCCCGCCGCGGCCAGCTGGGCCCGCAACTGGTGGGTGCGCCCGGTGTGGGGGCAAAGCCGCAACAGGGACAAGCGGCCGCTTACGGCCAGGGTCTCGTAGCTGGTGTGGGCCGCCTTGGCGCCGGGTGCCTTGTGGGGCAGCACCTGCACTTCGGCCCGGGCTTCGTTTTTCAATAGCCAGCCGTGCAGTTCCCCCGCCGGGGGCGCAAGCTGGCCCACCGCAAGCCCCAGATAGGTTTTGACAAGCTGCCGCCGGCGCAGCAGGCCGGTGGTGTATTCTTCCATACGGGCGGTTTTGGCCACCAGAATAACACCGCTTGTGCCGGTGTCCAGCCGGTGGCACAGCACCGGGGCAAAGGTGCTGCTTGCCGCCCCGCCGTTTGCCGCAAGGTGGGTGCGCGCCCGGGCCAAAAGGCTGTCGGTGCCGGGGGTGCCCCCCTGGCTGATAAGCCCCGGCGGCTTGTACAGCGCCAGCAACTCGTCGTCCTCGTACAATATCCAGTTGCGGGGAAAAGGGGGTGCGGCGGGCGCTGCACCTTCAGAGGGAGTAGGCAGGTACAACCGCACTTCATCTCCCGGCTGCAGGCGGGTGTTTAGGGGGGCTTTTTTGCCGTTCAGCTTTATCTTGTTCTCCCGCAGGTACTTGTGCAGGGCCCCGGGGGCCAGGGCGGGCACCTGTTGTAAAATAAAGCGGTCCAGCCGCAGGGTGCCGGGGCCGGTGAAAATAAACTGCTTCATGGGGCGGGCACCCCCTGTAGCGGCACGCCGCGCAAAACGGCGGCGTCGGGGATGTCCAGTGTCACGAGGATCCATCCGGCGTCCCGGAAACTCACGTCCAAAATGGCATATGCCTGCCCGTCCTCGGCCTGCAGGGCGGCCATGCCCGCCAGCTTTTCGCGGGCAAAGGCGGTGTCTACAAAGCACACGGTCTGTGGCTCGGCCATCAATACGCCCCCGTCCCACAAAGCGTCGGTGTAGCGGGCCAGCATCAGGGGATAATCCTGATAGGCCACCACGCCGTCTACATAGTAGCCGTCAAAGGCGGTGGTGCGGGGGGCCAGAACATAGTAGTTGTCGTCTATCTGCGCGCAAAACAGCGCAAGGCCGTTTTGCTGCGCGGTGTAGGCCGCCTCCAAAAACAGGGTTTCGTTGGGGGTGATATACAGGGAATCCTCTCTGTAGCCGCCCAGCGTTACCTGCTGCAGCGCCGCCGCAGCGCCGGCGGTGTAGGCGCCGGCGTCATACCGGGCGGTAAAGGGGTCGCTGGTGGTCATGCCGGCGTCGGCAGTGTACAGGGCCATGCGGCCGCCGTCCAGCAGGGGGCCGCCCCCGATGGAGACGAGATGGTCATACTTCCCGGCCACTTCGTCCCAAAACCCGCTTTGCATATAGCCCGCCCAGGCAAGGGGCTGGTACGGGCGGAACAGCCGCGCCTTGGTGGCAATACCGGGGGAGGTATCCAGCAGTTGCAGCGCCACAAAGGCCAGCACCGCCAGGGTGCGCCGGGGCGGGGTGGGGCGGCGCAGCCAGTACAGCGCGGCGCCCAGCAGCAGCAAGTACCACACCGGGTAGAACAAACGTCCGCTGGAACGGAAGGTGCCCGCCAGTTGCAAAAACCACTGGGGCACCGGCAGGCTGAACAGTACCCGCCCCTGGGCCGTGACAGTGGTGGACACCGCAAACACCGCAAGGAGCAGGCAAACCAGCGCCAAAACCCCGTGGCGGCGCAGGGTGGTTTTCAGGGAGTACTTTTTGCGGTGCAGCAAAAAGTCTGCCGCCATTACCACCCAGCTTAGCAGCGCGGCCAGCCCCAGGTAGTTGAAGCCGTCGTAGTTGCCCAGGGTCTGGTTCTGCTGGGGCAAAAACAGGCTCCAGTCGGCGTCCAGTGCCCGGGGGTTGAACAGGGCGTTCAGGTTCATGCAAAAGTAGCCATAGGGGGTGCTGCCCGCGCTGCTGCCGGAAGAAAACGCCCCCAGCACCCAGCCAAACAGCACCGTGGTGCCAAGGCAGATGCCCAGCTGTGCCGCCGGCTGCCACAGCTTTTTTTGCGCAATGCCGTTTTGCACAAGCAGGGCGAACAGCAGGGCAAACACCATGGGCGTAAAGTAAGGGTGGATGCCGATGGACAAAGCACATAGCACTGCAAAGCCGGGCGAAAAAAACGTCCCGCTGCGCCGGTGCTTAAAGTACAGATACAACGCGAAAAGCACCAGCCACTGGGCACCCAGGGCTGCGTGGCGCAGCTGCCTGTCCAGCAAAATGGGGGCAAAAACAAACGGCAGGCACAGCAGCAACACCCGCACGCGGTTTTGGCTGAACAGGCACAGCAGTAACGCTGCCGCCGCCCCCTGCAAACAGCTGCACAAAAGCCCCCACAGCCCAAAGTACTGGAAAGTGGCGGGCAAAACCGGCGAGAGCAGCTTGAACAGCACGCCGAACACCGGGATAGAATCGGCAAAGCCGATGTAGCCGCCGGCGGGGTAGTTGATGTGCTGCGCCACAGCAACGGGGAACTGCCAGGGCGAGGCGCGGTACAAAAGCCACCCTGCGTAATGCTGCAGGGTGTCCCTCTCCACAAAGCCGCCGCGCAGCCAGGCGTCGTTCGTCACAGCAAGCGGGGCAAAGCCGTACAACAACAGAAAGGCGGCCGCCCCCAACAGGGCGCCACCCAGCACGCATTGCCCGCGTACAGACAAGAACGGCCTTTTTTTCACGCGTTGCTCCTTACGGCTGTTTGGGGCCCAGGTTGCTCTCCTTCACAATATAGATGGGCCGCTGCTTTGCCTCCAGGTAGGTTTTGGCCAGGTACTGCCCCAGCACCCCGATGGAGAACAGCTGCAGGCCCCCCACCAGCAAAATGATGCAGATGAGAGTGGGGAAGCCGGCGGGGTCGTTCACAAAAAAAGACTTTACAGCATAAAATATGGCCAGCGCCACGGCCAAAATGCAGCACAGCACCCCCGCCACCGAGGAGATGCCCAGCGGCGCGGTGGAAAAGGCCACAATACCGTCGATGGAGTAGAGGAACAGCCGCCAGAACGACCATTTTGTTTCCCCCGCCAGGCGCTGGGTGTTCACATACTCCAGCCATGTGGTGTTGTACCCCACCCAAGAGAAAATACCTTTGGAAAAGCGGTTTACCTCGCGCATTTCCAGCACAGACTGCACCATCTGCCGGCTCATCATGCGAAAGTCGCGCGCGCCGTCCACAATCTCGGTTTTGGAGATACGGTTGATGATGCGGTAAAACATGCGGGCAAAAAAACTGCGGATGGGCGGCTCGCCTGCGCGGTTCACCCGGCGGGTGGCTACACAGTCGTACTGGCCCTGCTGCAACAGGGCGTACATTTGGCCCAGCATGGCCGGGGGGTCCTGCCCGTCGGCGTCCATTACGGCAACATAGTCTCCCGTGGCGTGGGAAAGCCCGGCATACAAAGCGCCCTCTTTGCCAAAATTGCGCGAGAGGGACAAATATTTCACCCGCTCGTCCTGGCCGGCCATCTGGCGCAGGGTTTGCAGGGTGGCGTCGGTGCTGCCGTCGTTCACAAATAAAAACTCAA
>JAJDGD010000073.1 GCA_030265505.1 Ruminococcaceae bacterium OttesenSCG-928-O06 | reverse complement strand
ATGGACGCGGCCGGCAGCCCCCTGCGGGGCGAGGGCGGTGTGCGCTATGCCTATTATACCGATGCCGGAGAAAAGGTGTTTCGCGAGGCAAGCGACGCCAGGGTATCCTCGCAAAGCAGCTTTGGCGTGTTGGAACAGCCCGGCTGCATTGCCCTGCTGGTGGAGCAGTGCTTCCTTACCAACGAAGAGGACGTGCGCGCCTTTGCCACCGAAAGCGGCTGCAGCGCCGCCGCGGCCTGTTACTACCGCGCCCTGCGCGCCTTCTTTGACGCCCTGTAACGCCACCCGGCACGAAAAGCCCCCTTCCCCGCCCACCGGCCCTCACAGGAAAAACCCCCACGCTGCCAAAAAGGCGACATGGGGGCTTTCCTCATGTATGGTCAACAGCCGCTTTCGCAGCTGGGGCGCGCATGTTTGCGCCGCGCGCGCAACAGCAGGCCGGCGGCAGCCAAAACGGCAAGGATGGGCAGGGCTTTCTTCATAGTATAAACTCCTTTCTAAAGGGATGGCATGGGCTAAGCGGGCAGGGGGCCATAAGGCACACGGGGTAAGGCACGCCTCACTGCGCCTCGCTCTCTTCCTCCTCGGGGGCAAAATAGCTTACGTCTATGAACACATAGCCCACCATCAAAAGGCAGGCGGCAAACAAAATGGCAATGCCCATAATCAGTTTCCTCCTTGGGTACGGCGCAATCGTTATTGGGGGAAGGGGGGCATTCAGTATAACGCGCGGTGGGCAAAAACTGTGCCGAAAAATGGCCGCGCACAAAAAAAGCGGCGGGTGCGCTGCCGCACCTGCCGCCGGTTTGCTTCAAAGCCTATTGGGCGCCGGGCCACGTCGGCCTATGCGCCATTTGGCGCCAGCAAAATGCCCACCACCGCCCCGCCCAAAATATACCACAGGGGGTGCTTTTTAAAGCGGTAGATCAACACAAAGGCCACGGCAAACAGCACCAGGGCCACGGGGTCTACCGCAGCAGCCACGCTGCCGGTGGCGGCAAAGGCCTCCATGTTCAGCACCGAGGAACGGAACACCGTGAAAAACGCCAGGGAAATCAGCGCCACCACCGTGGGGCGGATGCCGTAAAACGCGGCCTGCACCAGGCGGCTTTCGTTGTACTTTTCCAGGTAGTTCGCCACCACCAGCACAATAATCACCTCGGGCAGAATGATGGCCAGCGTGGCAATGATGCCCCCCAGCACCCCCGCCGTTTGGTAGCCGGTGTAGGTGGCCATGTTGATGCCGATGGGCCCCGGGGTGGATTCAGAGATGGCCACCATGTTGGTGATGTCCTGCGCGGTGAACCAGGGGTATTTTTCGGCAAGCTCGTACAAATACGGCAGCGAGGCCATGCCGCCCCCCACCGTGAACAGGCCTATTTTTGCAAACTCCCAAAACAGCTGCAGGTAAATCATGCGCCGTCCCCCTTGTGCAGCACCCGGCTGCCCACAATGCCCGCCAGCACGGCCAGCACCACCAGCAACCAGGTGGGGATGCTGGTGAACAGCCCCAAAAACAGCGTAAGCAGGTACAGGAAGGCCGTGAACCCGTCCTTCACGGCGGGGCGGAACAGCTTTACAATGGCGCTGAGGATAAGCGCGCACACCACAATGCGCACGCCGTAAAAGGCGTTTTGCACGATGGGGTAGTGGATGAAGTTTTGCAAAAAGGCCGCGATGACCATGATGATGACGAGCGAAGGGGTAACGATGCCCAGCGCGGCGCAGATGCCCCCTGCCTTGCCTTTCATCTTGTGGCCGATGAACAGCGAGGTGTTCACGGCAATGATGCCGGGCAAACACTGGCTTACGGAGTAATAGTCCAGCGCCTCCTCGGTGGTTATCCAGCCCTTGTTGTCCACAATCTCGCGCTGCAAAATGGGCAGCATGGCATAGCCGCCCCCAAAGGTGAGGGCGCCCACTTTCGCAAACGAGAGGTACAGTTGCCAAAGCAATGTGGTGGTTTCCTTTCCGGTGGCGCGGCGGGCACGCCGTATTTTTATGGCAGAGGCAGACAGGCGGCGGTACCCGCCGCGCGCCCCCCTACAGCAGGGCCAAAATCTCCTCGCGGGGGGTGGTTTTGTCCAGCGGCAAAATCTCGGTGCCGTCGGGGCGCATCAGGCAGGGGGCAGGGCTTAAGTCCAGCGCCTCGGCAATGTCGTGGGTAACAAACAGGGCCGAAAGCCCGTGCTTTTGGCACAGCCCCAGCAGCAGCACTTGCATAGCATGGCGCAGCACGGCGTCCAGCCCGGCAAAGGGCTCGTCCAGCAAAAGCAGGGCGGGCTGCAGGGCAAAGGCACGCGCTAAGGCCGCGCGCTGCTTCATCCCGCCCGAAAGCTCGGCCGGCCACAGCCCGCCGCTGTCCGGCAGGCCACACTCCGCCAGCCAAAAGGCGGCGGTGTCGTTCGCCTCGGCGGGGGCAAGGGCGGGGTGTACGGCCCGCAGCGCAAAGGCGATGTTCTGCCCCACGCGCATCCAGGGAAACAGTTGGTCGTACTGCTGGTACACCATAAAGCGCTTGTGCCCCGGGCCCGCAATCGGCACACCTTCAAAGCATATCTCGCCGGCGTCGGGCGCCTCGTGCCCGGCCACGCAGCGCAAAAGCGTGGTTTTGCCACAGCCGCTGCGCCCCAGTATGGTAAGCAGCAGGCCCTTGGGCAGGCGCAGGTTCACCCCGCGCAGAGCGGGCACGGGGCCATTTCCCCCTGCATAGCTTTTGTACAGGCCCTTCACTTCCAGCAACATCATACGGCACTCCACCGGCGAATTGTGCGCGCCTCTACGGTGCGCAGCAGGCTGTCTACCACCACGCCAATGCAGATGACCACCAGAATGCCCGCAAACAGGCCCGGGGTGTTCATCATCACCCGGCTTTTAAAGATGTACCACCCAATGCCCCCGCTGGCGGCCACGGCGCCAAACAGCATCTCGGCGCTGATAAGCGCGCGCCAGGCCCGGGCCCAGGCGGTTTTGCAGCCGGCCAGCAGGTAGGGCACGCTAGCGGGCAGGTAAATGCGCACCAGCATGGCCCCGCGGCGCAGCCCCAGGCTGCGGGCGGTCTCCAGGTATACGCGCGGCACCTCGGCAAAGCCGGTGGTAAGGTTCAGCAGCAGCGGCCATGCGGCCGAGTGGGCAATGATGGCGATGATGGCGGGCGGCCCCACGCCAAACCACACAATGATGAGCGGCAAAAGGGCGATGGCGGGCAAGGGGTGGGCCAGCATGCACAGGGTGTCGGCAAAGCTGGCAAACACGCGGGAATACAGCGACGCAAAGCCCAAAACCAGCGCCAGCGCCACGGCCACTGCAAGCCCGGCCAAAATCAGCAGAAGGGACAGCCCCACCTGGCTGGGCAGCTCGCCCCCGGCAATGGCGCGGGCAAACTCGGCCGCAACTTCGCCAAGGCCGGGCAGCAACAAGGGAGATACCACCCCACTGAGGTGCACCACCTGCCACACGCACAGCAGCAGCACAATCCACAAAAGGTGTTGCAGGTTTTTGTTTTGCAGCAGTTTCTTCATAGGGGCCTTTCGCTGGGGGTGGGCTTTTTGGCCGGGCGGTCCTTGTTCTGTTGTAAATGGTATCGCGGCATTGCCGCGGGAAAGGTATATTTGCCTGCCCGCCGCGTGGTGCTACATACGCACTTAGGCTGCGTCTCGTGGCGTGGCGCTTTTGGGGCGATGAGAACCTTTGCAAGCTTGTGCCGGGGGCAAATTCCACACTTCGCGCGGCGGCGGCCCTCGGCGCTTTTCCTTGGGTGCCGGAAAAGGTTCCAGGCGCACTTTGGCAAAATCGTGTGGCAAACCCGCGCGGGTTTTCACCTCGGGCAAACCCGGCGCCACTACTCCGCCGCTACCAGTTCCTCCAGCGGCCAGGCTTGGCCGGTGTACCCGGTTTGCTGTAAAAACGTTGCAAAGGCCTCCACGCCTTCCACGGCGGTGGTGTACGCCGTGCCTTCGGCGCATAGTTCGGCCAAAAGGGCGTCCTCCTCCATGCCGTACACGGGGGCCAAAAGGCGCGCGGCCTCGGCGGGGTCTTCGTTCAGGCGGGTAATTGCCTCCTGCAAAGCCGCCAAAAACGCGCTGTACAGCGCGGGGTTTTCCTCGGCAAAGGCGTCGCTTGCCACCGCCACAATGCCGGTGAAGGGCTCGCCCATGGCCTCGGTGCCGTCCAGCACCAGCGTCATGCCGGCGGCAAGCTCTTGCCCCAGGTACGGCGCGGTGGTAAAGTGCAGGTCCACGTCTGCGCCGGAGAGCAGGGCCGTCATTCCATCCGGGTGGGACATGGTGACAAGCTGGTTGTCAAACACGGTGGCATCGCCCAGCTGGCGGGCGGCCGCCATGGCCAGCAAAATGTGCTGGATGCTGCCCGGCTGGGGCAGCGCGATGCGCCGGCTGCCGATGTCCGCAAGGCTTTGCACCTCGGCGTCGCGGCTTACCAGCCCCATGGGGATGTTGGAGATGCCGCTGCATATCTTCCACTCCATGCCTGCGTCCTTGCCTATAAGGAACGGCGGGATGGCCATGCAGCCGATGTCTGCCTTGCCGGCCAGCATCGCCTCACGGATGGCCGCGGTGTTGCCCACCTGGCTCCACTCCACCCGCACGCCGGCGGGCAGGTGCTCCTCCAAAAGGCCCCACTCGCGCATCAGGGCAATGGGGGCATAGGCCGTGCCAAACTGCTCGGCAATATACACAACGTCCCGCTGGGTGCCACCGGTGCAGCCCGCAAAACCGGCGCACAACAGCACAAGGCCCAAAAACAGGCAGATGGCATTTTTCATGGGGAACCTCGTTTCCTGTAAAGTATGGCGGCGCAGCGCAAAGCGGCTAGTCCTCCCGGCGCAGCAGCATGTTGCGCCCGTGTGTGTCTTGCACAGCAAAAACCTCGTAAAAACGCGCAAGATGGCGGGCCAT
>JAJDGD010000072.1 GCA_030265505.1 Ruminococcaceae bacterium OttesenSCG-928-O06 | reverse complement strand
CCCAGTCCATCCGCATCAACCTGCCGCGCTTCACCCTCATTGGCGCCACCACGCGGGCGGGCCAGCTTTCCAACCCCTTGCGAGACCGCTTTGGCGTGATGCTAAAGCTGGAGATGTACACCGCAGAGGAGCTGGCGCAGATTGTGCGGCGCAGCGCGGGCATACTGGAGATTGCCTGCGACGGTGCCGGCGCCGCCGTGATAGCTGCGCGCAGCCGGGGCACGCCGCGTGTGGCCAACCGCCTGTTGAAGCGCGTGCGCGACTTTGCCATGGTGATGGGCAAAAACAGCATAGACGAAGAGGCCGCGCTGCACGCCATGCAGCGCATGGAGATAGACCAAAGCGGGCTGGACAATTTGGACCGTTCCCTGCTGCGCGCCGTGATAGGGATGTACGCGGGCGGCCCCGTGGGGCTGGACACTTTGGCTGCCGCACTGGGCGAAGAAGCCGTTACCATAGAGGACGTGTGCGAGCCATTTTTGATGCAAAGCGGCCTGCTGGCCCGCACGCCCCGGGGCCGGTGCGTCACCCATTTGGCCTATGCCCACCTGGGCCTGCAGCCCCCCACCGCCGCCACCGAGGAGAACACCGCCCAGCAAACGCTGGACGAGCTATTGCGGGAGGATGCCTGATGCGCACAGCCGACGGCTGGCAGGACTACCAGCTTTTAGACGCCACCGGTGGCTTTCGGCTGGAGCGTTGGGGCGACGTGCTTTTGCAGCGGCCCGACCCCCAGGTAATTTGGCAGACGCCACGGCGCCACGCCGCCTGGGACGACGTGCACGCGCTGTACCACCGCAGCGCCAAGGGCGGCGGCGCATGGGAAAAACACAAGCCCTTCCCGGAAAAGTGGACGGTGCGCTACAAGGACCTTTCCTTCATCGTAAGCCCCACGGGCTTTAAGCACACGGGCCTGTTCCCGGAGCAAGCCGCCAACTGGGAGGTGTATGCCCGGTGCATCCGCGCAGCCAAAAGCCCCCCAAAGGTGCTGAACCTGTTTGGCTACACCGGCGGGGCCACCCTGGCCTGCGCCGCCGCTGGCGCCGCCGTGGCCCATGTGGACGCCAGCCGCGGCATGGTGGCCTGGGCGCGGGAAAACGCCGCGGCAAGCGGCCTTGCCGATGCCCCCGTGCGCTGGCTGGTGGACGACTGCGCGAAGTTTGCCGCGCGGGAGGAGCGCCGGCAAAGCCGGTACGACGGCATTGTTATGGACCCACCCAGCTACGGCCGCGGGCCGGCGGGCGAGGTGTGGAAGCTGGAGGAGGCCATCTGGCCCCTTTTGGTGCAGACGGCCGCCCTGCTAAGCGAAACGCCCCTGTTTTTTGCCCTGAACAGCTACACCACCGGCCTTGCGCCGGGGGTGGGCGGTTATATGCTGCAGCAGCTTTTGGTGCCAAAGTACGGCGGCACCGTGTACAGCGACGAAATTGGCCTGCCCGTTGCCGCCGGTGGCGGGGTGCTGCCCTGTGGCAGCACCGCCTTGTGGCTGGCCGATGGAACCTTCTTGTAAACCCTGCCCGCCCCGCAAGCCCAAGAGGCATGCCATGCTGAAAAAACGTTACGAGACCGAGCGCCTGACCCTTTTGCTGAGCGAGCCCGCCCTGGCCGCCCGCGTGGCGGCGTTCTACCGCCGCAACCAGGCGTTTTATGCCCCCACAGAGCCGGTGCGCGAGGCGGAATTTTACACCGAGGCCTTCCAGCGGCGCGCCCTGGCGCAGGATCTGCGCAGTGCAAAACGCCTTTGGGGCCTGCGCATGTGGCTGGTGCCCAAAGAGGACGAAGCCGCGGACATTTTGGGCATGGCAAGCCTGGGCAGCATTTTTTACGGGGCCTTTTGCTCGGCCTTCCTCTCCTACAAGCTGGACGAAGGCGCCACCGGCCAGGGCTACATGGCCGAGGCACTGCAAAAGCTTATCGAGGTGGCCTTCGGCCCGCTGGAGCTGCACCGCCTGGAGGCCAACATCCTGCCGGACAACGCGCCCTCGCTGCGTGTAGTGGAAAAGCTGGGCTTCCAAAACGAGGGCCTGGCCAGAAAATACCTCAACATCGGCGGCGTGTGGCGGGACCATATCCACATGGTATTGCTAAGCGAGGATGTGGCATGAGCGCCCCGGCGTTGGACGGCTTTTCCATCCGCCGCGCCACCGTGCAGGACGCCGCCGCTTTGGGAGACATCCAGTCTCAGGGGTGGCGGGCAGCCTACAAGGGCCTTGTACCCCAGCCGGTTTTGGACGAATTGACCCCCCCGCGCCAGGCCGCGCGCCTGGCCTCCTACCTGCAGGAGGAGGACGCCGAGTTCCACCTGGCAACGCTGCAGGATGTGCCCATCGGCTTTGTGGCGGTGGAGGCCTGCCGCGACAAGGACCTGCCCCCTACCACGGGCGAGGTAGGTGCTTTGTACCTGCTGCCCCGGCTGTGGGGCAAGGGCTATGGCCGGCGGCTGCTGCGCTTTGGCGTGGCGCGCTTAGCACGCATAGGCCTGTCCCCGGTAGTGCTGTGGGTGCTGAAGGACAATTTGGCCACCCGCCGCTTTTACCACGCCTGCGGCTTTGCGCCCGACGGCGCCGAAAAACCGGCCGACTACGGCGCCGAGCTTGTGCTGGTGCGCTATATATACCCGGCACACCACGCCCCGCGCCCCGCGGCAAAAGAGGAACCACCATGGGATACCACCTACTGAAAAACGGCGAAGAACTGCTGGTGGAAAGCGCCCGCGGGCAAGACGCCGCCGAGATTTTGCAGTTTTTGCGCATTGCTGCCGGGGAGAGTGACTATCTGCTTTCTACCGCGGAGGACTTCCCCAAAGACGTTGCGGCAGAGCGCGCCTGGCTGAAAAACCAGGCGGCCCAGCCCAATGCCCTGGCCCTGTGCGGCAAGCTGCACGGCCGCGTGGTGGCCTTTGCCAACCTGGTGCCCCCCCGGCAAAGGCGCGGCGCCCACACGGCAGAGCTTTCCCTTTTGGTAGGCAAGCCCCTTTGGGGGCAGGGCGCGGGCCGCGCTATGATGGAAGCCCTGTTGCGCTTTGCCAAAGACAGCGGCACCCTGCGCCTTTTGCACCTGGGTGTGCGGCAGGACAACACCGCCGCCATTGCCTTGTACGAAAGCCTGGGCTTTGCCCGCTGCGGGGTACTGAAGGGTTACTTCTGCGTAAACGGCCGCTATTACGACGAAGTGCTGATGCACCTTTGGCTGCCGGAGGGCTGACCACGCGGCAACACCCGCCCGCAAGGCGCCTGCAAAACCAGAAGGGAGGCCCAACCCATGACCATACGCGAGGCTACCACTGCCGACCTTGGGGCCGTTTTGGCCCTGTACGCCCAGTTGCACGGCGAGGACGTGCCAGCCCCTTCCGAAGCCTTGAGCGAGCTGTGGGCCGCCATTTTGGCCGACCCAAACCGCCACATTGTTTTGGTGGAGCTGGAGCGCACCGTTGCCGGCTGCTGCGAAGTGTTGGTGGTGCCGAACCTTACCCACAACCAGCGGCCCTATGCCCTGGTGGAAAACGTGGTGACGGACGAAGGCTTCCGCCGGCGGGGATGTGCCGCCGCGGCCTTGAATTTTGCCGGGGAAATTGCTAGAATGAACAATTGTTACAAACTGATGCTGATGACCGGCGCGCGGGGCCCCGGCAACATAGAGCTGTACGAGACCGCGGGCTACAACCAGCAAGACAAAACCGCCTTTGTGCAATGGCTTTAGCCGCCCCCGCCCACACATGCTTTTTGCCAAGTGTATGCATATTTTACAGCCAGAAGGGAATGGGAACAGATGAAGTACACCGGTGTTACCGCAAGAGGAATCGTATCGCCCATCTTCAGCCAGGGGGACGATTTGATTACCATGGTATGCGACGCGCTGCTGGCCGCGGCCCAAAACGAGGGCTTTGCCATCGACGACGACGACATCATCGGCATCACGGAATCGGTGGTGGCGCGCACCCAGGGCAACTATGCCACCTGTGCCCAAATTGCCCAGGACGTACGCGCCAAGTTTGGTGGGGGCACCTTGGGGCTGGTATTCCCCATCCTCAGCCGCAACCGGTTTTCCATTTTATTAAAGGCCATTGCACAGGGCTGTGAAAAGCTGGTGGTGCAACTCTCCTACCCGGCCGACGAAGTGGGCAACACCCTGGTTGGCTGGGACATGCTGGACGCCCACGACGTGGACCCCTGGCGCGACAACTTTGACGAAGCGGCCTTCCGCGCCATTTTTGGCGATGAGATTTTGCACCCCTTCACCGGGGTGGACTATATCGAGTTCTACAAAAGCTTTGGCAAACACATCGACATTGTTTTTTCCAACGACCCCGCCCACATTTTACAATTTGCCCAAAACGTGCTGTGCTGCGACATCCACACCCGCCAGCGCACCAAGCGCATTTTGAAGGCCAAAGGCGCCGCCAAGGTGCTGGGGCTGGACGATATTCTTACCACCGGCGTGCAGGGCAGCGGCTACAACCCCGAATACGGCCTTTTGGGCAGCAACATGGCCACAGAGGACAGCGTGAAGCTGTTCCCGCGCGACTGCCAGGCCGTGGTAGACGGCGTGTGCGCGCAAATTGAGCAGCGCACCGGCAAAAGCGTGCAGGCGCTTATCTATGGCGACGGCTGCTTTAAAGACCCCGTGGGCGGTATATGGGAGTTTGCCGACCCCGTGGTGGCCCCGGCCTACACCGAAAAGCTGGCCGGCACCCCCAGCGAGCTGAAGATAAAATACTTTGCCGACAACCAGTTGCGCGGCCTTGCGGGCGAGGAGCTGGCTGCAGCCATGCGACGGCAGGTGCAGGAAAAAGACGCAAACCTTGTGGGCAACATGGCCGCCCAGGGCACCACCCCCCGCCGGTACATAGACCTTGTGGGCAGCCTGTGCGACCTTACCAGTGGCAGCGGAGACCGCGGCACGCCCATCATCCACATCAAGAACTATTTTTC
>JAJDGD010000070.1 GCA_030265505.1 Ruminococcaceae bacterium OttesenSCG-928-O06 | reverse complement strand
ATTTTGGCCAGGCGGGCGCCCAAATACCCAACAGGCTGGCCCCCATGCTGGACGGCCTGCCCACGGCGGATGCCAGCACGCCGCAGGACGACACATCCGCGGCCGAGCAAGCAGCTTCTGCAGGTGGCGCAGCGTCTGCCGGCGGTGGCGGGGAGATGGACGAAGAGACCTTCCGCGCCATTGAACAGGAGTTTTTGCAGGCAAAAGAGGCCTACAACAACGGCCGGATGAGCAGGAACGACTTTCTGGCCATTAAACAGAAGTATATCGAGGCCAAAAGGCTGTACTATGGGGAGTAGATGGGGACGATAGTACTGGCACAAAAAGTGTGGTGGGACAGGGGCGTAGCCCGTTGTCTTTTGGCGCGCGTCGGCGCCGGGCATTGTGCATGTTTGCGCTTTTTCGCGCGAACATGCACAATGTTATACTATAATAAGGTATACTGTATGCATGCCCGGCCACCCGCCCGAAAGTGAGGTACCCCATGGCGCCGAACCCTTCCGCCGAGAGCCGGCTGATTTTACGGCCCCGGCTAAACGCCGTGCTAAACGCCGCCCTGCAAGAGCCCTTTGTGGTGCTGAGCGCCGGGGCCGGCTTTGGAAAAACCACCGGCATGGCGCAATGCCTTGCCGGCAGCGCCGCGCGCGCGGTGTGGTTTTCTTTTGCCGAGCCGGACAACATCCCCGCCCGGTTTTGGGAGCATTTGGCCCAGGCGTTTGCGCAGCACCGGCCGGCGCTTGGGCAAAAGATGCAGGCGCTGGGCTTTCCCGAGACGCTGCAGGCCTTCAGCGCCTTTTTGGCCGATTTGACGGGCGAGCTGTACGAAGACGAAAAGACCGTTGTGTTTGTGTTTGACGATGTGCACCTGATACACGAGGGCGCCGTGCTGGCCTTTTTGGGGCATTTGGTGGCCGCCCGGCTGGAAAACAGCTGCATCGCCTTGCTTTGCCGCACCTGGCCACTGCCGGGCGCGGCGTTTTTGCTGGCGCCCCACACCATTGAGGCGGGCGCTTTGCGCTTTTCCGTGCAGGAGACAAAGGCTTACCTGAAAAACGCCGGGCTGGCGGTATCCACCGCAGATGCCGAGAAAATTTGGCACTATGTGTCCGGCTGGCCCGTTGCACTTTCCCTGGTGGCGCTGGCGCTGCAGCGTGGCGAACAAGCGCTGCCCGCCTTTGACGCCGCCGCGCTGGCCGCCGCCAAGCCCGCTTTATACGAGCTGATTCAGCGGGAGATATTCTCGCAATATACTGCGGCAGAGCAGCAGCTTTTGGTGCAGCTTTCGGCGCTGGACTCCTTCCCCCGGGGGCTGGTGCAGGCGGTAAGCGGCGAGCGGGAGCGGGACCTGGGCGCCCTGTTGAACGGGAATATCTTCATCCGGTACGATGCCGACGCTATGCGCCTGGCCTTTCACCCCATCTACCAGGCCTTTTTGCGCGAAAAACTGCTGGCCGTGCCGCAGCCCGTGCGTGACGAGACCTACCAAAAGGCCGGGGACTGGTGCCGCGAAAACGGCCACTACTTTGACGCGGCGGGCTATTACCGGCAGTGCCGCCAGTATGGCCTTTTGTGGGACACCCTGCTGCAAATAGACGCCACCCGCCACAAAAAAAGCGAGGCTGAGTTCTTTATTGCGCAGATAGAAGCACTGCCGCAGGAGTTTAGAACCCAGCACCCCATGACATACATTGTGCTGGGGGTGATGCTGGTGAACAACCTGCGCTTTGCCGAGGCCGCGGAAGCGCTGGATGCCGCCGAGGCCCTGCTGGGCCAGGCGGGGAATGCCGCCCCCGACGACACCCGGCAGCTGCGGGGAGAGCTTGCCGTTGCCAGGGGTTTTCTTACCCTGGGGCTGGAGCAAAACGGCTTTGAAAAGCATTTCCAGGAGGCGGCGCGGCGGCTGCCCGCCGGCAGCCGCCGCTGGGGCGGCAAGCTGCAGCTGATAGACCTGGGCCCGGGGCTGAACCTGCAAAGCGCAAAACCCGGCGAGCTGCAAAAAAGCCTTGCCTGCTTTACGCAGGGCGTGCCCTACATGGCAAAAGTGCTGCACGGCACGGGCCAGGGGCTGGACAAACTGTGCGAATGCGAGGCCCTGTTTTTGACGGGAGAGGTGAAAAACGCCGCAGCGCCGGGCTACCAGGCGCTGTACAGCGCCCAGGCCGCCGCCCAGTACGACATTGTGGGCAACGCGCTGTTTATGCTGCTGCGCATTTACACCGCCCAGGGGGACTATGCCCGCCTGCTGGACACGCTGGAGCATGTGCAACGCTACGAGGCGGACGCCGAGGCGCAGGCGCTGGGCATTTGGGACATTATACGCGGGTGGTTTTATGCCGAGGTGGGCCAGGTGGAAAAAACCGCCGGGTGGATACGCAACCCCGTGCAGAAGGGTTTTGCCCCCATCAGCATTGGGCGCGCGCTGCTGGTGCGCCTGCGGGGGCTTGTTGCCGCCGGGCAATATGCCGAGGCAGCCGCCCTGCTGGGGCAGATGCAGGCGTTGGCCGAGGGGCAGGGGGCCGTGATCACCCGGCTGTATGTACACCTGGGCTGGGCCGTGGTGCACCACCACCTGGGTGATGCGGCCGGCAGCGCCACAGCCCTGAAGGCCGCCTATGCGCTTGCCCGGGGCAACAACATCGTGATGCCTTTCATCGAATACGGCAGCCAGACGCGCACCCTGTTACAGCACGCGCAAAAAGCGGGGGGCCACGGCATGCCTGCCGCCTGGCTGGCAGACATACACGCCCGCGCCAGCACCTATGCCAAGCACCACGCCTACCTGGTGGGGCGCTACCGCCAGCAGCAGGAGGACCAGCGGACCGACTATGCCCTGAGCCCGCGCGAGGCGGAACTGCTGGCACTGCTGAGCCAGGGCCTTACCCGCGAGGAGGTGGCGGCGGCCATGCAGCTTAGCATCAACACGGTGAAAAGCCTTACCAAGCAGGCGTTTGCAAAGCTGGGGGCCATCAACGCGGCCGACGCCGTGCGCATCGCCATTATCAACCAGCTGATTTAGAACGGGCGGACACCTGTTTTTGCGTATGGAAAAAACGTTCCAAAAGAAAAAACCGGCGAATATTCGTCGGTTTTTTTGTGCCCAAAAGGGTGTTGTGCGCGATTTTGTGCTTGCTATACTGGGTACAGTGGACAAAATATACCCACAAAGAACATCCCATTTGCGTTTTTGAAAGGAGCACGAAATGACTACATGGAAAAGGAAATCCCGCTGGCTTGCAGCCACTTTGGCGGTGATGGCACTTATGCTACTGTTTGCCGCCGTGCCCGCCTATGCCGCGGGGCAAGAGGCCGACACCGGCGAGACCGAGGCCAGCGTGAGCTTTACCGCCGGGCAGCTGCGGCTGGAAAGCGCCCCCACGCTGGATTTTGGCGCCCACGCCATCTCTCACGAGGCGCAGGAGTACCCCGCCGTTACCACCGGCGACGACGTGGTGGTGAGTGATTTGCGCGGCAACGCAGAGGGCTGGACGCTGTTTGCCTCGCTTTCCCCCTTCCAGCTGGAGGAGGAGGGCGGCGATACCCTGAAGGCCGCCAGCATCCGCTTTACCTTGCCCCGGGTGAATGCCGAAAACGGTACCATAGGCACCGCGCCCGGCGCCGAGGAGACCATCACCCTGCCCAGCGACGCCACCGAGACGCGCATTTTCACCGCCCAGGGCGGCCAGGGCATGGGCGTGTGGAGCCTTGGCTGGGACGCGGCCAACATTGTGCTTGCCGTAAAGCCCGGCACCGCGCAGGACGGCCGCAGCACCGCCGCCCTTACCTGGAGCCTGCAAAGCGCGCCCTGACGCGCGCAGAGCATATCTGACGTAGGAGAGAATGTATGAAAACGAAGAAAGTGAACAGAACGAAACAGCGGGTTTTGGCCGTGGTGGTGGCACTGCTGGCGCTGCTGGGCCTGATGCTGCTGGACTTTGTGCCCGCCCTGCGTGTGCAGGCGGCCACAAGCGGCGCGGGCATCGGCTTTTATGTGCAGGCCCTGCTGCCCGAAAACCAGCGCGACAAAAACCTTACCTACTTTGACCTGCGCGTGCAGCCGGGCCAAAGCCAAACGCTGGAAGTGCAGGTGGTGAACGAGACAAACGAGGCCATTACCGTGGACGTGGCCGCCATCAGCGCCTCTACCAACCGCAACGGGGTGATAGACTACAAGACCCCCGGCATACAGGACAAAAGCCTGCTGCACCCCTTCTCGGGCCTGGCCCGCTGGGAGGAAGAGAGCCTTAGCATTCCTGCGCGAAGCAGCGTTACCGCGCGCGTTACGGTGCAGCTGCCCGCCGACGAATACGACGGCGTGGTGCTGGGGGGCCTTGTGTTTACCCGGCGGCCCGAGGGCGCTGCGCAAAGCGGTGCAGGCACCACGCTGCAGAACATCTACAGCTATGTTATAGGCGTGCAGCTAAGCGAGACCGACACCCCGGTGCAGCCGGACTTTGAGCTGGACGGCGTGCAGGGCGAGGTGGTGAATTACGAAGCCGCCCTGGTGCACGGCATCCGCAACAAGGCCGCCGCCATAGCCAAAGGGGTAAGCCTGCATGTGGTTGTGCGCAATGCCGCAGGCGCCGTTGTGGCCGAGGAAACCCGCACCAATGTGGATATGGCCCCCAACAGCCTGATGCCGCTGGCACTGGCGCCGCTGGGCGGCACGGGGGAAGACGGGCAGCAAAACGCGGGCCCCGGCGCGCTTGCCCCCGGAGACTACACCAGTGAAGTAAACCTTACGCACGGCGGGCAAAGCTGGCAGTACCAGCAAAGCTTTACCATCACCGGCAACAGGGCCAATGAAATCAACGCAGGCACCGTGGGCAGCGCCACGCAAAGCCAACTGCCGCTGAATACCCTGCTGTTCGTTCTGCTGGGGGCGGCTGTGCTGGTCATCGTGATATTGTTCATCATTTTGATGCGCATGCTGCGCCGCCGGCAGGAGACCAAAGAGCTGAACCGCCTGCGCCGCCAACGCCAGGAGCAACTGCGCCTGCGCAGAGAGTACGCGAAGAAAGAATCGTAACAACCAAGCCATAAAGAATGTATGAAAGGAGCCCCGGGAATGAAACGAAGCTGGAAAAAGATACTGTTGCTTGTGCTGACGCTTGTGCTGACGCTGGCCCTGGGGCTGCCTGTTTTGGTCGCCGCGGCGCCCGCGCCAAAAAACGGCGACGCCCTGCCCCAAAGCGAGGCGCAAGAGATGCCCGCAGGGGAAGAGGCGGCAGAGGGGGAGGGGGGCGATTTGGGCCCTGGCCCCGAAGACGCCTCCGGGCTGGACGAAGAGACCCCCCCGCCCGAAGAGCAGGAGGGTGAGACGCCGGAAAGCGATGACGCCACCGAG
>JAJDGD010000007.1 GCA_030265505.1 Ruminococcaceae bacterium OttesenSCG-928-O06 | reverse complement strand
TTTGCGGCAGGCTTTTCCTGCGCCTTGGCCGCGGGTTTCTGCTGGTTTTTCGCGGCGGGCGCAGTAGTTTTTTGCTTGGTGCGGGCGGCGCTGCCGGCGGTTTTGGGGGCCGGGGCCTTTTGCGGCGCGGCGCCGGTGGGCAGCGGCAGGTGCCAGGGGTGCCCCTCTGCGCGGGGCAAGGCAAAACCTATCAGCTTTTCAATGTCCAACAGGTAGGGGTATTCGTCCAGCGTGCAAAAACTTACGGCAATGCCCCCGTGGCCCGCCCGCCCGGTGCGGCCAATGCGGTGCACATAGGTCTCGGGGATATTGGGCAAGTCGTAGTTGAACACATGGGACAGCTCGTTGATATCCAGGCCCCGCGCGGCGATGTCTGTGGCCACAAGGGCCTGTATCTCGCCTTTTTTCAGGCGGGCCAGGGCCGTTTGCCGGGCAGTTTGGCTTTTGTTGCCGTGGATGGCCGCCGCCGCCACGCCGTCGCGCTTCAAATCGCGCACCACGCGGTCGGCTCCGTGCTTTGTGCGGGTAAACACCAGGGCGCTTTGCACGTCGCCTGCTTGCAGCAGCTGGGCCAGCAGCTTGCGTTTGTCGGCCTTTTCCACCCCGTACAGCTGCTGGGCAATGGCCTGCACCGTGGTGGCAGGCGGGGTAACAAACACCTTCACCGGGTCTTTTAGCAGGCTGTTTGCCAGCTGCACAATTTCCCCGGGCATGGTGGCGGAAAAAAGCAGCGTTTGCCGCTGCGCGGGCAGGTGGGCTATCACCTTTTTCACGTCGTTCACAAAGCCCATGTCCAGCATGCGGTCGGCTTCGTCCAGCACAAACACCTCAATGGCCGAAAGTTTGATATACCCCTGGCCAATCAAGTCGTTCAGGCGGCCGGGGGTGGCCGTCAAAATATCCACGCCCGCCTTTAGCTGCTGCACCTGGGGCGCCTGCCCCACCCCGCCATAAATTACGGCGCTGCGCAGTTTCAGGTGCTTTGCATACAATACAAAGCTCTCCTCTATCTGCAGGGCAAGCTCGCGCGTGGGGGTAAGCACCAGCGCGCGCGGCAAGCGCCCCTTCCCCTGGGGAATAGGCGCTGCCGCCAGGCGCTGCAATATGGGCAACGCAAAGGCGGCGGTTTTGCCGGTGCCGGTTTGGGCGCAGCCCAAAAGGTCCCGCCCGGCCAGCACCGGGGGAATGGCTTTTTGCTGTATGGGGGTGGGCCGTGCATAGCCCGCCTCTTTTACTGCCCGCAACAGGGGCGCGTCAAGCTGTAAATCCTGAAAGGTCATGTATTTGCTTCCGTCCATTCTATGCGTCCCGCGCCGCAGCCGGGAGAATTGTTGTTCCGTTTCGTCGTCTGTTTCTATATGTTCAAACTTTCTGTTTGTCTTCGCCATTTTTTAGGCTTCGAGCAAGAAATTCTCTCTTGAAAGGGAGCCCGGCGCCGGCGTGGTGCGGCTGCCCAAAGTATAGCACATCCACCTGCAAAGCACAAAAGCCGGGGCCAAAAAAGCGGGGCGGTTGGACGTTGTTTCCCGGCATGCAGCACCGCCCGCTGTGTGCGTCTTTTTTCCTCTTGTGATGGGCACCCGGTGGCGGCGGGGAAATTTGTTTGGTATCCGCCCGCTTCGTATACCCTGCGGCCCCGGCTACAGCAGCCGCCACAGGCAGCTTTGGGGGGAAAGCGTGCGCGGGTGCTCAGGTATCTCGCCCAGGCTGTGGGCGTCGCTGCTGGTCAAAATCTCCACCCCGGCGGGCAGGCGGCCACTCTCCCACAGGGCGGCCAGGGTATGCTCCGGCCGCTTCACCTCATAGGCGGCAAAGGGCAGGTCCTCGGGCGCAAAGCCCAAAACAGACAGCAGCGAGGTGCTCTCTTTGTCCACATGGGCGGGCACCGCAATGCCGCCCAGCTTTTCGCACAGGGCTTTGGCGGCGTATAAATCCAGTGTGCAGGCGGCGGTAAGCAGCTTGTCCACCTCGCCAATGGTATTCTCCTCAGCGTCCATCACCAGCTGGCGGCCCCAAATTTCATGGTCGTAGGGGTAGCGGGGCAGGTTTTCGTAAATGGCTTCCCCCATGGCCAAGGCATCCTCCACCCGGGCAAAATAACACAGAAGATGAATCTCCTCCGCCGTGTTCATCTCTATGGCGGGCAGCAGCCGCACCCCGTAGGCCTCGCAGGCCTGGGCCGTGGCCGGCAGGTTTAGGGCGCTGTTGTGGTCGGCCACGGCAATCAAATCAATGCCGTTTAGTTTGGCAAAGCCCGCAATGTTGGTGGGGGTCATGTCGTCGTTCGCACAGGGGGAAAGGCAGGAATGGATGTGGAGGTCGTATGTCACCGTCTCACCTTCTTCCCGCCTTTTCCTATGCAGAATCGTTTGTTATTTTGGAATATGCCCGCGCACGTTCTGCACACCGCGGCGCTACAGCAGCCCGGCATGCTGCGCAATGGCCACCCCCGCGGCAAAGGCCGGCAAGCCCGTGCGCACAATGATTACCCCTTGTTGGGCCGCTTTTTCGCGGGCGTCCTCGTCCAAAACGGCGTCCTCGCACAGCACAATGGCGGCAACATCGGCCAGGTGGGCCACGGCCACGGCGTTCACGTTGCCCATCACAGTGCACCAGGCGGCGTCTGCCGGCGCGCGGCCCATGGCCCAGCTCAGCAAATCGGCGCAGTACACCGAGGCAACCGGCCGGCTCTCGCCGGGCACCGCCACCGTAAAATCGGGCATTTGGGCAAAATCATCGGTGGTCATAGGGCCTCCTAAAAGTTCGTTATTTCTACAAATCAAGCACTATTTTAACCGTATCTGTTAGAAATCCATGCTTTTCCCGCACACTCTGTTCTTCTTGATTTTACGGGGATTTTTGCGAGATTATTGCAGGAATAATGGTGCCGCCCGCCGGGGCGGGGCCGTTCGGCCGCGGGCGCGGCTGCAGCTATGCCTGCACGGTGCAAAATTTTTCGTTTTTACGTTCCATCCAGGCCGGCCGCCTTCAATATGGCCTCCATCTTTTTACGCATCAGCACCACGCAATCTCCCAACACGGCGTTGCCCCGCACCACGTCCTCCGCGAAGGACTCACAGGTGGGCGCGCCGCAGCTACCGCAGTCTAAATCTGGCAGTTTTTCCATGATATCTTCAAATTCGGCGTATTTTTCAAAACTTTCCTGCTTTGTTTTCCCCAGCTCCATCACCGGGGAATACTCCAGGTCGGTATCCCACAGCATGTGGGCGGGGATATCCTCCTCCAGATGGTTCATGCTTACGGGCATATACCGCCGCAGTTTTTTGATTTTGGACTTGGCGATATAGGGGTTCTCCACCTGCAAAACGCCCCCCACGCAACCGCCGCTGCAGGCGTCCAGCTCCACAAACTCGATGTTGGCGTACTTGTTGTCCTCCAAGTCCTCCAGCACGCGGATGACGTTCTCGATACCGTCGGCGGCAAGGTAGGCGTCGGTGGTAAGCAGGCCCGCGGCCTCGCCCCCGCTTTCGGCCCAGCCAATGCCAATGCGCCCGCTTTGGGGGCGTTCGGCTTCGTCTTTGGCGTGCTTCATGGCGCCCACCAGCAGCGGGTACACATCCTTCACGGCCACGGCGGCGTCAATGTCGCTGGTGGCGGTGCCTATGGGCATGCGGATGGCCGTCACCTTGGCCGGGCAGGGCGTAAGGAAGATGCACCCCACCTCTTCGCGCTTCAGCCCGCGTTTTTCGGCCTCGTCCTTGGCCATGCGCGCGGCAATCTCCACCGGGGCCACCAGCGGCTGCACCCGGTTTATCAGGCTGGGGAAGCGCACGCGTATCAGCCGCAGCACCGCCGGGCACGCCGAGGAGATGACCGGGCTTGGCATGGCACCGGTGGCCAGCATGCGGCGGGTGGCGTCGCTGGCCAGCTCGGCCGCGCGCGCCACGTCAAATACTTCGTCGAACCCGATGTCCTTCAGCGCGGCAAACACCAGGTCCGGGTCCTCTATGTTGTTGAACTGCCCGTACAGGCTGGGCGGGGTAAGCGCCACCTTGTAGCGGTAGTTGTCCATGATGGACAAGGGGTCTGTAATGGCCTTTTTGGCGTGGTGCGGGCACACGCGAATACACTCCCCACAGTCTATACAAAGCTCTGTGATGATGTGGGCCTTGCCGTCCCGCACCCGAATGGCCTGGGTGGGGCAGCGCTTTATGCAGTTGATGCAACCCTTGCATTCGTCCTTGTCAAGGGTAACGGAATGGAAATAATCGGACATGGCTTCTCGCTTTCTTTGGGCGGCGCCGGCGTGTGCCGCAAACACCCGCGCGCCGCAAAAAAGGCCTTGTGCAGTATTTTGTATGGGCTATGGCCGCTACGCGCAAGGCGCTGCGGCCGGCGCGGGCGGGCGTTTTACGCCACGTTCACCCGCATAAACACACGGGTGCCCACCCCTACTTCAGATTCTATCTCGAAATCATCGGCGTAGTTCTTCATGTTGGGCAGGCCCATGCCGGCGCCAAAGCCCAGGCTGCGCACTTCGTCCGGCGCGGTGGACCACCCCGCACGCATGGCAAGGTCTATGTCGGGGATGCCGGGGCCGGTATCGGTCAGGGTCATCTCCACCTTGTCGGGAAATACCTGCACCTCAATTTCGCCCCCGCCCGCATGGATGGCCAGGTTGATCTCCCCCTCGTACAGGGCAATGGCCACCTTGCGCACGGCGTCGCTGGGCATGCCCAGCTTTTTCAGCCGGGCCTTCAAATCCGCGCTGGCCTCGCCCGCACGGGTAAAGTCGTCCCCGGGGACGACGTAATGCATATGGATGTTGGGCATATGCGCTCCTTCGCAGAAAATGCAGATGAAAGCAGGCTATTGCGCGGTGTTGTTGCCGCCGTGCAGGCCCTTTTCATACAGCATGCCGCAGGTATTATACATGGTGTGCTGGGTGGCAAGCACAATGATGCCAAACTCCTCGGCCAGTTGCAGCACGGTATTGTCCGGCCGCTTGCCGCGCACAAACACGATGCACACCATGTCCATCATGCTGGCGGTGCGCACCACCTGGGGGTTGGTAAGCCCGGTGATTAGCACGCCCTGGTCCTTCACATAGGCCAGCACATCGCTCATCATGTCGCTGCCGCAAGCCGCGTGCACCTCGCGGGAAGTATCCGCCCCCTCGGTAAGCACCTCGGCCCCCAGCGTTGTGATGATCTCGCTTATCCTCATACATTTCCTCCGTCCTTGCACGGCCCGGTATACCCTGCTATATGTACATTATAAAGCATCGGGAAGGGTTAGTAAAGCAGCGCCGTGGCACCGCCCTTGTGTGGCGGCGGGGTGTGTGCTAAAATATAGGGGCGTTTATGCCGCCAGGCGCCTTGCGCACCGCCACAAGGCAGCCAACGCCAAGGGCCGCGCCGTACGCCAACCGCCTGCGGCGGGCCAGACTGCGCACACCGAAAAAGTACGTCTATACAAATTTTTATATATTGTTGCCACCAACAAAGGAGACACACACAAGCATGCTGTTTCAAGACATTGATTTACCCAAAGAGATACAAGACGCCGTGCAGCGCATGGGCTTTACCGAGATGACCGAGGTGCAGGAGAAAGCCCTGCCCCCCATGATGGAGGGCAAGGACGTGATTGCCAAGGCGCCCACGGGCACGGGCAAAACCTGTGCTTTCGGCATCCCGCTTTTGGTGGGGCTGAACGCCGAAAGCGACACCACCCAGGCCCTAGTGCTGGCCCCCACGCGTGAGCTGGCCCAGCAGATTACCGGCGATTTACGCGAGCTTGCACATTTTCTGCCAAACGTGCGCATTGCCTGCGTGTACGGCGGGCAGGACATTAAAAAGCAGTTCGACCAGCTGAAAAAAGGCCCGCAGATTATTGTAGCCACCCCCGGCCGCCTTTTGGACCACATGCAGCGGCGCACCGTGCAGCTGGGCGGCGTTGTGCGCGTGGTGCTGGACGAAGCGGACGAGATGCTGGACATGGGCTTTTACAAGGATGTGCGCAAAATACTGGACAGCCTGAAAAACAAAAAGCAGCTGGGCATGTTTTCCGCCACCATCAGCCGCGAGGTGATGGACATTGGCTGGCTGTACCAGCGCGACGCCGTGGAAATTACCGTGCAGCCGGTGGAAGACAGCCAGCCCCGCATCACCCAGTATTCCATCCTCACCACCGGGCGCAACAAACTGGCAGACCTCGCCGCCATCATTGTGAACGGCGGGTACGAGCGGGTGATGGTGTTCTGCAACACCAAATACACCACGGGCATGCTTTCCAACCAGCTGGCCCGGCTGAACTTTGACGTGGACTGCCTGCATGGAGACCTCTCCCAGGCGGAGCGCAACAAGATTATGGGGCGCTTTAAAGAGGGCCAGTTGCCCGTGCTGGTAAGCACAGACGTTGCCGCCCGCGGCATAGACGTGGACGATGTGGACGCCGTGGTAAACTATGACGTGCCGCCCAGCAACGAATATTACACCCACCGCATAGGCCGCACCGGCCGCGCCAAAAAAGAGGGTGTTGCGTACATTTTGTACATGCCCGACGAAGAAAAGCGCCTGCGGGAGCTGGTGCGCCTTACCCGCAACACCGTGCAGCCCATGCACTTTAACGAAGAGCGCCAGCTGGTGCCGGGCAAAACGGCCGAGACCGAGGAAGACTAGCTTGAGGCGGCATGGCACAGGCTTGCCTCCTGGGAGGAAACCATGGAGCAGGACAAAAATGCAGCCGGGCCCCAGCATGACAAAGCGCCCCAAAAGCCGGCCGGCAGGCGCCAATTGCGGCAAATTGTGGCGCTTGTATGCATAGTGGCAGTGGTGGTGGGCGCTTTGGCAGGCGTATTAAGCTACCACGGCGCAAAAAAGGCCGCCCTGCGGCAGCAATATGCCGCGGGCTGGGTGCCGTTGGCACCGGCCATGGAGGCCCTGGGCTTTTGGGAGGAAAATGGCGGATACACCAATGCCATATACCGTGTGGTGTTCCAGACGGAAGACCAGGTAGCCTATAAGGACCGCTTCCGGTATTCCCTTGCGGGCAACACCCAGGTGTGGGACGGCCAAACCCTGATACGCGCCGAGACGCTGGCGGCCATGCTGCATTATCAGGTGGACGCCCAAGGCGGCGCTGTGCCGCTGGAATACCACTGGGGAGACTACCGTACAGTGGCCCACGCCACCGGTGCTGAATATAGCGAGGCGGGCATACAAAACTACCCCAACAGCCACGACGCGTTGGTGCAAAACTATGAGATGGGCCAGCGCGTTTTTGAAGTGGATTTTTTGGCCACAGCGGATGGCCACCTGCTGGTAGGCCGAGGGGAGGAAGCGGACAATCCACCCTACAGCCAGTGGCTGGCGGAGCACCCCGGTTTTGCAGAGAAAGCCCTTCCTGTGGACGACCTGATGTATTTTATGTACATCCACAAGGATATGTTCATCATAACCGACACCAAAACCAAAGACTATGACCAGAATATCACCCAACTTACCCTTTTGCGCCAAGCCGCCGAAAAGTACGACATTGCCATCATGGACCGAATCATCCCACAGATCTACTTCCGAGGTATGCAGCACTGGGTGCGGGAGATATACGACTTTCCAGAGATTGTCTACACCCTGTATGCCACCGATGACACTCCCGAGGACGTGCTGGGTTTTATTCGGCAGGAAGAAGGCGTGACGGCCGTTGCCATGTGGCCCAATATGGCCACTGAAGAGTTTGTGGCCGCACTGGACGCTTTAGGCCGCCGCGTGTATGTACACACGGTGAACGATTTGGCGGAAGCCGCCGAGTGTATGCGCCGGGGGGTGTACGGCCTGTATACCGACACCTTGTATAAAGAAGATGCAGACCGGATACTGCAGTACTGTTATTCTGGGGATGTTCCCGCACGCGGCGCACCCTGATGGCGCCTGCCACACAGCGCATCAAAACATCCTACATAAAGGGGCACCCTGCGGGTGCCCCTTTGTCTTTGCTATTTCCGCATCTGCCCGGCGCACGTCAATTGCCGGGGAACATGTCCTTCATGCGTTTGTTGAAGCTTTTGCGCTGGTCGTAGTTGTCATCCTTCAGGCCGTTGTCAAACTTATTCAGCGCGTCGCGCTGCGCACGCGACAGCTTTTTCGGCACCTCTACGCTCACCACCACATATTGGTCGCCCCGGCCGCGGCCGTTCACATAGGGGATGCCCTTGCCCTTCAGGCGGAAGGTCTTGCCGCTTTGGGTACCTTCGGGCACGGTGTACTCCACCTTGCCGTCTATGGTGGGCACGGTTACCTTGGCGCCCAGGGTGGCCTGGGCAAAGCTGATGGGCACCTGCACATACACGTCGTAGTTTTCGCGTTCAAACATGGGGTCGGGCCGTACGGTGATAATGACGATGAGGTCTCCCGCGGGCCCGCCGTTCAGGCCGGCGTCGCCCTTGCCGCGCAGCACAATGTTCTTGTCGTCGTCCACCCCGGCGGGTATTTTCACTTCCAGCTTTTTGCTTGCGCCCACACGGCCGCTGCCGTGGCACTTTTTACACGGGTCTTTGATGATTTTACCCTTGCCGCCGCAGCGGGTGCACGGGCGGCTTTCCTGCATCATGCCAAAGGCGGTGCGCTTTTGCGCCACCACAAAACCGCTGCCGTTACATTCGGGGCAGGTCTCGGGTGTGGTGCCTTTCTCGGCGCCGGTGCCGTGGCACTCGCCACAGGTCTCTTGCTGGGTCACGTTGATGGTCTTGGTTGTGCCGTGCACGGCCTCCATGAAGGTGAGCACCATGGACACGCGGATGTCGGCCCCGCGGCGGGGGGCATTGGGGTTGGTTTGGCGGCTGCCAAAACCGGCCCCGCCAAAGCCACTGCCAAAAAAGGTCTCAAAGATATCGCCAAAATCCACCCCGCCATAGCTGCCGCCGTTGCCGCCAAAGCCACCAAAGCCGCCGTAGCCACCGGCCCCGGCGCCCGCACCATAGCTGGGGTCTACCCCGGCATGGCCAAACTGGTCATACCGGGCCTTCTTTTCTTTATCGCTCAGCACTTCGTAGGCCTCGTTCACCTCTTTGAACTTGGCCTCGGCCTCTTTGTCCCCGGGGTTCATATCCGGGTGATATTTTTTGGCATTCTTATGGTATGCCTTTTTGATATCGCTTTCGCTGGCGTCTTTGGCAACGCCCAGGACCTCGTAATAGTCCCGTTTATCCGCCAATCGCCTCACCTCTTCCCGGGGCGGTGGGGCCGTGTGCCCGCGCCCTGTGTTTTACGGCGGCCGTGCCGCGCCGCCCGTTTGTTATGGCCGGGCATGCCTGCGCGCCGCGCAAGGCGCGGCGCGGCATGCACCGGGCGTTATTATAGCCTGTATCAGCCTTCACCGTCAATCTCGGTAAAGTCTGCGTCAATCACGTCTTCCTCAGGCGGCTGCGCACCCGCCATATCCTCGGCGGCTTCGGGAGCGCCGGTCTCGGCGTACACCTTGCTGCTCACCTCGTACAGGGCCTTTTGCAGCTCCTCCTGCTTTTCCTTTATCTCATCCAGGTTGTCGCCGTCCAGCGCGCGCTTCAGCGCGTCCTTTTTCTCGGTCAGCGTGCCGCGGTCCTCGTCGCTCAGCTTGTCGGCCAAATCCGCCAGCGTCTTCTCGGTTTGGAACACCATGCTGTCGGCGGCATTGCGGGCGTCCACACGCTCGCGCATTTTGCGGTCTTCCTCGGCAAACTGCTCGGCCTCCTTCACGGCCTTCTCCACGTCGTCCTTGCTCATGTTGGTAGAGGCCGTGATGGTGATGCTCTGCTCCTTGCCGGTGCCCAGGTCCTTGGCGCTAACGGCCACAATGCCGTTGGCGTCGATGTCGAAGGTCACCTCAATTTGGGGCACGCCGCGCGGCGCAGCGGGAATACCGTCCAGGTGGAAGGTGCCCAGCTTCTTGTTGTCGCGGGCCATCTCGCGCTCGCCCTGCAGCACGTTTACTTCCACGCTGGGCTGGCTGTCGGCCGCGGTGCTGAATATCTGGCTTTTCTTTGTGGGAATGGTTGTGTTGCGCTCAATAATCTTGGTGCACACGCCGCCCATGGTCTCAATGCCGAGGGACAGGGGCGTCACGTCCAGCAGCAGCAGGTCCTTCACGTCGCCGCTAAGCACACCGCCCTGGATGGCGGCCCCTAAGGCCACACACTCGTCGGGGTTGATGTCCTTGCTGGGGTCTGTCTTCATAAAATCCTTCACGGCGTCCTGCACGGCGGGAATGCGGGTGGACCCACCCACCAAAAGCACCTTGTGCAAGTCGCTGGGCTGCAGGCCGGCATCCTTTATGGCGCGCTTCACAGGCTCCATGGTCTTGTCTACCAAATCCGCCGTCAAGTCGTTGAATTTCGCGCGGGACAACGTGGTATCCAGGTGTTTGGGGCCCTCGGCGTCGGCCGTGATGAAGGGCAGGTTAATCTGGGTGCTGGTCACACCGCTCAACTCTATCTTGGCCTTCTCGGCGGCCTCTTTCAGGCGCTGGGCGGCCATTTTGTCGCTGCGCAGGTCAATGCCGTTCTCTTTTTTAAACTCCTCCGCCAGCCAGTCGATCACGCGCTGGTCAAAGTCGTCGCCACCCAGCTGGGTGTTGCCCGCGGTGCTAAGCACCTCGGTAACGCCGTCGCCCATCTCGATGACAGACACATCGAAGGTGCCGCCGCCCAGGTCATACACCATGATCTTCTGGTCGGCCTCTTTGTCCATGCCATAGGCCAGGGCCGCGGCGGTGGGCTCGTTGATAATGCGCTTCACATTCAAGCCCGCAATGGCGCCGGCGTCCTTGGTGGCCTGGCGCTGGCTGTCGCTGAAATAGGCCGGCACGGTGATAACGGCGTCTGTCACTTTTTCGCCCAGATAGCTCTCGGCGTCGGCCTTCAGCTTTTGCAGTATCATGGCCGAAATTTCCTGCGGGGTATACTTTTTGCCGTCGATGTCCACCTTGAAGTTGGTGCCCATCTCGCGCTTGATGGAGGAAATGGTACGGTCGGGGTTGGTGATGGCCTGGCGTTTGGCCACCTGGCCCACCAGGCGCTCGCCGCCTTTGGTGAAGCCCACCACACTGGGGGTGGTGCGGGCGCCTTCGGCGTTGGGAATAACCACCGCGTCGCCGCCTTCCATCACGGCGATGCAGCTGTTGGTGGTACCAAGGTCGATGCCTACTATTTTGCTCATATACAAAGTCTCCTTTTATTGCGAATACATCGGGTTATATTTATGGTTTAACATACCATGGGGTTTGCTTTTGGGAATATATTGTCGAAACAGGGGTGCGAGGCCAACACTCAGTGCCACTTGGCGCACAGCGCCAAAGCCAAGCGTCGGCGCACAGCGCCCTTACGGTGCCACCGCCACCTGAGAGTGGCGGATGACCTTGTCGCCCAGGGTGTAGCCCTTTTGCAGCACCTTGGTAACGGTGCCGCTTTCGGCGCCCGAGTCGGCGTCCTGCATCAGGCAGTTGTGCAGCTCGGGGTCAAACGGTTTGCCCAGGGTGTCTATCTCGGTAACGCCCAGCTTTGTGAAGATATCCTCCAACTTGCTGAGGGTAAGCGTCACACCTTTTTTGTACTCGGCGTCGGTGCTCTCGGCGTGGGCAGCGGCTTCCAGCACGTCCAGCACCGGCAACAGCTGCTCCACCGCATGGCTTACGCCGTGGCCAAAGGCCGCTTCTTGCTCTTTTTGGCTGCGCCTACGGTAGTTGTCATACTCGGCGGCGGTGCGCAGCAGGCTGTCTTTTGCCTCGGCCGCGGCGGCCTGGGCGTCGGCCAGCTGTTGCTCCAGCGCCGCCGCAGCGGCGTTGTCGGCCTTGGGGGCCTTGGCCTTCTTGCCCTTTTGGGGCTTTTCTTCGGCAAGGGTGCCGCCGTTCAGGGGCGCGTCGCCCAGTTTGGTCTCGTTTTCTGCCATGGTGGGTCTCCTTTGTCTCTCGGGCGGGGCGCTTTTGCCGTTCGGCCCGGTAATCGATACGTTTTCAGAGGCGCTCAGTGGGCGGCCATACCGCTCATGCCCTGGCCCAGCAGCTCGCTGAAATACTCAAGGCGCGGGATAACCTCCCTATAGGGCATGCGCGCGGGCCCCGCCACTGCAATCACGCCGGACAGCCCGCCCCCCGCCAAATATTGGCGGGACACAAGGCACATGCCGGGTGCCGGCGCCTCGGGAAATTCATCCCCAAACAGCACCGTGGTGTGGCCACTGCGTGGGCGCAGCAGTTTTTCCATGCGGGCCGTGTCGTCCAGGGTCTCTATCAACGGGCGCAGGCTGTTTTCCAGCTCCGGCCATTGCAGCAGGTGTTTTTGCCCCTCAAAATAGATGTTGGGGCGGCCCACCTCGCCCAAAAGCGTAAGCGCTGCCGAAAGCAGCGGCCAACTGCGCGGGCCGTTTGCGCCCAGGCTGTCCACCATGCGGCGTATCAGGGCGGAATCCACGTCCGCCTCGGCCACAAAGCGCAAATGGCCGTTCAGCACGCGGGCTATGGCGCCGGCATCGCCCTCGGCCAGCTCAAAATCCACCTTGGCCACGCGTGTGCGCACGCCGCCTGCCGCCGTAACGGCCAATACGGCCGCCGTATAGCGGCCCACCTGCAATACTTCAAAGTGGGCAATGCTCATGTCGTCGGCCTGGGGGGTGGTGGCAATCACGGCGTATCCCAATAAATCCGAAAGCGCCTTCGCCGCGCCCTGGGCCATCTTCTCGGGGTCATAGTCCAGCGTGCGGAAGGTGGCGTCCAGTGCGTCCTTGTCCCTTTGGGGCAGGGTGAACGGGTTTTGCAAAAGGGTATCCACATAATAGCGGTAGCCTTTGGCCGTGGGCACGCGCCCGGCGCTGGTGTGCGGTTGCTCCAGCAGGCCCAGGCGGGTAAGCGCCGCCATTTCGTTTCGCAATGTGGCGCTGGACACTGCCATATCAAAATGCTGGCAAAGCAGGTTGGAGCCAACCGGCTCGCCCTCGGCAGAATACAGGGAGACAATCGCCATCATGATGCGCTGCTTGCGGTCATCCATAGCCATAGGCGCCCTCCCTTTGCCGATAAATTAGCACTCATTCATCCCGAGTGCTAATACTATTTTACCGCACTTTGCCCGATTGTCAAGGCCCTTGGGGAAGTTTTTTCAGTTTTCACCAATTCTTCTTTTTTTGGCGCGGCACGCGGGTGCGCGGGTCCTTGCGGGGCAGCCGGCGCGTGGTATAATGGGCGGTGTACGGCGGGCACATACGGCCCGCGCGGGAAAGGGTGACGCAGATGAACCAGCCTCTCGTCTCGGTGCTGATGCCGGTGTACAACGCCGAGGAAAGCCTTGCGCGCAGCGTGCACAGCGTGCTGGCGCAAACTTTTGCAGATTTTGAACTGGTACTGATAGACGACGGCAGTACCGACGGCAGCGGCGCGCTGTGCCAGGCGCTGGCCGGGCAGGATGCGCGCATCCGCGTGGTGGCCCATGCCCAAAACCGGGGGGTTGCGGCCGCCCGCAACACGGGAGTACAAAACGCCCGGGGGCGCTATATCTCCTGGGTGGACGCCGACGACTCTATTTTGCCCACCTTTTTAGAGACCCTTTTGGGCCTGTGCACCCGCTTTGACGCCGCCATTGCCATGTGCCGGCTGGACTATACCCACAACGGCAGCCTGCCCACCACCCCGAAAGATGGCGTAGAGCCCGACTGCCTGATGGACTTTGAGACCTTTTGCGAGAACATCTATAGCCCGGTGCGTGGCATGGAGATGACGATGCTGTGCACCAAGCTGTATGAAAAGCGGCTGTATGCGGGCGAGCAGTTCCCCCCGGGCGCGCACCTGGAGGACGAGTACATGACCTGGCGGCTGGTGCTGAAAGCGCGCGGCATTGCGGTAAGCACCAAGCCTTTATATTACTACACCATTTCAAACGAGAGCATCATGCGGGGGGGCGGGGCGGCCATGCGCCGCGCCGAGGGGCTGCCCTACCTGGACGAGCGGCTGGCATACCTGGAAAGCCACGGCTTTGCCCGCGTGGCCGCCCGCGCAAGGGTAAGCCGCCAGTTGATTTTATATGAGATATTGCAGGCGCTGGGCCCCACCGCCGAGGAGCGCGCCCTGCACAAACAGCTGAAAAAACGCGCCGCCGCCCAGCTATGGCAGCTGGGCAGTGGCAGTGGCGTCTCCCCCGCGGGGCGCCTGCGGCTTTGGCGGTATTACCTTAGCCCTGCCCGCTTTGCAAAAGCGCGGCAAAGCGGCGCCACCACCCACCTGGAGGCCTTTTTGGCCTAGAGGCTGCCTGCAAATTACAGAAATGCGCAAAACCAAACAAATTTTCCCTTGATTCAAGGCGCTTTTCCTCGGCAAGCCTTGGTGGTTTACAAGGGCAGGCAACGCAGAAACAGCGATGCAGATGCCGGATTGGGGGCGCTTTGGGAATTTGCAGTAGCCTTCAGACACCGAAGACAAGCCGTAAACAAAACCCCCGCCGTGGCGGGGGTTTTGAAGTGTGATTCGCTTTGCAGGTGGTGCGCTGTGCGCCGGCAGGCAGCGTAATGTACCTGCACCCGCCGCGCCGCAAAACCGCCGCCCTACGCGCCGGTGCCCAAAAGGCCCAGTTCGGCCGCGTGGGGGCGCATGCCCTCTATGCACAGGGCCGTCAGCTGGGCAAGGTCCATGCCCAGCATCTCCGCCCCTTTTTGAATGACCTCTCTGTCTATTTTGGCGGCAAAGGCCTTGTCCTTAAACTTTTTATTCACGCTTTTGGGGGCAAGGTCCGCTATGCCGGAAGGGCGCATTTTGGCCGTGGCGGACACAAGTCCCGTCATCTCGTCCACCGCATACAGACTTTTCTCCATCTCGGTTTGGGGCTCCACATCCGTACACAGGCCCCAGCCGTGGCTCAATATGGCGCGCACGGCCTCGTCGTCCACCCCGGCGGCGGCCAGGGGGGCGGCGGTGTGCTGCAAATGTTCCTCGGGGTACTGCTCATAGTCATAGTCGTGCAAAAGGCCCACCGCCTGCCAATAGGCCTCGTCCTGCCCAAAATGGCGGGCCATGGCGCCCATGGCCCCGCTTACCGCCAGGGCGTGCTGCAGCAGGTGGGGCTGGGTGGTGGTACTTTCCAGCAGGGCGCGCGCCTGCTGCATGGTCAGTTTTGGCATGGGGTTTCCCTCTTTCGCGTTTGGCTTTGCCGCCCGGGGGCGGCATGCACCCTTGCAATGGATTTTTGGCCCGGGGCATTGTATACTATACTAAAGGAACACCGGTGAAAAAACAAGGAGGGGAAAGCGCCATGGCAAAATGGAGATGCACCGTTTGCGGCAAGGAGTTTGAGGGGGATGCCCCGCCCGTGCCCTGCCCGGTGTGTGGTGCGGGTGCCGCCGCCTTTGAGCAAGTGCGCCTGCCCGCCACCGCCCGCTGGCGCTGCACGGTGTGCGCCCAGATATTTACCGGGGACGCCCCGCCCGTGCCCTGCCCCGTGTGCGGCGCCGGGCAAGCCGCCTTTGAACTGCTGGAGGAGGCCGAAAGCGCCTTTGTGCGCGATACAAAGGACAAGTTCGTCATCATCGGCGGGGGGCTGGCCGGGCTGGAGGCCGCCAAGGCCATACGCAAGCGCAACCGCACCGCCGCCATTACCATGGTAACGGCAGAGCACCACTGCCCCTACAACCGCCCCGCCCTGGCGCGCGTGGTGGCCGACGGCGCCAGCCTGGCCAGCCTGCTGCTGGAGCCGGAGGAGTTCTACCCCCAAAACAACGTCACCCTGGCAAAGGACACCATTGCCACCGCCATAAACCCCGCGGCCCACACGGTGGCCCTCTCCACCGGGCAGGCACTGCCCTACACAAAACTGCTGCTTGCCACCGGGGCAACGCCCTTCAACCCCATCCGCCACACCCATGGCTCGGTGCCGGTAAAGGTGTTGCGCAGCTTCGAGGACGCCATGGACCTGGTGGGCTATGCCCGGGGCCGGCGCGTGCTGCTGGTGGGCGGCGGCATTTTGGGGCTGGAGGCCGCCATTGCCCTGCGGGAACGCGGCGCCACCGTAACGGTGGTGGAGTTTGCCCCCCGCATTTTGCCCCTGCAAACCGATGAAGCCGCCAGCGCCATGCTGGCCGGCCGCCTGCAGGCTTTGGGCATTGCCCTGCACACCGGCCTTTCGGTAACCGAGGCGACGGAGGGCGGCGTTGTGCTAAGCAATGGCGCCACCATGGCGGCAGACCTTGTTTTGGCCAGCATGGGCGTGCGCAGCGAGGTTTCCCTGGCGCTGGCCATTGGGCTGAACCTTGGCCGCGGCATTGTGGTAGACGAATATATGCGCACCAGCCATGCGGATATTTTTGCCGCGGGAGACTGCGCCGAGTTTGAAGGCCGGGTGCAGGCCATAGCCGGGGCGGCCAGCGGCATGGGGGCCGTGGCGGGCGCCGCCATGGCGGGCGATACCGGCGCGCCCTACCGCCCCTTTGTGCCGGCCACCGCCTATGAAGTACCCGGGTTTTCGCTGTTTAGCTGCGGCGTGGTAAGCGAGGAGCCGGCACAGGAGATTGTTGCGCGCGACGCTTTACGCGGCAGCTATAAGCGGCTGTTTTTTAACGGCGGGGCCCTTACCGGCGCTTTATTTGTAGGGGAAAACCCTGGTGCGGCCGCCCTGCGCGCCTTGGCCGAGGGCGCCCCCCCTGCCAAAGCCGTGCAGCTTTTGGTGTAGTATGGCAACCACCACCCAAACGCGAAAAAATGCCCCCGCGCCTCAGTTGCGGCGGCTTGCCACGCCCGCCGGCGTGGTAGAATACACCCTTACCCGCAAAAAGTTGCGCAATTTCAACCTGCGCGTACGGGTAGACGGCAGCGTGGCCGTAAGCGCGCCGCCGCGCATGCCCCAGGGGCAAATAGACGCCTTTTTGCAGAAAAAGGCCGCGTGGATACTGCGCCACCAGGCCGCGGCGCAAAGCCTGCCCGCCCCTGCACAGAACCCCTACACCCCCGCCCAGTGCCTGGCCCTGTTCACCCGCCTTAGCGATGAAATATTCCCCCTGTTTGCGTCGCTTTTGGGCGGGGAAAAGCCCGCGCTGCGCGTGCGCGAGATGAAGACGCGCTGGGGCAGCTGCAACGTGAAAAAACGGCGCATTACGCTGAACACCCGCCTTGCCATGATGCCCCGCGCCGCCCAGGAATATGTGGTGCTGCACGAGTATGTGCATTTTTTGCACCCCAACCACCAGGCCGGCTTTTACGCAGAGCTTGCCCGCCTGATGCCCGACTGGAAGGCCCGCAAAAAGCTGCTGGGCTAGGGCGCATCCGGGGCCTGTTCCGGCAGACATCTTAAAAAACATCTTGTTTGCGTTTGTTTTCCTTTTTTCTTTCTCGCCCGGCCGCAAGGCCCGGCGCCGCCACCCCCACATAGCCATCGCGCCGCAGGCGGCCTTTCTATGCAATTCCACGCATCGCTGTTCCACAAAACACAATAAAAAACCCATTTTTTCGCGCAATATTGCAATTCTGGCAAAAATGGGTTACAATATTGAGAAAGCTGCACCAATGTTGTTGCAAGGAGGGTGATGTGGATGGCCGGCGCCATGCTGCTGCGAAGAGACGACTACGAGGGTGGCACCACCCGGGACGAAGCCGCGGGGCAGATCCCCTCCGCCGCGCGGGAAGTGTACGAAATGATGTGCGTAACCGAGGGCAGCGCCGAATATTGGGTGGAGGACCAGCACTATAAGCTGGCCGCGGGCGACGTGTTGCTGATACCCGTGGGCGCTATGGTGGGCGCCACGCTGAAAGCGCGCGGCTGCCCCTTTGAGCGGCACGGCCTGTGGATGAGCCGCCGGTACATGACCTTTTTAAGGCTGCAGGACGAAGAGGCCGACTATTGCTTTGCCAAAGCCGAGGCCGAGCACCGCTACCTGCTGCGGTTGCCGCCGGACGTTTTTGAAGGCATCCGCCTGGCATTTGAGACGCTGGCCGAGGAGTGCCAGAATGACCGCTTCAATGCCGAGCTTTCCACCAAGGCCATTTTGGCTGCCCTGTGCGTGCAACTGAACCGCCTGATACAAGGGCAGGGGGACGACGTGTTCCTCGCGGGCGACGGCAACCGCCTGGCCCCGGTGCTTTCCCACATCCACCAAAACTGCACCGCCCCCATCAGCGTAGAGGGCCTGGCTGAGCGCTTCAACTACAGCCCCTCGCACCTGGCGCACAGCTTCAAAAAACAAATGGGTACCTCGCTGTACCACTATGTGTTGTTGCGCCGGCTGCAAATTGGCCGCGAGGCCATGCTGCAGGGCGTGCCCGTGAAAGAGGCCTACCAGAAGTGTGGGTTTGGAGATTACGCCGGCTTCTACCGCGCCTTTGTGAAGGAGTTTGGCCTTTCGCCCCAGCAGTACAAAAAGAAGAACCAGTAAAGCGCAAAACACACCGCGCCGGGCCTGCTGGCCCGGCGTTTTGCTATGCGTTTTTCACAACACCTTCACCGGTTTTTTGTTGACGCCGGCCAAAAAAAGCCGTATAGTAGGTAGAACATTTATGGTTCATACCGTTTTCCGGCTGGCCGGAAAGATGCACGTTGTCCCGCGAAGGAGGAACCCCCCATGGCAAAAGAGCCCAAAGAGATCAACTACTCTGAAGTAACGCCCCAGGTGCGGCGCCTTGCCAAAAAAAGCGTGGCCCAGCCCATTCCCCAAAAGCTGTACACCCAGTATAAGGTGAACCGCGGCCTGCGAGACCTGAAAGGCAACGGTGTGCTTACCGGGCTTACCAATATCAGCGAGGTGACCGCCAAAAAAGTGGTGGACGGCGTTGAGATGCCCGCAGACGGCAAGCTGTACTACCGCGGCATAGACGTGGAGGACATTGTGCGGGGCTTTCTCTCCGAGGGGCGCTTTGGCTTCGAGGAAACCACCTACCTGCTTTTGTTTGGGGAACTGCCCAACAAACCCCAGCTGGACGAGTTTAAGGCGCTGCTGCACACCTATTGCAGCCTGCCTCCCAAGTTCACGCGGGACATCATTATGAAAGCCCCCAGCAAGGACATGATGAATGCGCTTTCCCGCAGCACGCTGATGCTGTACTACTACGACGACAACGCAGACGACATCAGCATTCCCAACGTGCTGCGCCAGTGCCTGCAGCTTATTGCCCGCTTCCCGCTGTTGGCGGTGTACGGCTACCACGCCTACAACCACTACGAAAAAGACCAGTCTCTCGTCATCCACCAGCCGGACCATTCCCTTAGCGTGGCAGAGAATATCCTGCACATCTTGCGGCCAGACCAACAGTATACCGAGCTTGAGGCACGCATCCTCGACCTCTCGCTTGTGCTGCATGCCGAGCATGGCGGCGGCAACAACTCCTCCTTCACGGTGCATGTGGTGTCTTCCTCCGGCACAGACACCTACAGCGCCATGGCGGCAGCGCTGGGCAGCCTGAAGGGTCCCAAGCACGGCGGCGCCAACATCCGCGTAAGCCGCATGATGGAAGATTTGAAGGAAAACGTGCCAAACTGGAACGCCGGCGGCAATATCCACGAGGACGCCGTGGCCGATTACCTGCAAAAACTGCTGGACAAACAGGCTTTCGACAAAGCGGGCCTCATCTACGGCATTGGCCACGCGGTGTACTCTTTGTCAGACCCTCGCGCCGTGGTGTTTGAAAACTTTGTGCAGCGCCTAAGCGCCGCCAAAGGCCGCGAGGAGGAGTACAACCTGTATGCCGCCGTGGCACGCTTAGCCCCTCAGCTGATTGCCTCCGAGCGCACCATGTACAAGGGCGTTTCGGCCAACATAGACTTTTACAGCGGCTTTGTGTACGATTTGCTTGATTTGCCGATGGAGCTGTACACCCCCATCTTCGCCATCTCCCGCATCTCCGGGTGGAGCGCCCACCGCATCGAGGAGCTCTCTCAAAGCAGCCGCATCATCCGCCCGGCCTACAAAAGTGTGCTGCCCCGGCGCGAATATGTGCCGCTGCAAGGGCGGGAATAAGCGCCCTCCCCCTCTTCCCTGTACACAAAAATTCAAAGAAGCGCCGGGGCATCCCGGCGCTTCTTCTTGTTTTCTCTCAGGGTGCGGCGGCGCCTTCCTGCAGCCGGGGCATGCCCTTCCCGGGCTGTGCGCCGCGCTGCGGCGGGCGGGCAGGGGCTGCGGGGGCGGCCTGCGCCGCCAGGGCCTGTTCCAGCGCGGTGGCGGGTGCAGGCCGGTAAAAGTAAAAGCCCTGGATGCTGTCTACCTGGCACTGCACACAATAGCTGTGCTGGGCGGCCGTCTCCACGCCTTCCACGCACACATCGCAGCCAATGGAGTGCCCCAAATCCGCAATCATGCGCACAAAGCTTTTTGCGTAGGCGTCGCTGCCCACGTCGCGTATAAAACTGCGGTCTATCTTGATAATATCCAGCGGCAGGCGGCGCATGTTGCCCAGCGAGGAATATCCCGTGCCAAAATCGTCCATGGCAATTTTCAGCCCCATGCCGCGCAGCTGTTCCAGCATCATCTGCATGCGGTCCAAATCCTGCACCACCATGCCCTCGGTAACCTCCAGCACCATATTGCTTTTTTCCACGCCGGTCTCGTTCAAAATGGCCTCCACCCGGCCCAAAAAGTCCGGCTGCTGGAACTGCCGCATCGAGACGTTCACGCTCATGGAAAAGCGCGGGTGCTGCCGGTTGATGCGCCGGCACTGCTCGGCGGCGTCCCGCAGCACAAACTCGCCCAGCGGGATAATCAGCCCCAGATATTCCGCCAAGGGGATAAACTGGGCCGGGGGCATCAGGTTGCCGTCGGCGTCGCTCCACCGCACCAGGGCCTCGGCCCCCATAATGTTGCCAAACACGTCCACCATCGGCTGGTAGTGTATGGCAAAGCCCGCAAAGCGGTTTTCAATGGCCTCGCGCATGCGGTGCTCGGTCTCGGCCCGCTGCTGGCTGGCGCCCGCCAGCTTTTTGTTGTAGAACACATAGCTGTTTTTGCCTCTGTCCTTGGCCTGGTACATGGCTACCTCGGCGTTGCGCACCACCTCGGTGGCGCCGGCGGCGCCATCGGGAAAGCGCATCACCCCAATGGACAACGTGCAGTAAAACTCCCGGTCCATCACCTGCCAGGGGTGGCGCGCGCGGTACAACAGCTCGTCTATCACCGCCTGGGTCTCGGCGGCGTTTTTGTGGTCTATCAAAATGGTAAACTCGTCCCCGCCAAAGCGGAACAGCTGTGCCTTTTTGCCAAACTGCGCCTGCAAATACTCCGCCACGGAAAGCAGCAACGCGTCGCCATGGTCGTGGCCGTAGCCGTCGTTCACCACCTTGAAATCGTCCATATCAATAAACAGCACAAAGCCAAACTTGCCCGCGGCCCGTGCCTGCGTTATAGCCTTTTCCAGCTTTGCGTCAAGGCTGTAGCGGTTGGCAAGGCCGGTCAACTGGTCGCGCACGGCCAGCGCGCGTATGGCGTCCTCGTTGCTTTTGCGCAACACCGCAGTGGAAACGAGTTTTGCGATGTTCTGCAAAAAAGCGACAGTCTCGGGCGGCCAGGCGCGCTCGTGCTCGCATTCGTCGAAGCGCACAAAGCCAAAGCTCTCCTCGCCCCGGTGCACGGCAAAGGCGGCGGTGGCCAAAATGCCCGCACGCCGGAACGCCGCTTCGCACCCGGGCGGCACGGCCCCGCTTTGCACCACCGCAAGGCCCTGTTCGCGCAGGGCCGCGGCCACTTCGGGCATCTCGCGCTCGTGCTCTGGGGCGTCGGCCTCCATCAGGGCCGCGGCGCCTTTGCCCGTCCACTCGTACACGGCGCGGGCGGCGGTGCCCTCCTGTTCAAACAACAGCGCGCGGCCCACGCCCAGGTAGGCGGCGGTGCGCCCCAATATGATGCGGAACGCTTCGCTTGGCCCGGCGGTTTGCAGCGCCTGCAAAATCTCGTTCAGCACCTGCTGCTGCAACAGCCCGTCGTTTATTTTGCGGCGGTCCTCCACCGTGCTGCTGGTGTCGGCCACAATGCAGTCTATATACAATATCTCGCCGGCCTCATCGCGGGTAACGGTGCGGCTGTCTGCCACCCAAATGGCGCGGCCCTGCCGGTGCCGCACACGGTAATGCAGCACATATTTGTCCCGTCCGCGCGCCGCCAGCTCCTCCATGCGGGCGCGCACGGCCGGTATGTCGTCCGGGTGTATCATATCGCCCCAGCCCATGCGCCCGGCCAAAAAATCCTCGCGGGCATAGCCGTAGCCGCTGATATTTTCTGTAATAAACAGGGTGTGCCAGCGGCCGCCCCGGTTGCAAAGCCGCACCGCCACCGAGGGGCTGTGCTCCACAATCTCCATGGCAATTTGGGCCACACTTGCGCTTTGCTCCACCGTGCACACCCCCTTTCTTTTGCTGCTGTAAAATAGATTTTCCCCATATTGTACCAATATGCCCTAAGTGTAGCACGCCCCAGTAACAGATTGGTAACAACGCAAACGGGCCCCGCGGCTTTTTGTTGCCACGGGGCCCTGTTACCGGACGCTTGCTTCCCCGGCCCGCTTTGGAGGCCGGGGGCTTTTGTATTCAAATTTGCTTGTCTACGCTAAAAACCTATTTTGGTTCGCCCTCTAAGGCTACCCCGCCTGTAAAACCTGCCACAGGGCCTCGGTTTCCTGGGCGCCCAGCGCGTCGGGGTTTTCAAACAAAAACGCATAGCGGAATAAGGCAAAGCCACCATAGTCGGCTTGGGTGCGCAGGTTTTCCACCATGTCTGCCAGGTTGTGGCCGCTTTGCCACTCGCTTTGGTCGTTGCTGCCACCGTCCCCGGCGCCAATGCGGTAGGCCCCCAGGCCCGCGTACAGCCGCACGCCGGGCTGCCGCGGGTAAAACGCCCATGTGGCGCTGATATTCTCAAAGGCGTAGTCCTCGCGGCCGCCGGCGGTGCGGTAGGCAAAGCCCCAATATAGCTGCGGCATCACATAGTCCACATAGCCTTCGTTTGCCATCCAGTGCCGCACGTCGGCGTACATTTGGCCGTAGTTGTTCTCATTGTTGCCCTGGCAGCTAATGCCAAAGCTGGCGGTGGGGTTGGCGCTTTTCACCGCCTCATATACATGCCATACCATGCTGTTTGTGTTCTCGCGGCGCCAGTCGGCCAGGGTTTGGCCGTCGCTGTATTGGGCGTAGCTGTCGGCGTCAAAGGCATCGTCGGCACCCTCGGGGTAAAAGTAGTCGTCAAAATGGATGCCGTCCACGTCGTAGTTCCGCACAATCTCCGCCGCGCCGTCCGTCACCAGTTGCTGCACGGCGGGCAGGCCGGGGTCGTACCACAAGTTGCCCCCCACGTTGCGCACCAGGGCCGGCTGCAACGCGGCGGGGTTGTCCTCGCTAAGGGTAGCCGGGCCATTGCGGGTGTCCTGCACGCGGTAGGGGTTTATCCACGCCTCTATCCGAAGGCCCAGCGCATGCGCCTCTTCCACCATCACAGCCAGCGGGTCGTAGCCGGGCCTCACCCCTTGGGCGCCGTCGGCATGCAGTAGGTGGCTATAGGGAAAAATGTCGCTTTCATACAGGGCATCGCCAAAAGGGCGCACCGCCACGATGACGGTATTGAGGCCAAGGTGCGCACAGTTTTCAAACATTGTGGCAACCGCGGCGCGGGCGCTTTCCTCGGTGGTGAAGTCCACCTGCTGCCACTCCAAAAAGGAGATCCACATCGCCCGCATCTCGCTGGGCAAAGGCAAGGCCTCGTAGGCACGCGCGTCTTGGCCGGTGGGCGTGCTGCTGTCATCCCCTGTGGGCGCAGAGGAAGACGTCCCGCCTTGCACGGCAGAGGACGGCGGCACGGTGCTTTCCGGCGTGTCCATCATGCGCAGGGCCACCACCACCCCGGCCACAGCCCCCAGCAGCACCACCGCTGCCAGCACCAGCGCCAATACTCCCCTGCCGGGCTTTTTATTCTTTTGCATCGTGTTGTCCCTTTCTTTATAAAGGTGCGGCGGCACGGCACCCACGGGTTTTGGGGCGGCCAAACGCTTGCTTGCACGGTACCCAGTATAACAAAAGGGGGCACGAAGTGCAAAATCTGGGGGTGCGAAGCACAAAATTTGGCTTGGCGCCAGCCAAACAAATTTTCCCAACGCCCACGAGCGCGAGGCGCAGGCGAAGCGGGAGTGGATTGCGGTGGGTGGATTAGGCCAAACAGATTTTGCACTTCGGGCCCCACAAATCTTTCACGCCCTTCAACTATACAAGTTCATTTAAATATGGTATCATGCTTTAATGTAACCGCGGCGCCAAAACCGTGCGCCCCAAACGCGGCACACCACCAACATGGCACCCGCCTGTTTTGCCGGCCGGCCTTTTGGCCGGGCTGTTTTATAAAAGGAGACACAGTTCCCATGAAGCTAGGGCTCGACATCGGTTCCACCACCATCAAGTGCGTGGTGCTGGACGACGACGGTGCCATTTTGCACCACAGCTACCAGCGGCACTATTCCCACATTATAGAAAAAGCGGCCGAACTGCTGGCCGAACTGGAAGCAAAATATGGCCACACGCCCCTGCAATGCGCCATTTCCGGCTCTGCCGGCATGGGCTTTGCCACCGCATGTGCCGTGCCCTTTGTGCAGGAGGTTTTTGCCACCCGCATCGCTTCGCGCAGCCTTGCCCCAAACGCCGATGTCATCATCGAGCTGGGGGGCGAAGACGCGAAGATTTTGTTTTTGACGAACGGCGTGGAGGTACGCATGAACGGCAGCTGCGCCGGCGGCACCGGCGCCTTCATCGACCAAATGGCCACCCTGCTCAAAATCTCCCCCGAGGAACTGAACGAAAAGGCCAAAGGGCAGGAGAAGATATACACCATCGCCTCCCGCTGCGGTGTTTTTGCCAAAACAGACGTACAACCGCTGTTAAACCAGGGGGCCCGGGTAGAGGATGTGTCCGCCTCCATCTTGTACAGCGTGGTGAACCAAACCATTGCGGGCCTGGCCCAGGGCCGGCGCATTGCCGGCAATGTGTTGTACCTGGGCGGCCCCCTTACCTTTATGAGCGAGCTGCGCGCCGCCTTTGACCGCGTGCTGAAAGTGCAGGGCATTTTGCCCGAAAACAGCCTGTACTTCGTGTCCATCGGCGCGGCGCTGTATGCAGACGAAGCCTTCACCCTGCCCGAGCTGCGGGACCGCCTGGCCGCCGCCGGGGCCGAGGGTGCCCACTTCGAGCATACGGAGCCCTTGTTCCGCAACGAAGCGGAGTATGCCGAATTTTTGCACCGGCACGAGAAGGCCAGCGTGCCCGTAGGCCGCATGCAGGGCTACCGCGGCCGGGCGCACCTGGGCATAGACGCCGGCAGCACCACGGTGAAAACCGTGCTGCTTAGCGAGGATGGCGAACTGCTGAACACCACCTACCAGCCCAACAGCGGCAACCCCGTGCCCTTGGTGCGCGCCGCCATGCTGGAAATGTACGCCGCCTGCCCGGATATGACCCTGGCCAGCGTTACCACCACCGGCTATGGCGAGGCGCTGTGCAAAGAGGCCTTCAATGCCGACTACAGCTTAGTGGAGACCATGGCGCATTTTCGCGCAGCGCGGCACTTTGCCCCCGATGTGGACTTCATCATCGACATTGGCGGCCAGGACATGAAGTGCTTCAAAATAGAGGACGGTGCCATCTCGGACATCTTCCTCAACGAGGCGTGCAGCAGTGGCTGCGGCAGCTTTTTGCAAACTTTTGCCGAGGCCCTGGGCCAGGACGTGCGCGACTTTGCCAAGCTGGGCCTTTTTGGCGACGCCCCGGTGGAACTGGGCAGCCGCTGCACCGTATTCATGAACTCCAGCGTAAAGCAGGCCCAAAAGGACGGCGCGTCTATTGAAAACATCTCCGCGGGCCTCGCCATCAGCGTGGTGAAAAACGCGCTGTACAAGGTCATCCGGGTGTCCAGCCCGGAGGAGCTGGGCAAAAACGTGGTGGTGCAGGGCGGCACCTTTTACAACGACGCCGTGCTGCGCGCCTTCGAGACCGAGATGGGCATGCAGGTCATCCGGCCGTCCATTGCCGGGCTGATGGGCGCCTTTGGCGCAGCACTGTTTGGCAGGGCGCGAAGCGCGAGCGGTGGCTTGGCGCAGCCAAACACCGCGAACCCGACGCGGGCCGAGGGGCCCCAAGGCGCCCGAGGCCCGGAGCATAGCGACGCGGCGGGAAGGGCGCGAAGCGCTTCCCAAACAGCTTCCTCCGCCTTGTCCCGCGCGGCGCTGGAAGGCCTTGTCCACACCGTGCAAACCACCAACTGCGGGCTGTGCACCAACCACTGCTCGCTCACCATCAACACCTTTTCCGCCCCGGGAGATGCCCCCGAAGAAAAGCCGCGCCGCTATATCAGCGGCAACCGGTGCGACAGGCCCATCACCCAGCGCAGCGCCGAAAACCCTCTCGACATCTACGACTACAAGCTGGAACTTCTGAACGGCTACACCGCTGTCGCGCCCACTGAAGAGCCCGGCGCGGGCACAAATGCCCCTCCCGCCGCGGCACCCAAGGCCCCCCGTGGTAAAATCGGCTTTCCCATGGCGCTGAACTTCTTCGAGACTTTGCCGTTCTGGCACACAATGTTCACCCACCTGGGCTTCGAGGTGGTGACAAGCCCGCCCTCTACCCGGCAGCTGTATTTTGCGGGGCAGGCCACCATCCCCAGCGACACCGTGTGCTACCCCGCAAAGCTGGCCCACGGGCACATCAACGCCCTGGCCGCCATGCCCGATGTGGACACCATCTTCTACCCCTGCATGAGCTATAATATAGACGAAGGCATGAGCGACAACTGCTACAACTGCCCGGTGGTGGCCTATTACCCCGAGGTGATAAAAGCCAGCTGCAGCGAGCTCGGCGGAAAAACCTTCATCTACGACTATGTGGGTATCCACCGCGAAAAAGACTTCGTGAAAATATTCCATAAAATCCTGCAAAAATACTTCGAAAATATCACCGCGGCCGAGGTGAAGGCCGCGGCCACCGCCGCCTATGCCGAGTATGCGGCCTATCTTGCCCGGGTGCGGCAGCGCGGCGCAGAGATTATTGCCACTGCGCGCGCCGAGGGGCGGCCCATTATTGTGCTGGCCGGCCGGCCCTACCATGTAGACAGTGAGGTGAACCACGGCATAGACCGCCTGATTTTGACCCAGGGCGCCGCCGTGATAAGCGAGGACTGCGTGAGCCACTTGGGCGAAAAGCCCCCCGCCGGGGTTTTGAACCAGTGGACCTACCACGCCCGGCTATACGCCGCGGCCCACTACATCAACACCCAGCCGGACATGAACCTGGTGCAGTTGGTAAGCTTTGGCTGTGGGCTGGACGCCGTTACCACCGACGAGGTGAAAGAGATTTTGCACCGGGGCGGCAAGCTGTACACGCAAATCAAAATTGACGAGATTGCCAACTTGGGCGCGGTGAACATCCGCCTGCGCAGCCTGTTTGCGGCCCTGGGCGACGCCGCCGAAAGCCCCGCCGCCACACCCGCTCCCGCACAAAACGAAGAGGAGGTGCGCGCCGTATGAGTGACGCTTACAAAGCCTTCGCCCAAGGCGCCGAAGCACAGGGCCATGCCCATGGCGCGCCACCGCCGTATCCCCGCTTCACCCCAGAGATGAAGAAAACCCACACCATCCTGTTTCCTCAAATGGCCCCCATCCACTTCGATATGATCTCTGCCGCCATGCGGCAAGAGGGTTACCAAACCCAGATATTGGAGAACGGCGGCCCCGAGGTGGCCCAGGAGGGGCTGAAGTATGTGCACAACGACACTTGCTACCCCGCCCTGTTGGTGATAGGCCAGTTTATCGACGCGCTGAAAAGCGGCAAGTATGACTTGGACCATACCGCCCTGCTCATCACCCAAACCGGGGGCGGCTGCCGGGCGTCCAACTATATCCACCTGCTGCGCAAGGCCCTGCGCAAGGCGGGCTTCCCCCAGGTGCCGGTGCTGTCCCTCAACTTCTCGGGCCTGGAAAAGGACTCCAGCCTCAAGTTCACCATCCCGCTCATCCGCAAGGCGGTGGCGGCGGTGTTCTACGGCGATGAGTTAATGTGCCTTGCCAACCAGGTGCGCCCGTACGAGGATGAAACCGGCAGCGCCGACGCTTTAATTCAGAAGTGGCAGGCGGAGATTGGCCGCCAGTTTGCCGCGGGCAAGGGCGTTTCCCGCGGGAACATGCGCCGCAACTTTGCCGCCATTGCAGCCGACTACGCCGCCGTGCCCAAAACCATGGTGCCCCGGGTAAAGGTGGGCATCGTGGGGGAAATTTATGTAAAATATTCCCCCCTGGGCAACAGCGGGCTAGAGGAATTTTTGGCCGCCGAAGGGTGCGAGGTAAACATGCCCGGGCTTGCGGGCTTTGTGCAGTACTGCATCGTGAACGGCACGGTAGACCGCCAGCTGTACGGCGGCAGCCGCGTGGTGGGCCGGGTGTACCGGGCCGTGATGGACTACACCACCGGCATTGAGAAAATGATGATAGAGGCCATTGAACGCCACGAAAACCTGCGCGCGCCCGGCCTGTTTGAGCACACCGTGCACTTGCACGAGGGCTTTGTGGGCCTGGGGGCAAAAATGGGCGAGGGCTGGCTGCTTACCAGCGAGATGGTGGAGCTTGTGCAAAGTGGCTTTCCCAACATTGTGTGCGCCCAGCCCTTTGGCTGCCTGCCAAACCATGTGGTGGGCAAGGGTATGATCGCAAAAATACGCGCCGTATATCCCGAGGCAAATATTACACCTATAGACTATGACCCCTCTGCCACACGCGTGAACCAGGAAAACCGCATCAAGCTGATGATTGCTGTGGCGAAAGAGCGCCTGGAGGGCGAAGCGGCCCCCCTGCCCGTCAAAAAGGCCGAGGAAAAAGCCCCTGCGGCTGTGGCGCAAAAAGTTGCGATGTAGCACAAAATTAAATGGATAAAAAATGCCTGAAAATAACGCAAAGTGCCTCCCGTCTGTCCCCCAGGCGGGAACTTTTTTATGTTCCCCATGCACCTGCCGCCCAGATGTTCTTGCGCCCTGCCATCACAGAGGCTGGGCTTTGGGGGGCAATTTTTATCCCCGTAGTTTCGGGCCTTGCGTTTTGCCTTTGTTGCGGGGGGCTGGATTGTTCTGTCGTAGCGCATCAAACTCTTCCCTTTTAGGGAAGTTGGCGCTATAATGTAAGGTAGCTTTCTTGTAAGGCTTTTTTTGCCGTGCACGGCGCACACCGTCCATTTGTGGCGGCACTACAGGAACGGGAGAAACCGCATGCTGGGAAAAAAGTTCAAACCGGAACAAGTGGAGGAACTGGTAGAGGGAGTATTGGACTCCCTTGATACCGATACCCTGGTGGTGCGTGGGAAAAACTGCGAGATTTTATACATGAGCCCCAGCGCCCGCGCCCGCGTGCCCGCCGGCGGCCGCCAAACCTGCCGCGACGCCTACCGCGACGTGTTTCCCCTTTTGTGCGACGGCTGCCCCAACTACGAGGGTGCCCCGGACGATTTGCCCGCCCATTTCGACGTGACGGACAAAGACGGCAAAACCTTTGCGGTACACACCACCTCCATCCCCTGGTTGGACGAAAAACCCGCCACCGCTTTGTATCTGCGCGACGTGAGCGAAGAGCGCGGAGTAGAAAAAAAGCTGTATAACCTTGCCTATATTGACCAGCTTACCGGCGCGCCCAACCGCCAAAAGCTGCGCGAGAGCTTTGAAGGCCTGCACACCAAAATAGAGAACGGCCAGGCCAGCGGCGTGCTTGCCATTTTTGACCTCGACAATTTCAAAGCCATCAACGACACCTACGGCCACAATACCGGCGACATTATGCTGCGCCGCCTTACCGAGCATCTTCTCTCAAACCCGCAGTACCAAAAAAACCTCTACCGCCTGGGTGGGGACGAATTCGTCTTCCTCTATCACGACATCCCCGCCCGCTGGCCCACCCCGGGCGACATGATGGACCACTTCCAAACGCTGTTCCAGGGGGCCTTTTTAAACTACACCATGCCCAATATTGAGCTTTCCTGTACCATCAGCATGGGGGCGGCCTTTTTCCCGCAGCACGGCACCAATTTTTCCGAGCTGCTGCGCAAGGCCGACATTGCCCTGTACAAAGCCAAGGATGCCGGCCGCAACAACCTGGTGTTCTTCGAGGACCGCTACGACAACGCCAAAAAGTTCAAAGACCTTTACATCAACATCCAGCCCATTTTAACGGCCCACGGGCGCACCTTCGGGTACGAGCTGATAGACCGCGGCAACGAGGGTGTGCAGGACGAGGACTTGAACCTGGACGGCGCGGACCGCGCCCTGGACGCCCTGGGCCCGGGCGAGATGGACGGCGACGCCCGGTATTTCATCGCTTACTCCAACCAGCTGTTGAACCGCGGCGTGATGCAAAACCTGCCCAAGGACAAATTCATTATAGAGATGAAAGTGGGCGAGGGCCTTACCGCCGCCGAGGTGCAAAAATGCAAGGCCCTGCGCAGCCACGGCTATGCCATCGCCTTCACCGGCCTGAACCAGCAAAACACCATCCCGGCCCTTTTGGCCCTGGCCGATTATTGCAAGTTCGAGCCGGGGGCCACCAGTGATTATTTCCAGAAGAAAATTATTGAGGGCAACAAAACAAAGCGCTTCATCGCCACCGGGGTGGACACCGTACAGCAGTTCGAGCATGCGAAAAGCATAGGCTTTCTGCTGTTCCAGGGCTTTTTCTTCAACCAGCCCACCGTGGTGCAAAAAACCAAGGACATCGACCCCTTGAAGGTGAACTACCTGCGCCTGTTAAAGCTTACCAGCACCGACGGCTATGTGAATTTCCAGGAGATCTCCACCGTCATCTCCTCCGACGTTGCGCTGTCTTACAAGCTGCTGCGGCTGTTAAACTCCGCCGCGGTGGGCCTGCGCAACCCGGTGTCCAGCATCGACATGGCCGTGGCGTACCTTGGCGAAGACGCCCTGAAAAAATGGGTGGCGCTGCTCGCCATCCGGGGCATCGCGTCGGACAAACCGCTGGAGCTTGTGCGCATGTCCCTGATACGCGCCCGCTTTGGGGAGCTGCTGGCCCCCCACTTCCAGCCGCCCAAAAACGCCGAGCATGTGTTTATGGTGGGCATGTTCTCGCTGTTGCACATCGCGCTGGAGAAAACCAAGGAGGAATTGTTCGAGGAGATTCCCGTGGCGGCGGACATTCGCGACTCCCTTCTTACCTCCAGCGGGCCGTACTCCAGCCTTGTGGCCTTTTACAGCAACTACGAGTATGCCAACTGGGACGAAGTGAGCCGCTATGTGGAAGAAAACCGCCTGACGGACAAGGCCGTGAACGACGCCTATATTGCCGCAGTGAAATGGTACAACGACCTCTCTGACGATTGATGCGCACTGTTTGTGAATATTTACGATATATCGCTTGGATTAAAATAGAAATAAAATGCCAAAAAACCCGGGAAAACCTTATTTTGGGTTTTCCCGGGCCTTATGTTGGGCCTGTTATGGGGAGGAGGCGCATTTATGAAAAAAGTACTGCTGGTGATATTGTGCGTGGTGCTGGTGCTGGTGCTGGCGGGCGGTGGCTACGCCTGGTACACCTACCAAAACACCGGCGAGGACAGCATCCCCAGCCCTGTGGTGGAGGTGCTGGGCGTGCCGCTTACCCCCGTGTATGCCGAGTGGAGCCAGCCCGTGCTGGGCGGCCTTGCCTATAAGGACCTTGCCTATGTGATAGACGCTGTGCCCACCCTTTTGGGCGAGACGGAGACCGCCGAGTTGACCTTTGCCCTGCCGGACGGCTACGAAAGCATGCTCACTGTCTCCCGCGAGGACGCGGTTTTGTACCACGGCAGCTGCGAAGGATGGGACGCCGCCCTGGCCGCCGATGCCGGCGACTACCAGGTGCAGATACAGTGCACGCTGCCCGCGGGGGGCAACACCGGCTACGGTATTTTCCGTTACATTGCCTGGTTTACCGTGGTGCCACCCCCGGCCCCGCCGCCCAGCCTTGCCGCCGGCCGCACAGAACTTGCCCAGGGGGACATTTTCTCGCTGTATGTGGGGCCCCTGCAAGGCGGCCCCGCCCCCACCGCCGAGACCGATTTGGGCGCCGTGGTGTTCACCCCCTGGCAAGACGGCTGGTTTGCCGCCGTGCCCGTTGGCAACAACGCCAGCCCCGGCACCTACCAGGTGAAGGTGGCCGCCGGCGAATACACCTGGGAAACCGAGGTGAGCGTGGTACCCTTCAGCTTCGACACCCAAAACCTCGAGATCGACACTTCCGACCCCGTCATCACCGAGGCCAACAGCGACGCCGCCTACCAGCAGTACCGCGAAAAAATCCCTCCCCTGTTCAACACCTTTGACGAAGAGCGCTATTGGGAGGGTGTGTTCATTGCCCCGGCCCAGGGGTGGGTCTCCACGCAGTTTGGCTCCATCCGCTACACCAATGGCGACTGGGACAACCCCCGCAGCCACAACGGCATGGACATTGCCGCCGAAGAAGGCAGCGACGTGATTGCCCCCAACAACGGCCGGGTGGTGCTGGCAGAGTATCTTTTGAACACCGGCTGGACCATTGTGATAGAGCACGGCGGCGGGCTGAAAAGCTACTATTTCCATATGTCTGAAATTTATGTGGAACCGGACGATATGGTCACCACCGGGCAGCTCATCGGCCTTGTGGGCAGCACTGGCTATTCCACCGGGGCCCACCTGCATTACGAGATGCGCATCGGCAGCGCGCCCATCAGCCCTTCCATGCTGTTTTACCCCGAGGCCGGGCTGTACAGCGCCCTGCTGGAGGGCGAAGCTGCCGCCTGAAAATCCCCACAAAATCCCGATTAAATGATCATTAAATGAGACAAAAATCGCTTTCCCTCTTGCTCGCCTTTCCCCTTGGCAGCCCAACGAAAGGGCCCTGCATGCAAAACAAGTATGATGACCCGATGTTTTTTGAAAAATATGGGAAAATGGCACGCTCGCAAAAAGGGCTGGCGGGCGCCGGCGAATGGCCCGCCCTGCAGGCCCTGTTGCCGCCCCTTGCCGGCAAGCGCGTTTTAGACCTTGGCTGCGGCTACGGCTGGCACTGCATCTATGCGGCCCAGCAGGGCGCCGCGGCCGTTACCGGGGTGGATGTAAGCGAAAAAATGCTGCAGGTGGCGCGGGAGAAAACCCTTTTTCCCAACGTGGAGTACCTGCTTTTGCCCATTGAGGACATCGCCTTTGCCCCCGCCAGCTTTGATGTGGTATTAAGCAGCCTTGCCCTGCACTATGTGGCCGATTTTGCCGCCGTTTGCCAAAAGGTGCACGCCTGCCTTGCGCCGGGCGGGGCGTTCATTTTTTCGGTAGAGCACCCCATCTTCACCGCCAGCGGCCCGCAAGACTGGCTGTATGACGACGCCGGCAACGCCGTTTGCTGGCCGGTGGACAACTATTTTCACGAGGGTGCGCGCACCGCCGTTTTCCTGGGCGAGACGGTGCAAAAATACCACCGCACGCTTACCACTTATTTAAGCGGGCTTGTGCAGGCCGGCTTTGCCATCACCGATGTGGTAGAGCCCACCCCGCCCACCCGGCTGCTGGCAGAGGATGCCACCATGGCGCAGGAACTGCGCCGCCCCATGATGCTGTTGGTGGCCGCGCAGCGCCGCTGACCGCCGCCACAGCATGTTCCGCGTTTTCCACATGTTTTCGGCGGCGCATCATTCAGCTGTTTCCGCTTTTTCCATGCTTCTCCCAAACAAAACCGGCGGCAAATTGCCGCCGGTTTTTGTTGTTCTATCGCCATTATTTCTTTTTTTGTGGGTTTTATCCGCATTTTACCCCGCGCCGGTTTCCTCTTTTTCCGTAGGCGCGTTTTTCCCGGGTTTTCCTGCCGGGCGTGGCAGCTTGTGCGCCTGGTAAAACACCTTCAGCTCGGCCTTGGTTTCCTCTGGCAAGTGGTGCCAGCGCACCCCCTGTATGGCACCCTCCAGGCCGCACAGGCGGTTGTAGCAGGCGCTGGCGTCTTGCGCCTGTATGCGCAACCACGCTTCGCGGCTGCCCACATCCCGCAGCTGCGCTGTGGTGGTAATGCCCACCCCGGCCAATTGTTGCTCCATTTTTTCGGCAATATTCGGCAATTTTACAAGCTCTCCCATTTTTGCTCCCTTCGGGCAAACCTTACATGCCGCGCTCGTTAAAATCGGCAAAGGCGGTTTGGTAGTGGGCAATGGCCCGCTCATAGTCCTCTTGCAGCAGGGCCGCGCGCACAGCCATCAGCTCCGCCTCCAGGCGCTTGTCCAGCGTGTGGCCCACCACCTCGCCCAAAAGCCGCAGGGCGTCTTCGCTTCTACGGGCGTTCAGCGCGGGGCCCATTTCCTCTAAGCGCGCCTGCAGCCAGCTGCGGTTGTTGAAGGCGCCGTCCAGCGTGCCGCCCTGTATCAACGGCGTTATCGCCTGCAGTTTTTCCCCCAGCAGGTACAGCCCGTCTGCCAGGGCGGGCAAATCTGCCTGCACATAGCTTGTGTTGCCCACCGCGGCCGCCTGGGCCAGGTTTTGGGCACGGGCAGCGCTTGCCGGGGCACCCACCCCCTGCAACAAATGGTGCAAACCCTGCAGCTCTTCGCCCAGCGTCTCCCAGTCCTCGGCTTTTTCCAGGGCGGCCAGGCGCTGCATCCAGTCTTCCACCTCTTTGCCGGCCAGCTCCAGCCGCTTCAAATACCCTTCCACGTCGCCGTCTATCTGCTGCACCACGTCAGACGCCTGCAGGCCAAGGGAATCCAGCGTGCGCATAAGGGTGGCCGGGTCTTGCAGGGTGGGGGCGGCCGCAGGCGCCGGCGCGGGGGCCGCAGGGGCGGCGGCCCCGCCTTTTTGCACCTTGCCCGGGGGCAGCCAGCGGGCCAGCACGCGCTCCATGTCGGCAAATTCCACGGGCTTGCCAATGTAATCGTCCATGCCGTGGCGCACATAGTAGCTTTGCATGTCGCTTACCACGTTGGCCGTAAGCGCTATAATGGGCGTTTGGCGGTTTGGCCCGGGCTGGCTGCGCAGGCGCGCGCCTACCTCTATGCCGTCCATACCGGGCATCATATGGTCCAGGAAAATAATGTCGTACTGCTTGGCGGCGCACATCTCCAGCGCGGCGGCCCCGCCGTCGGCACACTCCACCTCGGCGCCAAGGGCCCGCAGCATCTCGCTGCTCACCATCAGGTTTATCTCGTTGTCGTCCACCACCAAAAGCAGGGTATCCTGCACGGCAAAGGCACCCGGGGCGTTTTCTCCCGGCTGCTTTGGGGCCTCTGCCTGCATAGGCGGCGCGGCGGCGGTTTCGGCTGCGTCCCGGTTCAAAAACCGGGCAAGGTCTGTTACCAGCAGCGGGGTAAACAGCACGGCGTCCTGCAAATCGCCCACATCCATGGCGGCCTGCATGGGCCGCAGCTGGGCAAACACACAGCCGGGGGCCACCCCACGCTGCCTGCGCACGGTTTTTTGGGGAATGGTCTCGTCGTAGATGCAGTGGGTAACCCCCGCGCACTGTGCCGCAGAAAGCCTTTCCCCCACCGCGGGCACAAGGCTTTGCACCCCCAGCGCCGCCAGGTTGCGGGCAATGCTCTCGGTAACGGTGGGCGCGCCCAAAAGCAACACGCGCAGTTCGTCCGCGCGCTCCACCTTGGCAATGGGCGCAGTGTTCACCACGCGCTGCGGCACCCAAAAGGAAAACCTGCTGCCCTTGCCCCAGGTGCTCTCCACCTGCATTTCGCCCCCCATGGCCAACACCAGCTGCCGGGCAATGGCAAGCCCCAGCCCCGTGCCCGCCATGCTTTGGCTGGTGTGCAAATCTTCCCGGGTAAACGCCTCAAACAAGGTGGGCATGTCCTCCTCGCGTATGCCGGTGCCGCTGTCCTCCACGCTGCAGCACAGCAGCACGCCCTCCTCGGCCGGGCGGGTGCTTACCTGCATGCGCACAAAGCCCTCTTTGGTGTATTTCAGGGCGTTGTCCAGCAAGTTCGCCATCACCTGGCGTATGCGCACGTCGTCGCCCCACAGCTCGGCGGGCATGGCGGGGTCGGCCTCTATGGTAAGGGCCAGGTTCTTATTTTCGCTGCGCGCGCCGCCCACGTTGCCCACGTCGGCCAGCAGGCCCGCGGTGTTATAGGCGCCCTCCATCAGCTCCACCCTGTTGGCGTCTATGCGGGAAAAATCCAGCACGTCGTTGATGATGCTGACCAGGGAATTGGCCGAGGAGACGATGTTGTTCACATAGTTGCGCTGCAAGCTGTCCAGCTGGGTAAGGGCCAACAGCTCGGAAAGGCCCTTGATGGCGTTCATCGGCGTGCGTATCTCGTGGCTCATGTTGGCCAAAAAGCTGCTTTTGCTGCGGGCGGCGTCCTCTGCCCGGCGCTTCGTCTCAATCAGCTCCGTCACGTCGTGCAGGGACAAAATGGTGCCTTTGCAGGCGCCGTCGTCCCCCACAATGGGCGAGATGGCCACCTGCACATGCATCCAGGTTTTGTCCTGGAAGGTGATGGTGTCGTCGTAGGTAAAGCAGGCAAGGGTTTGCAGGGTCTCTTCGCTTTGGCGCCGCAGCTTTTCCACAAACGCGGGGTCCATCTCGTCGCAAAACACCTCGTCAAAAGGCTTGTTTTTCACGTCCTCGCGCTGCTGCTTTGCCAAAAGGGGCAGGCAGGCCTCGCTGCATATCACCAGCCGCAAATCCTCCCCAAACAAAAACAGCATGTTGGGGCAGTTTTCCAAGAGCAGGTCGTTATACAGGTACTGCAGCTTTTTCTCCGCCTCGTTGTAGCGGCGCAGCCGCTCGGCGTTTTCGTTCATCACGCGCAGCATGCGGATATCCTGCTCGCAGCGTTTTACCGCACGCTCCAGCCGCAAAATCTCCTGCTGGGCCTCGGGCAGGCTTTGGGGCACCCCGCCTTCCCTTTCGCTCATATGCCTGCTCCTTCCGGTTTGGGGGCGCTTTTCTGTGCGGCGCGCCACCCTTTCACACATCTTGTAATTATACTACCCCACTGGGAAAAAGTCTATCGTTCGGCGCCTATTTTGCCCCCCATTGCCCCGTGCTGCGGGCCGGTTTTGTGCATTCCATACAAAATGTGCGCGGCATGGGGGTTTTATCTTTCCCGGCGGGGCCTTTTCTTTTGCGCGTTTTTTCAGTATAATAATTGGAACTACCCACCCTGCCCCCGCCGGGGGCGCTTGTGGCACCACAACCACAAACAGGCAAAGAGGAAAGGAACCAACCCATGGAACTGATGCTAGGCAACGAAGCGGTGGCGCGCGGCGCCTGGGAGGCCGGCGTGAACGTAGCCACGGCCTACCCGGGTACCCCGTCTACCGAGATCACCGAGGTGATCTCATCGTACGACGATGTGTACTGCGAGTGGAGCCCCAACGAAAAAGTGGCCATGGAAGTGGCCATCGGTGCGTCCATGGGGGGCGCGCGCGCCCTGTGCTGCATGAAGCATGTGGGCGTAAACGTTGCGGCAGACCCCATTTTTACCGCCGCCTACACGGGCGTGCGCGGCGGGCTTGTCATCGTGGTGGCAGACGACCCCGGCATGCACTCCAGCCAAAACGAGCAAGACAGCCGCTACTATGCCCGCAGCGCCCACATCCCCATGCTGGAGCCCGCCACCAGCGCCGAGTGCCTGGCCTATACCAAGCGCGCGTTTGCACTGAGCGAGGAATACGACACCCCGGTGTTTGTGCGCCTGGTTACCCGGGTGGCGCACTCCCGCAGCCTGGTGGGCCCGGGCAGCCGCGAAGAAGTGCCCTTAAAGCCCTATGAGAAGGACCCCTCGAAGTATGTGATGATGCCCGGCTTTGCCCGTGGCCGCCACCTGGTGGTGGAGGCGCGTGAAAACCGCCTGTTGGCAGACCTTCCCTCCCTGGGCGTAAACACCATCGAGTGGGCGGACAAAACCGTGGGCGTGGTTTGCTCCGGCTCTGCCTACAACTATGTAAAAGAGGCCATGCCGAACGCCAGCGTTTTGAAGCTGGGCATGGTGTACCCGCTGGATGCGGGCATCATTCGCGAGTTTGCCGCCGGGGTGGACACCCTGTATGTGGTGGAGGAGCTGGAGCCCTACTTCGAGGACGCCATAAAGGCCCTGGGCATCAAGGTGGACGCCGGCAAGGACCGCACCGGCCTGCAGGGCGAACTGTTCGCCCGCAAGGTGGGGCACCTGTTCGCGGGTGAAGATGCCCCCGGCCCCATGGAGACACCGGACATTCCCGGCCGGCCCCCGGTACTGTGCCCCGGCTGCCCCCACCGCGGGCTGTTCAACGTGCTGGGCAAGCTGAAACTTGCCGTCACGGCCGACATTGGCTGCTACACCCTGGGCGCCTTGCCCCCGCTTAGCGCAGTGGACAGCACCGTGTGCATGGGCGCCTCCATCGGCATGGCCATGGGCCTGGAAAAGGCCCGCGGGCGCGAGTTTGGCAAAAAAACCGTCGCCGTCATCGGCGATTCCACCTTCGTGCACTCGGGCATCACCGGCCTTGTGAACGTGGTGTACAACCAAAGCTATGCCACCGTCATCATTGCCGACAACAGCACCACCGGCATGACGGGCCACCAGCCCAACCCCACCACCGGCTTCAACATCAAGGGCATGCCCGCCCCCCAGCTTAGCCTGGAAAAACTGTGCGAGGCCATTGGCATACAGCATGTGCGCGTGGTAGACCCCTACAACCAAAAAGAGCTGGAAGCCATGGTGAAAGAGGAGATTGAGCGCGACGCCCCCTCGGTCATCATTGCGCGGCGGCCCTGCATTTTGCTTTCCAAGCAGCCGCTGGGCGCCCCGCGCGTGATAGACAAAGAAGCCTGCGTAGAGTGCGGCACATGCTCGCGCATTGGCTGCCCGGCCATTGTGAAGGCCGAAGGCGGCGTGCAGATAGACGACACCCAGTGCAAAGGGTGCGATTTGTGCGCAGACATCTGCCCCAAAAGCGCCATAAAGGGAGGGGATGCACAATGAACAAACCGGAAAAGCTGGATATCGTCATCGTAGGCGTGGGCGGCCAGGGTACGCTTTTGGCCAGCCGCATTTTGGGCCACATTGCCCAGGGCCTTGGGTACGACGTAAAAGTAAGCGAGGTGCACGGCATGAGCCAGCGCGGCGGCGCCGTTATCACCTATGTGCGCATGGCCGACGTTGTGCGCGCCCCCTTGGTGGAGCAAGCCGGCGCCGACTATGTGGTGGCCTTTGAGGAGCTGGAGGCCCTGCGCGCCGTGCCTTACCTGAAAAAGGGCGGCACTATCATTGTGAACACCCAGGAGATTTTGCCCCTGCCGGTCATCATAGGCACGGCCAAATACCCCGAGGGCATTGTGGCCAAGCTGAAAGAGGCCGCCGGCGAGGTGGTGGCCATAGACGGCCTGCCTTTGGCCCGCGCCGCCGGCAACGAGCGCGCGCTGAACACCCTGCTGCTGGGGGTGCTGGCCGCGCGCCTTCCCTTTGACAAAGCCGTGTGGCAAACCGCCCTGCAGGCCAACGTGCCCGCCCGCTTTTTGCAGGCCAACCAGGCCGCGTTCGAGGCCGGCTACGCCCTGTAACCCCCGCCGTTTTACGCCCCGGGCAGCCCTTGCCCCTTTAAGGATGGACGCTTCATGAAACCCTGTACCCCCCCGCAAAACAACCAAACATTTTGCCAGCCCCGGCCTTTTTTGGGCGTGGTGTTTCGATTTAGCCGGCGCAACAACGGCTAGTCTTTTTTCCCGTGCCGCTGTTGCGCCAAATGGGCCTGCCAGCACATTTGCAACTGCCGCCCCCACATTTTAGCCGCATTTTCCAGCGCATTATTCCTCCATTTGTTTGGGCGAATATACGATGGTTTTTGCCCGGGGAAGGCCGAGCATCTCTGCTGCGGGCCCGTATCATTTCCCGGGGCCGCCACCCCGCCCCGCACGAAGCACCCCAAAACACTGAAAAAGGAAGGTTCACTATGTATTGGAACAAACCTGTTGAAACCATGGAACGCGGCATGCTGGAACAGCTGCAGCTGGAGCGCCTGCAAGAGACCGTGCGCCGCGTATATAAAAATGTGCCCGTATACCGCCAGCGCATGCAGGAAAAAGGCGTCTCGCCCGAGGATATCAAGACCCTGAAAGACCTGCGGCTGCTTCCCTTCACCCAAAAGACAGACCTGCGCGACAACTACCCCTACGGCCTGTTTGCCGCCCCGCAAAGCGAGATTGTGCGGGTGCATGCGTCGTCCGGCACCACCGGCAAGCCCATTGTGGCCGGCTACACCGCGCACGATTTGCAGGTGTGGAGCGAAGTGGTGGCCCGGTGCCTGGGCTGCGCGCATGTGGGCAAAAAAGACACCGTACAGGTAAGCTACGGCTACGGGCTGTTCACCGGGGGGCTGGGGCTGCACTACGGCGTGGAGAAAGTGGGCGCCAAGGCGGTGCCCACCAGCGCCGGCAACACCCACCGCCAACTGATGCTGATGGAAGACCTTGGTACCACGGCCATTGCCTGCACCCCCAGCTACGCGCTGATGATTGGCGAAGCGCTGCGGGACGAAGGCTTTGACATGAGCCGCATAAAGCTTACCACCGGCATTTTCGGGGCAGAGCCCTGGACCGAGGGCATGCGGGACGAAATTGAAAAGCTTTTGGGCATCCGCGCGCTGGACATCTACGGCCTTACCGAGACCATTGGCCCCGGCGTTGCCATGGAGTGTTTGGAGGGCCACAACGGCCTGCACATGTGGGAGGACCATTTCATCCCCGAGATTTTGGACCCTGACACCGGCGAAGCCCTGCCCGACGGTGAAATGGGCGAGCTTTGCATCACCACCATTACCAAAGAGGGCATGCCCACTTTGCGCTACCGCACGCACGACCTCACCCGCATCATCCCAGAGCCGTGCCCCTGCGGACGCACCCACAAACGCATCATGCGGCTGCACGGGCGCACAGACGACATGCTCATCATCCGCGGGGTAAACGTGTTCCCCTCCCAGGTAGAGGCCGCCATCATGGGTATTCCCGGCATTGCCCCGCGCTACCTGCTGGTGGTGGAGCGCATTAACAACCTGGACGTGCTGGAGGTGCAGGTAGAACTTGCGCCCGAGCTGCTGAGCGACGAAGTGCGCCGGGTGGAACAACTGAGCCGCGACGTGTCCCGCGCCATTGAGCAGGTGCTGGGCCTTGGGGTGAAGCTGCGGCTGGTAAGCCCCGGCAGCATAGAGCGCAGCGAAGGCAAAAGCAAACGCGTGGTGGACAAACGCACCGCACTTACCCAGTAAGCCACGGAAGGAGGCATACCATGTATATCAAGCAAATTTCCGCTTTCATAGAAAACCGCCTGGGCAGCCTGGAGGAGTTCACCCGCCTTTTGGCCGACGCAGGCATAGACCTTTTGGCCCTCTCCATTGCCGACACCACCGACTTTGGCATTTTGCGCGCCATTACCAGCGACAACGAAAAGGCCCTTACCCTGGTAAAAAGCCACGGCTACACCGCCAGCCTTACCGACGTTTTGGCCGTGGCCGTGCCCGACAGCCCCGGCGGCCTGGCCGACGCGCTTACCCTGCTGCGCAAAGGCGGCGTAACCATTGAATATCTTTACTCTTTCGTGCGGCGCATAGACGAAGCGGCGGTGCTCATCTTCCGGGTAGACGCCCCCGCCAAAGCCGCCGAACTGCTGTGCCAAAGCGGCGTGCGCCTGCTGGCGCAGGAGGAGATTGGTAAGTGAGCGTTTGCTAACCCGCGCAAATGCCGCTGTTAGCAACCCCAAACTTTCTGCAAAGGCGGTGCCACCCCATGGACATCCTCCCCATCCACTACACAGAACTGCTACCCCTGAAGGATGCGCTGGGGCTTGTGCGGGACGTGTTTTGGGAGTTCAACGCCCCCGGCTACACAGACGAGGGCGTGTGGGAGTTTGACAGCTTTATTGAGCAGGACTCCATCGCCGGCGCCATGCAAGAGGGCCGTCTGCTTTTGTGGGGCGCCTATGCCCCTGCCCTTGTGGGGGTGCTGGCGGTGCGCCCGCCGTGCCATGTGTCCCTTATGTTTGTGGCAAAGGCGCACCACCGGCAAGGCGTGGCCAAGGCGCTTTTTGGCAACATGGTACAGCAGTTCCGCGCGGCGGGCTTTCGCGGCGAGGTAACGGTGCATTCCTCGCCCTACGCGGTGGAGGCCTACCGCCGCATGGGCTTTGCCCCCATGGGCCCCGCCCAAACACAAAACGGCATCCGCTTTGTGCCCATGCGCTACCCCCTGCGGTAATTTCGGCGTATTTTCCCCATATTTATTGCCGCTTTATTCCCCGGGCCTCATACCGCTTTTGAAAAACCACTTTCTGTATGGTTTCACCGTTTTATTTCCGTCTCCTCAATGGTATAAGATTGAGGCAAACACCAAGCTCTCATGGCCCCACATATCCATACTCAATCTGCAAAAAACACACCGCCCGGCCCGGGCGGTGTGTTTTCTTTTGATTTGCTTTTGTGCGTCTCTATAGGGGCATTGCCCATGGGTGCCGGGGCGCAGCAGCGTTTTCTTCCCTCAACTTCTGCGGCGCTATTTTTCCAGGCCGCGCAGGCACATGGGCAGGCTACCCCGCTTTTTGTGGTAGGCCACGCAGTCGCAACAGGTGCCGTGGCGGGGGCAGGTTTCTTCCGGGCATTCGCAGGGGTGGTTATTGCTACAGGGCTTTGCCTTCTCCATGGGGGCACCTCTTTTCTTTTGCTTGCACGGCTGGCAGGGGCTTTAGCCCAGCAGCCCGATGGAAGACGCCAGGCTGAGCAACGTAAGCGCTGCCGCCACCAGCATGTACAAAACCGTGCCCACATTCACAAATATCCGGCGTTTTTTTGGCGGTTGCGCGGCAGCCCCTTGCGGCTGTGTGGCCGGGGCATGATAGGCCGGCGGCGCGGCATAGGGCGCAGGGTACGGCTGCTGCGCGGGGCTGCCCGGCAC
>JAJDGD010000069.1 GCA_030265505.1 Ruminococcaceae bacterium OttesenSCG-928-O06 | reverse complement strand
TGTTTCCGACAGTTGTATAGTATAGTTGTACGGCCCCTTGCCCCATTCCCACAAAACCGGCGCCGGGCCAAAAGGCGCAGTGCCCCGGGAGGAAACCGCTTTGACAAAAAAACCCAGACCTCGATATACAAACATTGTACTGTTGGTGGCTATTGCCGGGCTGCTGTTCTTCGTGTTCCGCACAAACCTCTCGAACCAAAGCCCTGGGCTGCGGTATTCGGAAGTGGTGGGCCTGTTCGAGGAGGCCGAGGTAAGTTCCTTCACGCTGGATTTGGGCAACGGCAATTTGGAGTACACCCTGCGCGAGAGCGGGGAAGTGGAAAAGTACAAGATGCCCTACATGTCCCTGTTTGTAGACAGCCTGCCCGAATATCTGGAGATTTACGAAGAGGCCCACGACGGCGAAAAGCTGGAGTATTACGACTTCAAATACTCCGGCGACAACACCATGTGGTTCTACATTGTGCCGGCGGTTCTTTTGATGCTGGTGCTGGGGGCCTTTGTATACTATGTGATGTTCATGCAGAACGACGGTGGCAGCAAGGGCGCCATGAACGTGGGCAAGGCCAAGGTGAAAAACCAGGCCGAGAACAAGAAGAAGAACACTTTTAAGGACGTGGCCGGCGCCGACGAAGAGAAGGAAGAGCTGGAGGAGATTGTAGAGTTTTTGAAGAACCCCAAGCGCTTTAACGCGCTGGGTGCGCGCATTCCCCACGGGGTGCTGCTGGTGGGCCCGCCGGGCACCGGCAAAACCCTGCTGGCCCGCGCCTGTGCAGGCGAGGCCGGCGTGCCGTTCTACTCTATTTCCGGCAGTGACTTTGTGGAGATGTATGTGGGCGTGGGTGCCTCCCGTGTGCGCGATTTGTTCGATAAGGCGAAGAAAACCGCGCCGTGCATCGTGTTTATAGACGAGATAGACGCCGTGGGGCGCCAGCGCGGCGCGGGCCTGGGCGGCGGCCACGACGAACGCGAGCAGACCCTGAACCAGTTGCTTGTGGAGATGGACGGTTTTGACGGCAACGAGGGCGTGATTGTGGTGGCGGCCACCAACCGGGCCGACATTTTGGACAAGGCCCTGCTGCGCCCCGGCCGTTTTGACCGCCAGGTGTATGTGGGCCTGCCCGACGTAAAGGGCCGCGAGGAGATATTGCTGGTGCACACCCGCAAAAAGCCCCTGGGGCCGGATGTAGACTTGCGCATCATAGCGCGCACCACCCCGGGCTTCACCGGGGCAGATTTGGAAAACCTGGTGAACGAGGCGGCCTTGCTGGCCGCGCGGCACGGGCGTAAAGTCATCACCGAGCAGGACTTCGAGGAGGCCAACATCAAGGTGATGGCCGGGCCCGAAAAACGCAGCCGCGTGGTGACAGAGAAAGAGCGCCGCCTAACGGCTTTCCACGAGGCGGGGCACGCCATCACCGCGTACTATTGCCCCACCAGCGACCCCGTGCACCAGATTACCATCATTCCCCACGGGCCGGCAGGCGGCTTTACCATGTACCGGCCCGAGGAGGACGTGCAGTTCCGCACCAAAACGCAGATGCAGGAGAACATTGTACAGATGCTGGGCGGCCGGGTGGCCGAAAAGCTGGTGCTGGACGATATTTCCACTGGTGCGTCGAACGACCTGGAGCGTGCCACCAAGATTGCCCGTGCCATGGTTACCCGGTATGGTTTTTCCGAGCGGCTGGGCCCGGTGGTGTACGACAATGACCCGGGGGAGACCTTCCTTGGGCGAGACTATGGCCACACCCGCAACTATGGCGAGGAAGTTGCCGGTGAGATAGACACCGAGATGCGCGCGCTTTTGGATGGTGCCTACAACAGGGCCACCGAGATACTGGAAAGCCACATGGACCAATTGCATCTGGTGGCAAATACCCTGCTGGAGCGTGAAAAACTGGCCGGAGACGAGTTCCGCGTTTTGATGGAGGGAGGCACCTTGCCCCCGTTTGAGATACCCCCGGCGCCCAAGGCCGTGCTGCAACGGCAGGAAGCCGCCCTGACGGGCCAGGACATTGACCCGGAGGGCAGCATGCCTGCCGCCGGCAGCGGCACGCCGCACGAAGTGCCGCCGGACGCGCCTGCCGCACCGAAGCCCGCCCCACCACCCGCCACCGCCCCGGACGGCGAAGAAGCGGAAAGCATGGACAGCGACTTGGGGATGGATTAGGAAGGATACAGGACAAAAGAGGGTCTGTCCTGCGTGGCGCAGGCCCTGAGGAATATATGCGCCGGGGCCAAGGCGCGGTTTCTTTGCCGGCGTTGCCATTTGAAATAGTGCAAAACACTTTTTCCAACATTTTCCTGCTTCCCTTTTCCACAAAAACGGAGGAATCATGCCCAAAAAACCCATCGTGTACGACAATGAGAGCATCACCAGCCTGAAAGGCGCCGACCGCGTGCGAAAACGCCCCGGCGTCATTTTTGGGTCAGACGGGGTGGAGGGCTGCCAGCACGCCATCTTCGAGATCATCTCCAACTCCATAGACGAGGCGCGCGGCGGCTTTGGCGAGCGCATTATTGTTACAAAATACCGCGACGGCAGCTTCTCGGTGGAGGACTTTGCCCGGGGCATCCCGGTGGAATATAACAAAAATGAAGACCGCTACAACTGGGAGCTGCTGTTTACCGAGCTGTACGCCGGCGGCAAGTACGACGACGCGGGCGAGGGGTACGAGTATAGCCTGGGGCTGAATGGCCTGGGGCTTACAGCCACCCAGTATGCCAGCGAGTGGATGCGTGCCGACGTGTGGCGCGACGGCCACCATTACCACCTGGATTTTGAAAAAGGCGAGAATGTGGGGGGCCTGCAAAGCGAGCCCACACGCTTCAAGCGCACGGGTACGTTCATCCAATGGAAGCCGGACCTGGACGTGTTCACCGATATCAAAGTGCCGGCAGAATACTTCCTGGACACGCTGAAAAAGCAAGCTGTGGTGAACGAAGGCGTCACCTTTGAGTTTGTGGATGAGACCGCTGAGGGCGGGAAAACCAAAACCGAATTTTATTACCAGAACGGGATACAGGACTATGTGGAAGAGGTGGCGCAGGAGAGCGCTTTTGCCCCGGTGGTGCATTTTGCCGGCAGCGCCACCGGGCGCGACAGGGAAGACCGCCCCGAGTACAAAGTGCTGATGAACGTGGCGTTCTGCTTTTCCAACAAGGTGCAAATGCTGGAGTATTACCACAACTCAAGCTATCTGGAGCATGGCGGCAGCCCCGAACGTGCGGTGAAAAGCGCGTTCACCGGCCAGATAGACGCCTTTTTGAAGCAAAAGGGCATGTATAAAAAGGACGAAAGCCGCATCACCTTTACTGACATACAGGACTGCCTGTGCTATATCTCCTCCTCGTTTTCCACCATCACCAGCTACGAAAACCAAACCAAAAAGGCCATTACAAACCGGTTTATTGCCCAGGCCATGACGGAGTTTTTGCGCAAGAACCTGGAGATATATTTTATTGAAAACCCCAAAAGGGCGCTGCCCGGTACAAAAATATCCTCACTGGCGTTTGCCGGGGCCACAAAGCCAAAGCCGCGGCCCAGCTTTACCAGTTTGCCTTCTATAAGGTCCTCAAGGGCCAGGGAATATACGCCTTTGCGCAAAGTAACCTCGCCGCCGTCCACCATGGGCTGCAGCGCCTTGGCCAGCTTTTTGCCATTGGCATTCACCGCGCCCCGCAGCTGTTTGATTGTTTTGGGCCCTTCGGCCAGTTCTTTTATCAGGCTGCCGCGTAGGGACATGGCGTCTCCTTTCGTTTGTGCGGCGGGGTGGCTTTGGTAGCGCACCCACACACAGGCCCTGCATCCGCACAGCGCAAACCGCCCCACAATGCGTTTTTGTCATCAGTGCCCGGGTGCCGTGCCCCGTACGCCAAACTGGTGCAAAACCCGCATTATGCGGCGGTTCAATGATGAAAACGGCCCTGCATGTGCCGCTTTTTAGGCAAGTACGCTAAACAGGTTTACCAAAATGATGAGCACGAAAAACACCAGCCCGGCAATTTGGGTGGCGCGGGTTTGCCTTGCTTCTTTCGAGCGCGTGCGAGACTCTCCTGACATCATCTCAGAGCCGGTGATGACGCTGGACAAACCCTGGCCCTTGCTCTCCTGGCTAAGCACCATCACAATAATCACGGCGCTGATCAAAATCATCAGCACGCCGGCGATAATTTCAAGAATTGACATACCATAACCTCGTTTCAGTAAAATACACAAAGATTGTATCACAGCCGCTGTGAAAAATCAACAACAGCGTGCCGGGCGTTGATGAACCACAATTCAAAGGCGCGCCGGGCACAACGCCCGGTTTGCCCTGCGCCCTTGCCCACCTTCTCCCCCAGGGACGCCGCAACTCACTCGGGCGCGTTTTCTTCTCCCAGCATGGTCTGTTCGCTAAAATCGTCCGCGCGGATGACCGCCCCTGCCGCAGGCAAACTGCGCACACGGTAGCGGTGGGGGTCCTTCAGTTCCAGAGACGCGGCCAGGCGCACCTGGGTGATGCGCTGGCCCTTCTTCAGGTTGATGACCCCCACCCCGGCGGTGTTCTTGGTGGTTTTGGCCGAGATTTGGGCCGTGGCCACCAGCAGCATGCGCCCGCCGCTGGTTTGGATGGCGATCTCGCTTTCCTCTGTAAAGGGGGCCATCCACGCCAGGGGGGCTTTGTCGCTGTATGCGTTGATGAGCTTTTTGCGGTTTTGCTTGGTGGCATAGCTTTGCAGCGGCACCTTGGCCCCCTTGCCGTTTTGGAACAGGAACAACATAAAGCCTGTGTAATCGTCGGTAAGCACCATGCACAGGGGCACTTCGCCGTCTTCCATGGCCAGGCGGGCCGGCAGGTATTCACCCATTACGCTGGCCTTGGTGTCTTCAAAATCTCCCACCCGGGTTTTGTACACCTGGTGCTTGTTTGTGAAGAACAGCGCCTCGGCGGTGTTGTGGCTCTCGGCCGCAAAGGCCACCACATCCCCCTCTTTCAGCTTCTGTTCGCTGCTCATGCGCAACGACGCCGGGGTGATTTTCTTGAAATACCCCTCGTTTGTGAAGAAGACGTGCACGGGGTAGTCCGGCAGGGTGTCCTCCTCGGGCTCGGCCTCCTCGTCCTGCACACCGTACAATATCTCGCTTTTGCGCGGCTGGCCATATTTTTTGCTTACATAGGTAAGCTCGTCTATAATAACCTTGCGCACCTTTGCCGGGCTTTTCAGGGTGGCTTCCAGCTCTGCAATGTCCGCCTCAAGGCCCGCAATTTCCTCGGTGCGTCGCAATATATACTCACGGTTCAGGTTTCGCAGGCGAATTTCGGCCACATACTCTGCCTGGGCCTTGTCTATACCGAAGCCAATCAT
>JAJDGD010000068.1 GCA_030265505.1 Ruminococcaceae bacterium OttesenSCG-928-O06 | reverse complement strand
GGTCTTTCGCGCACCCGCGCCCTTTGCCCAAAACAAAGGCGGGCAGCGCCCACCGTGTTATTGTATCATACGGCGCAGGCGGGAACAATAGCCCCCCTGCCCGCCGGGCAAAAAAACCCGGGGCGGGGTGTGTATTCCTGGCAAAACGCCTTGACAAGCCCTGCAAAACACGCTATAAAAGGGAGTAGATTACAGGCGCCGGCGCCCAGCGTAAAACAGGGTGCCAGCGTACAACAATGCAGAAGGAAGGCGCTTGGGATGGTATTTGAACGCATCCGCCAGATCTTGATGGACCAGCTGGACCTGGAAGAAGATAAAATCACCCTGGAGAGCGACATCATCGACGACCTTGAGGCCGACAGCCTGGACGTTGTGGACCTTGTGATGACCATAGAGGACGAGTACGGCCTGGAAGTGCCCGACGACCAGATTGAGAACTTCCGCACCGTGGGGGATGTTGTGCGCTACATCGAGGAGAACACCTGAGGCTTGGCCGTATTGCGCCTTGGGTTTGCAAAACGGGTGTGCCGCCGCCGGTGGCACACCTTCCTATTATAGAAAGGGGCTTTGGCATGAGCGAAAATAAAAAAATGGTGGAGGCCATCACCCCCCAGGGCGAGGATTTCGCCCAGTGGTATACCGACATCTGCCTGAAAGCGGAACTGGTGGACTATTCCTCGGTGAAAGGCTTTACCATTTTGCGCCCGTATGGGCAGGCCATTTGGGAGAATATCACCCGCATCTTCGACGGGATGATTAAGGCCAGCGGGCACGAGAACGTAGCCATGCCCCTGCTCATTCCCGAGAGCCTGCTGCAAAAGGAAAAGGACCATGTGAAGGGCTTTGGCCCCGAGGTGGCCTGGGTGACAAAGGGCGGCAGCGAGGAGCTGGAGGAGCCGCTTTGCATCCGCCCCACCAGCGAGACGCTGTTTTGCGACCATTTTGCCCGTGTGCTGCACAGCTGGCGCCAGCTGCCCTTTTTGTACAACCAGTGGTGCAGCGTGGTGCGGTGGGAGAAAACCACCCGTCCCTTCCTGCGCAGCCGGGAGTTTTGGTGGCAGGAGGGGCATACCATCCACGAAACCGCCGAGGAAGCAAAGGAAGAGACCCTGCGCATCTTGGATTATTACACAGACCTGTGTGAAAACCACCTGATGATGCCCCTGGTGCGCGGGCCTAAAACCGAGAGCGACAAGTTTGCCGGCGCCGAAGACACCTACGCCATCGAGGCCATGATGCACGACGGCAAAGTGCTGCAGGCGGGCACGTCCCACTATTTTGGCGACGGTTTTTCCCGCGCGTTCGACGTTACCTTCACCGGGCGGGACAACACCCTGCAATACCCCTTCGAGACCAGCTGGGGCATCTCCACACGGCTCATCGGTGGCATCATCATGACGCACGGCGACGACAACGGCCTTGCGTTGCCCCCCGCCGTGGCCCCCTGGCAGGTGGTTATTGTGCCGGTGGCCCAGCACAAAGAGGGCGTTTTGGAAAAAGCGCGTGAGCTGCGCGAGAGCCTGGCCAAGTTCTGCCGGGTGAAGCTGGACGAAAGCGACAACTCCCCGGGCTGGAAGTTCAGCGAATGGGAGATGAAAGGCGTGCCCCTGCGGCTGGAGATTGGCCCTAAGGACATTGAGAAAGACCAGTGCGTGCTGGTGCGGCGCGACAGCCGCGAAAAGGCCTTTACCCCCCTGGCAGATTTGGACACCGCCATTCCCGCCCTGCTGGGCGAAGTGGCCGACGCTTTGTACCAAAGGGCCGCGGCCAACCTTACACGCCGCAGCTTTTACTGCGCCAGCATGGACGAAGTGCGCCGCACGGCCGAGAGCGAGACCGGTTTCATTTTTGCCATGTGGTGCGGCGAGGAAGCCTGCGAGGACGCCATGAAAGAGCAAACCGGCTACTCCAGCCAGTGCATCCCCTTTGAGCAAAAGCAGCTGAGCGATGTTTGCCCCATTTGCGGCAAGCCCGCCAAGCACATGGTGGCCTGGGGCAAGGCATACTAAGCGCCGGCCTTTTCCCGTATGGAAGAATGCAAACCTGGGGGTGCGGCATTATGGACATCCTGCCTATCCTTTCCGCACCCGCCTGCCTGCTGCGGCCCCTGGCCCTGGGCGACGCCGGGGCCCTGTATGCCATACGGGCCGATGCAGATGCCGCCCGCTTTACCGGGGTACCCGCCTACACAAACCTTGCCCAGGCCCAGGCGTACATTGCGCGCGTGATGCAGGGACATTTGACAGGGGCGTGCTACTTTTGGGCAATGGCGCCACCCGAAGGCGGCGAGATGCTGGGGGGCATATGCCTGTGGAACCCTGCTGCCGACAAAAGCACCTATGATGTGGGCTATGAACTGGCTGCCGCCGCCCGGGGCCGCGGCCTGATGACGGGGGTTTTACAGGCAGTGGCCCGTTTCGCCTTTGAAGAACTGGGTATGCAGGCCCTTCTGGCAGACCCCCATGCAGACAACACCTCCTCCCGGCGGTTACTAAAGCGTTGCGGCTTTGCCTTTGTAGAACAGGTGCCGGGGCAAAATGGCCCGCACTGCTTGTACCGGCTGGCCCCGCCACAGTAACTGCACGGCCAACGGGCCACTTTCCTGCCGCAGGCAGGTTTTGGGCCGCCCCCGGCAACGCCGGGGGTACACCTTTTGGGCCCGGCGGCCCCAAAAGGCAAAATCTTTCGCCGGAAAGAATGCTATGTCCACCCGTAAAATGCTGCGCGCGGCCCTTATTGCCGCCGTATATGTAGCACTGTGCCTGCTGCTGGCGCCCGCCGCCTACGGCCCGGTGCAGGTGCGCGTGGCCGAGGCCCTGGCCCTGCTGCCGGTACTGTGCCCCGAGGCCGTGGCCGGCCTTGCCGTGGGCTGCTTTTTTGCCAACCTTTTGGGGGGCATGCCGCTGGACATGCTGGTGGGCACTGCCGCCACCCTGCTGGCCGCGGTGTGCACCCGCCAGCTGCGCCATGTGCGCTGGCGGGGCCTGCCCCTGGCCGCCGCCGTGCCGCCCATTTTGTTCAACGCCGTTTTCATCGGGGCCGAGCTCAGCTTTCTGCTGCTGCCGGCGGGCACCGGCGCCGGGCTGTGGCTGTTAAACATGGCCACGGTGGGCGCGGGGCAGCTCATCAGCTGCGGGGTGCTGGGGGTGGCGCTTGTTTGGTTCATAGAAAAGCGCCCCGCCCTGCTGCGCCTGTTTGACGAAACACCCACACTTTCCCCCGTATATGAAGGACCCTACCGGCTGGTGCTGCCCGCCTGGGCCCACAAGCGGGAATACCTGGCCGCCCTGGCCCAGCCGGGCCCTGCAGACGAAGACTGGCTGCCCCTGGCCGCCCGGCGGGACGGCCGCAGCTACGGCGCCGTGCTGCGTGGCATGCAGCGCCTGCGCACCAACCCGCCCGAGGGGCTTATGCCCTCTACCCTGTTCTTTTTTATGGACGACGCCGACCATCTGCTGGGCTTTTTGGATGTGCGCCACCGCCTGAACGAGGAACTCTCCCGCGTGGGGGGGCACATCGGCTATGGGCTGGTGCCCAGCGCGCGCGGGCAGCACCTGGCGCCCGTTATGCTGCGGTTGGGGCTGCAGCAGGCGCGGCGCTTGGGGCTCGGCCGGGTGCTCATCACCTGCAACAAAACCAACCTGCCCTCTGCGGCTACCATACGGCGTTGTGGCGGCACACTTACCGGGGAGTACACCCGCCCCGACGGCACCGTGACCCAGCAGTACTGGGTGGAGCTATAGCCTGCGGGCTTGCCTTCCTCTCTGGCCCGGCCTTTGCCAAAACCGCTTGCCCACCCTGCCCTTTGTATACAAAAGGCCCCCGCTGCGCGGGGGCCTTTGCTTATGCGGGCACACCGGGACCAAAGCCCCCGGCTAGCCTATAATGGTGGCGATAACCGCACCGATGATGGCCACAATGGCCGGGATGACCACCGACGTCCACCAGGTGTGCTTGTATGCCTCTTTGTGGGTAAGGCCCATCACGGCCAGCACCAGGAATATGCCCGACACATGGGGCAAGGTGTCGAACGAGCCTGCCGCAACCGACATCACCCTGTGCAGATACTCCAGGTTGCACCCCGTGCCGATGAAATAATCGGCCATGTTGGTAAGTGCGATGCGCACACCTCCCGAGGAGGAACCCGTGATACCCGCAATGACAGCGGTGGCAAAAATCCCTTTATAATAGGGGCTCATCTGCACGCCCAGCACCCAGGAGATAACGTCCTGGAAGGCGGCGGTGGAGGAAACCACGGCGCCGTAGGCCACAACGGCGGCCAGGCCCACCATGGCGGTAATGGCGTTGGCGCTGCCCAGGCCAATCAGGTCCTTCACTTTGGTCACGCTCAGGCGGCTGAAGTTCAGCGCCACACAAATGACGGTACCCAGGCACATGGCAATGGTGGTTAGCAGGGCAGAGTCCTGCGCGAAAGCGAGGGTGTCCTTCATGGCAGAGCAGATGATGATGAAGGCGATGACGAACACGATGGGGATGAACGAGGCCGCCGTGCCGGGCAGGTCCTTGCGGTTTATCTCCATCATGGCCTTGTTGTAGCCCTCGGGGTAGGTCCATTCCTCGTTTTTCTTGCGGGCCTGTTTTTCGGCAAACATGCAGTACCACCAGCCCCCGCCAAACAGCAGAAGGGACAGCAAGATGGACAGTACCGGCGCCGCGGTTAGCGGGGTGCCCAAAAACTGCGAGGGGATGACGTTGGTAAGCTGGGGCGAACCGGGCAGGGCCGTCATGGTGAAGGTGGAGGACCCCACGGTGTAGGGCGCGCACACCAGGTGCCGGGGCAAGCCTGCCTCTTTAAACAGCAAAAACAAAATGGGCGTGGCGGCAAACACCACCACAAACAGGCTTACGCCGCCATAGGTTAGCAGCGCCACAAACAAAATGCTCACCAGCATCACATGCTTTGTGCCAAACCAGTCAATAAACTTGTAGCCGATGGCCGTGGTAGCGCCGGAGTCCTCCATCACCTTTGCATACACCGAGGAAGACACAAAGATGAAAAAGTAACTGGCCACCACGTTCCCAAAGCCGAAGGCGTAGGTTACGGAATAGCCCTCCCACAAGTTGACGCCGTTGGTGATCATAACGATGGCTGCCGCAAGCACGGTAAGAGGAATTGCCTTGATGCCGCGATAGGCGCCGATGATCATGATTGCAATGGATAATAGCATCCCAAAAATCGCCATACGTTTCTCTCCTCTTCTCCATTGTTGTTCCCTTGCTTTTATGCCCCGCGAAAACGCCGCCCTGTGGCAGCGCGTATGCAAGGCAGGCGGCCTCGCCGCCGCTTTCCTACCCGCTTTTTTCGCATCCCTCCTTTTTTGCTTCTTGATGGCCCAAATTTTAACACAATATTCACATTTTATCAACAATATATCCTATTTTTTCGCTTTTCA
>JAJDGD010000067.1 GCA_030265505.1 Ruminococcaceae bacterium OttesenSCG-928-O06 | reverse complement strand
GGGTTGGTAGCAACTGAATTATCAAGAAAACTTGTCGCTTTGGGAGAATATGAACTGGCATACAATGCACTACTTTGTTATGGCGAAGCGAGAGCATACTCCGAAATTCAGCACCTGTCTTTCACTTTGTACAGTCGTGTTTCGGGAATAGACGGGATGTACCTTTTAAACGATGATTTAGGCATCCTGTTAACGGGGCTACCTTTGCTTATTGAAGCTATGGCATATGTTCCGGAGGATAACCCAAGTTCATATTATAATGGAATTATTGATGCTATTGAGTATAAAATATCAAAACATAGCGATGGATTGTTAACTGCACAGAAGTTAATATGCTTTAATGGAAGGACATATTATATTGACGATGTATTCGGTGTTTCTTGCCTAGCCTCAGATTTGGTTGCTGCTGGATATAGTTGGTCAGCAAGCTTACTTTATACAAGTAATGATATTGATGAAATTCAACTTTCAATCGATGAAAAAATAAATTCAGAGTGGGGGAACTCTACAGAAGAGGAAATATTGTTTACCATTGCATCTCCCCTAATCGATGACGAAGTTATGGTACCCGGACTATATTATGGTGATGATAAAGTAGCGATAAATTCTTACAACGAATATATCGATAACTTGCTATATGTTTTAGAACATGCCCCGCTAAAAGCAAAGTACAATCTGATAAATTTAGATGAAAGCATGCTCGCATATCAAAACTACTATCTAGTGAATTCCGATATATCATTAGCGATGCCGGAAGAATCCCTTCTGCAATAGCTTCGATAAGGGTAGATATACTGGAATGCTTACCCTTTTTAGTAATTAGGATAGCTCGTTACGGTGGGAACGTCATGATAAAGACTGCCTTGTTTTATGATGATGTGAAAAGCAAGTTGCGTTCGGCCCGCTCCGGCGGGCTTTTTTACTTTACACATCCCAATTTCAGCTTTCAGCAAAGAAAGATGCCGAATATAGGGTTGACATTGTTTCGATATTGGGGTATCGTTTCCATATCAAATCGGATTAAAGAGGTGATGCAATGGAAACAGTAGGCAGCCGCTTGACGACCCTGCGGGAAAGCGTTCACCTTACCCAAAAGAAGCTGGCCGAGATAGGCGGCATGGCGCAATCCACTCTCAACCGCTACGAACATGACCAATCGGAAGCACCCTACAAGGTGCTGGTTTGGTATGCGGACTATTTCGATGTTTCGATGGACTATATTTTTTGCCGTACCCCAAAGCCACAGGGAAAATTGTACGACTATAAGCCCCAACTGATACAGGAAAAGGCCGAGCAGAACGAGGAACTGCGCCAGTTTGTGGAAATGTGCTTCGACCCGGCGTCCCCGGTAAACAGCCGCCTGAAAGAGGCCCTTGTGAAGATGTTGCAGGAAGGGGGCGGCATATGAATACCGTTATCTATGCCCGCTATTCCAGCGAACTCATTGTCTCAAATCAAAATTGACCGAATAATATCCATGGGATTTGACAAAATTTTCAGCGGAAAAAAATCAGGTCTACTATCACCTTTTTCTTTTGGAAGGGGTAACGCAAAAACAGGTAAAATACGGTAATAATTATATATCCCGGTTGCATTACTCCCTTGCAGCCCGGCACCTCTCCATGCTGATCTACATAAATGAAAGGCAAAATTAAACCAATAGTAGCACTGATTTACGCCGTAATCGAGAATAGCACATTAGTAGTATAAAACCCGCTCGGTTTTGCTCTTTAGTTACTCATAGTATCCAGATACTAGCAGCACACCAAACGGCCATTCTAGCTCTGTTTTCGTAATGTAGTTAAAGAGATTTGAGCATATCATTTTTTTAATACTATATACGACACACTGCAACTCTGGTACACCTCTATATAACTATACTTTGCTATCACATTGCGGTTACTAGGTTATAGTGGATAATGTGTAGAATGACTGCAAACAGCCCTACAAACGCCGTGAGAGGCTTTTACAGGGCTATCAGTGCAATACCCTATATGAAGCCACTAAACCCCAAAATCAATAAAAATACCATAGCCATTATTGCAGCTATGGTATCTGTGTATGTGGTGGGGTATTGCTTACTCTTTCGGGGCTACTGCTTTAATCACAACAGAGTTTGCAAGCGTTCCCTCTACTGCTGTTAGTCGCTGGCTCATATCCTCAAGATTTCGATTCATATCAACTTGAGATTCTAAAACAAGGTTGATTTTGCGTGTGTGATCAACTTCAATCACGGCTAAACGTTCACTAATTGGCTTTATTTCATCTTGTACAACTTCACGGATCGCTTGCAAGTCCTCTTTCGTTAGTGCCATGTATGCGCCCTCCTGTATCAGTGTTGATATTGTATCATGGTTTGGTGGTTGCTTCAACGTTTTTAATCTTGCGTTGCTTCATGTAATATTGTTTACCGTTCATGCTTATTGGCGGTAGTTCGTTGGTATACTCAATTGCGCTTTCAATCAGTGCTATGCAATCATCTTGTTCAAGCAAGGCGGCGCTCTCACTGAACGCCGCCGCTATTGCTTTAATACTAACTAGCTGTACCATGGCTATTACCTGTATGCAATCCTTCCTTTGTCGCGGCACCTATGGTAAAATATGATTGCCGCTGTAGTGGTGGCGCTGGCGTCCTCGTTTTTGCTGTCCAGGCGTGGCGGGGACGCTTTACTTTTCGGATAATTGCTTGTACCGTGTCAATTGCTAGAAGTAGCAGCAGGGTTATAAAAAAGCTTGAATCCTTTGTTGTGGCTACCAGAATAAAGAGAATTACAAATAATGCTATCCGCTTCATGGGCTAAACCTCTGTGGTGCTGTGGTGCTCAATCTGCATGATTTCGCCACACTGGTACACATCAAACTTATACAGTATATGGCTGGTGCCGTCCTCTGTGTATTCATAGTGAAATTGTTTGATTTCGTTTATGCCATCAATATACAAAATGACCGCTATAGTTTCGCCATCCGCATGATAGAATGTCAACATATCCCCTTGCCCCTCATTGTGCACCTTGGGGCTGTGCAGTGGCATGAACTGGAACAGAACGCCGTTGGTATAGTCCCACCGTACCGATAAGCTGTTATCGTTGATAATGTCGGCCATTTCCTGCGCAGTGATGCTGTTTCGGGTGTTGGTGATTTCTTTAAACATTTTTAATTCCTCCATTTTTTATTGTGGGTTGCCATTAATAGTATTCTGAGTAGTGCACGGGCTTTTCTTTATAGAGAAATCCCAAGTGATCATGTCCATCAACATTTTTCAAAATTGGCTCATCTCCAAAATGGCTTTTAGCAGTACGGGTTTTATACTGTTCTTTATAGAAACCGCTGTTGGTAACGTACGCCCCGCGCTTTGGTGTTTTCTCCCCTTGCAAATAGCCGTTTTCATTCTTGTTGCATTCAATCGGCTTTACTGCTACCATCTTGGCAGTAGTGGCTACAACCTCAAAAAAATCAATGTTGGTCTGCTCATATCCCCAGTTGCTGTAGAAAATGTCCCCTACTTTTACACCATGTTCGTTCTGTTTCATTGTTTTAACCTCCTGCTGTTTGTTTAGTGTGTGGTTTTGTTTGGCTGTGTTAATGCTAGCATACTTCTAGAATCTATGTCTATTGACGCAACACACATACTTCTAGAAGTTCAATTGTGCAATATGTATACTTCTATATGTATGTTATGTGTGTTATACTGAATACGGAGGTGTTGCGCAGTGGGCAAGACCAGTGCTGAATCAAAAAATAAATATCGAGCTAAAGCCTATGATCAAATTAATATTGTAGTGCCAAAAGGAGAAAAAGAAGAAATAGCCAGCTTTGCCAAGATTCAGGGCAAGAGTCTAAACGGCTTTATCAATGAGGCAATTAAAGAAAAGATTGAGCGTGACAATTTAGAAAAGAAGTAATTAAATATTTAGCAAAAACAAAACCGCCCTACTTTTGGGGCGGTCTTTTTATGTCCAGTATTAAATTATGCTTGCCACTTTTAGACAAGTTTGTATCTTGCTTTTTTCCAATAGAAAATCGCCCTACTTCTGCCAAGATGGTAAAGCCAGGCATGTCTTAGGCGATTAGGAGGCGAACCTAGCAAATTGAACAAATTTGAGGGGACAAATACAATTAATCTACATTCCGCCCGTAGAATGCATATTATTCAGTGATTCAATCTGAAATCGAAGAAAAAGCAGGGGATATTTCGCTAAATGCTTGTTGTCTGAAACCATAATTTGAAATATATAGCATGTTATCGCTAATAGGGCGAAATGTATATTTACTCTTCCATGTATTGCTCTACTTTTTCAACTTATTTAGATTTCAGAGTGAATAAAATACAATGCAGTTTTAGAGCTTTAGGCTGCTGGATCCGGAACAAACACACTACTAAATTGTGCATATTGTACATGAGAAGCGATGATATGTAATTTTGTGGTAATTTGCACGGCAATCAGCGAATTTGAAGCTGAAGTTCTTTACATTTTTGAAAATCGTGCAAAAAAAGAGCGTTTGAAGTGCTCATAAAATTCAATTAAGCAGACATTTAATTATTCTCTCGTTTAAACCTCATATCTACTCTCTGCTTCGTGCCCTATCTTACAACTTCTACACGATATTATCAGAAGACCAAACCATACTAATAAAGTATGAAATATATTGACTTTCCTCAGACTTGAGCGCCCAAATAAGTCAATCCCATACTACACCATTACGGTATAGTATAATCGCTCTCATAGTTAGTAAAGTATGCTCACAAAAAGTTAGTAGATTTATAACTAAAAGAAGTTACTAGTATTTTAAGTGAAAGGGTGCACCGAAAGTTAGTAACCCTACTGTAATATCTCAATACTTATCATTATTGTTTTCTCTACCAAGTATACCCACAACTACCACATTCAAAAGATTTATTGATTTTCTTACTAAAAATACCAAGTATACCTACAGAACCCGCCCTGCTTGCGCCACTGATTTTCTTGACATTAGTAGATTGACAGGTAGGACATCTGGGAACAGGGGGTGAAGCAGCATTTTCATTGATATAGTCATCAATTTCATCATATCGTCCCTGTTGAATTAGTTGCTGTACTCTTTTAAGTTCCTTTTCTGCCTCAAGGGTTTCTTTATGGGCGTTTTCCATTTCGGATGTGTCTTGTCCATTTTCTTTGGCACTAAAAAGGGTGTAATTATAAAAAGTGTCGGAATCTAGGGAACTTAAAAAATCAAACATTTCTTTTTCTTTTTGTTCGTCTGTAAGTGTTTCATCATTTTCAATTGAATTCATTTTATCCCTAATATCGTAATAGCCTGATTCCGTCATTTGATTTATCAAATCAATATGCTTCCTAACCTCATATCCACAGTTGGGGCAAGATGGGGCCTTATCAGATACTTCCTTTTCGCATTCGGGACATTTCACCATTGCCACAACAAATCCCTCCAATACTACTTTCTGAACGAACTAAACAGTGAACGTAAAAGCCCCTTCTG
>JAJDGD010000066.1 GCA_030265505.1 Ruminococcaceae bacterium OttesenSCG-928-O06 | reverse complement strand
CGACCGCGGCGGGTGGCGCATACGCTAACATAAGTGCCTGGCCCGGGCAAAACAAATTTTCCCGCGCCGGGGGCCCTGATTGTGGGCCGAGGGTTGGCTTGCGAACGAAAGAGGGCAAACAACCCGAACCCGCCGCCACAGAGGCAAGGCTACAGGCCGTGGCCGATGTGCCAACGGCGGGCAGGCGAGACAAGCGGCAAAGCCGCACAGATGAGCCGCAAGAGCGCACGGCTGAGTGCGCGAGGCGTGGGTAGGGAATGCACCGGGACAAACCCTGTAAAAGCAGCAAGCCTGTTGGCGCAAGCGGGCCAAAGCGCAACAGGCAGCTACCTTCCGCGCTCGGTGGCGTACAGGGCGTACCTGTTCGCCACCGACCTTGCGGCTGACGCTGCCTTTATGCGCTCTGGCCACTCGCGCCGAGTGCCCTCGCTGTGCGCCGAGTGTTGGCTTTGCCGCAGGCGGATAGAGGGCATCGCACGCCGGGCGGCCAGCGGGCATTCCCCGCAAGGCCTACCTTCCGCGCCCCCTCGCGAACAGCTTCAGAATGCATCTGTTCGCGCTTGGGCTTGCGGCTGACGCCCTTGCGGGAAACACCCGCCGCATTTTCAAGAGATGCGACCTCTGGCGTTGGGGTCCGGGGGCATCGCTGGGCCCCCACCCACCGCATGCTGCCCTCCGCCTTCCTTCGGGCGGCGTTTTGCGGGCGGTGGGAAAATTTGTTTTGCTACGCAAAGCCAAATTTTGCACTCCGTGCCCCCGGCGCTTCTTTGGTTCTTTCTTGGTGCACAAGAAAGAACACAAGGGCCTTTTGATATGCCATTAGAAAACCACAAACAAGACCAGTAAAAAGGATGAAACCATGCCAAACTTTACCCATGCCATTGTACGCACGCCCTGTCCCGCCGTGGTGCAGGGCATCACATCGAACCCGCAGCTGGGCGCGCCGGATTATGAGAAAGCACTTTTGCAGCATGCCGCCTATGTAAAAGCGCTGGAAAGCTGCGGCCTTGCGGTTACCCAGCTTGCGCCCGAGGACGCCTTTCCCGACAGCTGCTTTGTAGAGGACACCGCCGTTTTGAGTGAGCGGTGCGCCGTTATCACTTTGCCGGGGGCGCAAAGCCGTGCGGGCGAAGCAGCCCTTATGGCGCCCACCATCGCGCAGTTTTACCCGGCGCAACACATTCACACCATCACGGCGCCCGGCACCCTGGAGGGGGGCGATGTGATGCGCGTGGGCGATTGCTTTTATGTGGGTGCCTCGGCGCGCACCAACGCCGAGGGTATTCGGCAGTTTGCCGCCTTTCTGGCGCCGTACGGCTACACGGCAAAGCAGGTGCCCCTGCGGCAGGTGCTGCACCTGAAAACCGGCGTGAACTATCTGGAAGATGGAAACATGCTGGTGTCTGGCGAGTTTGTGGACGCCCCCCAGTTTACTGCCTTCCACCGCGAAGTTATCCCTGCCGGGGAGGAATATGCCGCCAACAGCCTGTGGGTGAACGGCCGGGTGCTGGTGCCCGAGGGCTACCCCAAAACCCGCGCCATTATAGAGGGGCTGGGCTATGCGGTGCTGCCGGTAGACACGGGGGAGTTTGCCAAAATTGACGGCGGGCTAAGCTGTTTGTCCCTGCGCTTTGCCCCCGGTGGGGTGGGCTGAACCCCCCCTTTTGCCCTAAGATAGAAAAGCGGCAGCCTTGAAAGGCTGCCGCTTTTTTGTTGCCCGTGCAAGCGTGTGCTTCCCGAATTGCCGCGCAAAAGACCTTTGCAGCTCCCACAAATCTGTTCTGCTTTGTGGGGTTCACATTTGAAAATATGCCCTATTCCTGTGCCCGGGCCTTCAAAAGGTCTATAAACAGCTGCATGGCGGGGTTCACCCACTTGTTTTTGTGTATCACGCAAATTACCGTTACCACCATGCCGGTGATGTCGCAGGAAAGCTCTGCCAGGGTGCCGGCGGCAAGCTCTTCCACCACCGAAAAGCGCGGCAGGTAGCTAATGCCCAGGCTGTTCACCACGCTGCGCTTGATGGCCTCGGTGCTGCCCAGCTCCATCACAGCCCGCGGGCGAATGCCGCTTTGCTGCATATAGTCCTGCGCAATCACCCGGTGGGCGTCGCCGGCGTCGTTGCTTACAATGAAGGGCGAGGTGGCCGCCACCTCGGCAAACGCCTTGCCGCGAAACTCGCTGGGGCCCACCATAACAAGGGAAAGCTCCTCTACATCCTGCGTTACCACGTTGCCGGTGGTGCCCTCAATGTCGTACTGCAGGCCAATGTCTACCTCGCCCGTAACCACATAGTTGTTAATGGTGAAGCAGCTGTAGGAGTGCAGGGCAAGCTCTACCCCCGGGGCCTGCTGGTGAAAAGCTGCCAGCACCGGTTGCATCTTGTACACCATCAGGCTTTCGGGCATGGCCACATGCAACGCCCCTGCAAGGGTTTGGGCCGTCTGGCCGTAGTCCAGTATCTGCTGGTAGCTGTCCAACAGGGTGTCCACAAAGGGCAAAATGTCGCGCCCGGCTTGGGTGAACACCATGCGGCGCCCCACCTTTTCAAACAGGGGAAAGTCCAAAAGCTGCTCCAACTGGCGTATTTGGAACGAGATGGTGGACTGTGTGTACCCCAGCTTGTTGGCGGCGTTCTGAAACGTACCGGTCTCTAAAATGGCCTTCAGCGTGCGGAAATTGGCGATGTCCATGGGCTTCCTCCAATATATCTAAAACATCGAATATTGAATGCAAACAATTCAACTTTACCAATGGTTTCCTGTATGCTATTTTAGAGATGCAGAGGGAGGTTGTCAACACCGGCAACCGGGCCAACACAAAAAGGAGGCAAAACCATGAAGGACAAACGCATTACGGTACAGCAGGCCGGGGCCATGGTGCCCGACAACGCCACGGTGATGGTGGGGGGCTTTATAGGCGTGGGCGCGCCAGACCATATTACCGATGAACTGGTGCGCCGCGGCACCAAAGACCTCACCGTTATCGCCAACGACACCTCTTTCCCCGGGCTGGGCCTGGGCAAGATGGTGGAGAGGCGGCAGATCAAGAAGTTCATTGGCACGCACATTGGTACCAACCCTGAAACCGGGCGCCAGATGTCTGCAGGGGAGATGGACGTAACGCTGATTCCCCAGGGCACCATGGTGGAGAAGATGCGCGCGGCGGGCTACGGCCTGGGCGGTGTGCTTACCGGTACGGGCCTGGGCACGCTGGTGGCCGAGGGCAAACAGACCGTGTGGGTGAACGGCAAAGAGTACCTGCTGGAGGAACCCCTGGGCGCCGAGATTGCCCTGATTTACGGCACCAAGGTGGACGAGGCGGGCAACGTGTACTACGAGGGTACCACGCGGAACTTCAACGTGATGATGTCCCGCGCGGCCAAAACGGTGATTGTGGAAGCGGAAGAGGTGGTGCCCGTGGGCGGCATAGACCCCAACCATGTGGTGATACCGGGAATATTCATAGACTATATTGTGGAGGTGGCGAACAATGGATAAACACGAAATGCAAAGGGCCATAGCGCAGCGCGTGGCGCAAGAGTTTTGCGACGGCAACGTAGTAAACCTGGGCATCGGCATCCCCTCGCTGGCCGCCGATTTTGTGCCCGAAGATACGATGATCTATTTCCAGTCGGAAAACGGCATTCTGGGTACGGGGCCCTCGCCGGCGGCCGGGTGCGAGGATAAGCACATTGCCAACGCCGGCGGCAAGGCGGTAACGGTGCTGCCCTATGGCGCCTTTTTCGACAGCAGCGACAGCTTCGGCATCATCCGCGGCGGCCATGTGGACATCACCGTGCTGGGCGCCTTGCAGGTGGACGAAGCGGGCAACCTTGCCAACTGGATCATCCCCGGCAAGCTGGTGCCCGGCATGGGCGGCGCCATGGACCTTGTGTGCGGCGCCAAAAAGGTCATCATTGCCATGGAGCATACGGCCAAAGGCAAGCCTAAAATTTTGCGCCAGTGCACCCTGCCGCTTACGGCGGCGGGCCAGGTGAACATGATTATCACTGAAAAGTGCGTGTTTGAAGTGACGCAAGACGGGTTGGTACTCACCGAAATCAGCAATGGGTACACCGCGGAAGATATCCGCAACACCACCGAAGCCGACTATATCCTCTCCCCTCTGCTGAATATCCGGGAAGTGGGATAGAGCCACCTTGCCAAAATGCCCCCCGTTTGGGGGGCATTTTGGCGTATGTGCAGGCTTGTGGAGGTGGTGTCACGCCGTGGTAGGCATGGCGGTCACTCGTCGTCAGGGGAATGGCCGCCCATATACAGCGTGTTCACCAGGTTGCGCACAGCTTCGTCCGGGTGCAACTGAGACACATTTTCACACAAAAGCTCAAATTGGGTCTTGCCATATCCGCCGGGCAGCGAAAGCAAGACGCGCCGCGCCGTGGCCAGCCAGGAGAGCGCCTGTTTGCCCCGGTGGGCGAGGACCGGGATCTGGTAGATTAGCCGGGTGGCGGCAATCATCTCCGGGAACAGATCGTAATATTTCCGGCCCTCGGCGTATTTTTCCCGGAACAGTGTGTCGGCCAGCGCAAGAAGCTCACTAATGTCCTCGCCCCCTGCCACGCGGTGTCACACAATGGCCTCAATGGCGGTAAGCGCAAAATACCAGTAGCCGTACTGGCGCGGCCATACTTTTGGCGCTTCCCCGTGCCGGACGACAATATCCTCTATCTCGCGGTTCAGCCGCTGCCACAAATCCGTGGGCGGGGCCTCCTCGCGCAACAGCCCGCCCAGCAAGCGAAGCCCGCGCAAAACCGCCGGCGCGCTTACACGAGAGCCGAATAACGCATAAATCATATCCAGCTGCGCGTTTTGCACCTTTGGCAAATCGCCATAATCACGAAGAAGCGCCGCTATTTCGTCTGCCAGTTCTGCCTGTGCCGCAGCCGCATAATGGTGGATACATTCACAGGCATACAACAGCGCATACACCCAAAGCTGCGTCATCCACGCATCATCGGGATACTGCCGGTGCAGCATGCGGAAGGGCTGCATGTCCGCCCACTCGTTGCAGAACATATAGAATTGCAGCTTGCTGCGCTCGTGTATTTTTTGCAATTCCTCATCGGATATCCCGATGTCCGCAAGGGTGGTGCGCCCGGCAAGCAGGCGCACCAATTCCTGCCGTACTCCCGCCTCGTCAAAATCGGCAGACGAAGTATATTCTTGCGAAAGCCCGGTGAGGGCGGAAAGGATGTCTAGTACGGTTGTTTTCTGTTCTTTTTTCATTGTGTGCCAGGGCCAATTGGGAGGACGCCCTGCAAATCCTCATGGAAGTATGCATTTCCGCGTATTTTCAGCGGTTTTGCTGTAAAAAAAGCCCAGAAGCACCGGAAGGGATGATTTTGGGCGGGTGCTGCGGTTGGTAAAAGGGTTACCTTGTCCAACCCGCCCAAGCAGGGCGTGGGGGAAAGGGCGAACGAGGGAGAAAACTTGCCCCGCAGGGGGCCTGCGGGGCATTGCATGGAGCTGGTGGACGGATTTGAACCCCCGACCTGCTGATTACAAATTGCGCCCGAGGATTTATTATTGTCCAGCCCCATATTTCGCACGTTTGACCATCTGATTATTCAAA
>JAJDGD010000065.1 GCA_030265505.1 Ruminococcaceae bacterium OttesenSCG-928-O06 | reverse complement strand
AACTGTTCAATAAGAATAACTGGACTTCGTTTTCTTCGTTTCTTTCAAACAAGTCGTTGATAAAAAAATACATTGATTGGATTTCACCCACTACGGCAGAAGAAGGAAAAACCTTATCAGACTATCCGCCAATATATCAACTTGACTTATATGATGTAGATTATTTGGAGAAATTTCGAAGAGAGTACTACAGAGATGCAAATGATTTCTTTGGTTTCTTAGAAACGGTATATAGTCAAGATGAGCCTGGTTATAGTACAGATGCCAATCGTTACATCATGGATAAGCTTTACTATTCATTGTATTGGGAGTTATTCAAAAAAGAAACAATTATTCATTTTAAAAAGAGTGATGTGAACACCGACAAAGGCATAGTCTTATTTGAAGAAAAAGAAATTATCATTGATCCTCGTACTAATGGATACATAAAAACGGCACTAGAAGTAGATGGATACATGAGTGCAATAGGAAAAGACGGCAATTTAAGAGTTAGGCGCTATGCAAAAAACAATATGCTTATTCGCAACACAAGTAAAAACTTTGACAGAATTGATGAACCTGTAAAAGAAAGCACACTTATTGGTTATAGTAGTACAAATAGTAAGCTGGCCAAAAATATCAAAAGGGACAGTCCATATTATGGTAAGCGTATAAGTGCGAGGGGAATAGTAAACACCAAATTTCACATTAAACAGCTCAAAGAAGTCAGGGATACCTTTAAAAAAGGTGAAAGAATTGATATCAAGTTGATGATCCAAAAAGAACTTGATAAAGAGAAATACAAGGATTTGACACAAGAGCAATTGATGAGATTGAGGACAGTGGTACGCGAAAGTTGGCTGGAATTTCTGTTTTGGATTGCAGTGTACCACCCAGAAATGACAAGACCTCGTGGAGAAAACGGAGAAGGCTGAGAAGCCTTTTCCAATTACCATATAAACAATATTACAAATCATAGTATATTTATACCTATAATATATTTAATACCAATAGTTGAGTTGTCTTGACGATTATCCTATAACATGTGGTCAAGCGCGTTTCAACTGGGAAACCAAAACCAACTGCACACACGAGAAGTTCGAAATTCACTTTTCTGAAAGGGGTGATGCCTATGCTTGATGTCTAGTTCCATTACAGCTTTGCATTATCGAGAGACAAACACTCAAAAAGGAGACATAGTTATGTATATCCTGACAAAAGAAACTAAAAAAAAGCGAGGTATCCTATACAAGAATGATTACAAGAATTACAGTTAAAGTTGCCAAATTGGTATTAGCAACGAAAGACGTCTCCATTCCCAGCACGATTCGCCGTATGGAAGAGTATAAGGGGGTGTGCTAATGGTTCAACTTGAACATATCCCCCACCAGTTACAGCAACAAGGCTTGTTCTGTCTGTGGAAAATGGAAGCGAGTAAAAACCGCACCACAAAGGTGCCCTACAACCCCCAAACGGGCCAGAGAGCAAAATCTAATGACAAGTCCACCTTTGCCATGTTTGATACCGTGAAGTCTCGAATTCAAGCCTATTCCGGGCTAGGAATCGGGATATTCAACGGGATATCTGCCATCGATATTGACCACTGTATTGATGAAAAAGGCAACCTTTCCGAGATGGCCCGTGATATAATAGATATAATGGATTGCTACACGGAACGAAGCCCTAGCGGTAAGGGGTTACACCTCTTGTTCCGCACCGATTCATTTTACTATGATAAAAAAAGATACTTCGTCAATAATCAGACAGTAGGATTAGAGGTGTATGTATCTGGATCTACCAGTAAATTTCTGACTATCACAGGAGACATTGTTGCTGTTGGGAAGACATTGGAAAACCGCACAGAGCAACTAAAAATCGTGCTGGACAAGTACATGGTCAGATCACAAAAGGCGAATAAAACACTGCCGCCTCCTGCCCCGACTAAAAGCACATCGCCTGATAAATTGATTTTAAAAAAGGCAGCACAGGGCAAACGGGGCCATGAATTTTCCCAGCTTATGCGGGGTGACATCAGCACTTACCCTTCTGAAAGCGAGGCCGACCTAGCTTTATGCAATACCCTGGCGTTTTGGTGCCAAAGGGATGCAGTCCAAATGGATCGGCTATTCCGTAAAAGTGGCTTAATGCGGCCCAAGTGGGATGAAATTCATGGGGCAAGCACCTATGGGGCCATGACTATCCAAAAGGCAATCGATGCTTGCCAAAACGTGTATGATCCAAAGCACAATAAAAAAACCACCAGCACCCAAAGTATTGACCCTATAAAGGAATTGGCGCAACTACACCCAGAAAGCAACAAGCGATATCCAAAAACGGATTTGGGCGATGGAAATTTGTTTGCCGACTACTATAAGGGTGTAGCCCGCTTTGTATCTGACCGCAAAAAGTGGTTCATTTATGATGGCCAGCGGTGGAAACCAGATGTTCAAAATCTACAAGCAATGGAGCTATGCAAACAGTTGAGCAATCATCTGTTGCAGTATGCTAAAACGATAAAAGATGAAGATACACGGAATAGCTATGTAAAGCATGTGGGATATTGGCAGCGGCGCAATTATCGTGAAACCATCCTGAAAGACGCCGCCAGTGTTCACCCCATACTGTATAACCAGTTTGACAAAAACCCCATGCTGTTCAACTGCAAAAATGGGACACTGAATCTTGCTACAGGCACATTCCACGCCCACCGTCCAGATGACCTGTTGAGCAAGATATCGGGGGTAACGTATGACCCCAAAGCCAAAGCGGGACGATGGATTCGGTTTGTCGGAGAAGTGATGCAGGGAGATCAGGAGTTGGTGGATTACTTCCAAAAAGCCCTTGGATATGCACTTACCGGGGATACTCGGCACGAATGCTTTTTTATGCTCTTTGGCCCTACTAGCCGCAATGGCAAGGGAACAGCAATGGAAACCTACGCCAAAATGATGGGGGAATATGCCAGTGCAGCCCGCCCCGAATCCATAAGCCAGAAGAATAAGACTAGCAGCGGTGCAGCAAATGAGGATATCGCACGTTTGGCTGGTGCCCGCTTCGTAAATATCTCCGAGCCGGACAAAAATATGGTTCTTAGCGCCGCGATGGTTAAAAGCCTTACAGGCAATGATACAATCACCGCCCGACATCTGTATGAAGGTAGTTTTGAGTTCAAACCACAATTTAAGCTGTTTATCAACACCAACTACCTACCGGCTGTAACAGATATGACCTTGTTTTCCTCTGGCCGGGTGAAGGTGATTCCCTTTGAAAAGCATTTTACGGAGGCCGAACAGGATAAAGGCTTGAAAAGTGAACTAGCGAAAGATGCTAATTTGAGCGGGTTACTAAACTGGTGCATGGAAGGCTTGAAGGCAATAGAGCAGGGGAATTTTGATGTGCCGCAGGCAATCCTTGATGCTAATGAGGAATATGCTTATAATAGCGACCGCACTACCCGCTTTATTGAGGATGAAATGATATCCGATTCAATGGCCATGACCTTGATAAATGATGCCTATGAACGCTACAAAGAGTGGTGTGATGCCAATGGCCATACCGGTGTAGAGAATTTCAACACCTTTAGGGGGCAGATGGCAACGCATGCGGTCATTCAGAAAAAGCGTCCGCAAGGCTCTGAACGCAATTCAAGTGGTAGGAGCCATATCATAGGGTACGCATTGAAACCGGTGGTTACAGCCGGATAAGATAATAGTATGTGGTGTGTTCCAGCGTGTAACAGCACAATCATACACTTCTACAGCATCATCAAAAAATAATAGTCCTAAAATCCGCCGGTACACTTGGAACACAACCACAATGATTATGGTTCGTGTGCGCTGCCGCCGATTATGTGGTTGTCCTTGCTAACAAGGGGCAAAATGCGCACCGAACACAATTGCGAAAAACACAACCCAATAACGACAAAAAAGGACGGCAATTCGAGTATCACCGAAGTGTCGTCCGAATGCTGTTTTCGATATGATTTTGCCCGATGCATACGACGTCCTGCAACAAAATTGTTGTAGTGTAAAATGCGTCGTGATGCAAGTGCTCAATTCTCAATATTGTACACAGGCAAGGAGAAGAAAGCCGTGCAGACAGGCGGGTAATAGGTGTATATTGGTCACGATTTTGGAAACGAGAAATGTTACCGAGAATATGCTGTGTTACCGTTGTGTTACCGAGGGGCTATATAATGAGAGCAACACTGGATAAGTGTCTGTGAGATTGGGTATGAAATTACACAGATGAACGCAGAAAACCAGAGGGCGAGTGGCCACAAAAAAGGCCGGAAGCGAGGTGATGGCCCTGTCTGTGGGTAAGAAAAATCCCCCTGCCGGGGCGCCCGGAAGCTCGGATATCTTTGTGGTCAACGTAAAGTTCCGGCAGAATGCAAGCTGGCAAGGTACCGTGAAATGGAACGGGAAGTCGGAAGAAGTACATTTCAGAAGTACACTGGAATTGCTGAAGCTGATGGACCAGGTGATTGCCGACAACCACCCAGAGGAAGACGACGACCCGGTAAGCAAAAAAGATGCAAAGAAAGAATGAGATGTGAAAGAGGAAGCATGAAAGACACGAACACAAACAAGCGGACGAAGGCCAATACTGAAAAAGGAGTTTTTGGTATGAGTAGTAAACTGAGAATTGGCAAAAAAGCGGCAGCACTTGTGTTGACACTGATGATGTTGATGACGCTGGTGCCTGTTAGTATTTTTGCCGACCCGGGTGATGTGCCCGATTCCACTTCCACCGTGCGTGTGGATCAGGTCAACGGTGCTTCTATCGTTTATGACGCTAGCGGCAAGATAAAAACCGTTCCTGCAGGCTATACCCTGCAGGAAGGGGAAGTACGGCTGAGCAAAACGGCCACGGCCGTGGACGGCGTACCCAACCAGTTCGATATTACCCTGCAGGTAGAAGCGCAGGCTATCACCTCCGTGGCAAAAGCGGCGGAGATTGTACTGGTGATTGACCGTTCCAACAGTATGACGGGTTCTGGTGCACGGACACTTACCTGCACAAAACCGACGCACAGCCACGGCGGCTCATCCTGCACATATGCTTGTGGGCTGGATGAGCACACCCACAGCACCCGCAACTGCGGCTATGGCTGCGGGCTAGAAGCGCACACCCACGAAGGGGTTGGCCGGTACTATAGCTATCCCAAACGCAGCAACAGAGACAGTTTTACAGTAGGTTGTTACCGGTATGATATCACATGTAGTCACAATTCCAGTAACACTTGGAGCCATAGTGCAAGTTGCTATAACGCGGTTCTTGTGTGTGACGAAGAAGCCCACACCCACAGCATTGATGCCTGCGGCTATGGCTGTAATAAAGTTGAGCACAGCCACAGTTCTTGCAGCTACACCTGCGAAGCCCACAGCCATGCCTTTAACTACGGCAATGGCTGCTACGACTACTGGCTGCGGCAGGCCCGTGAGGCTGCCAAGAGCATGGTGGACGGGTTTGTAAGCGCCGAAGTGGGCGTGCAGATGGGCATTGTTGAGTTTGGCACAACCGGCAGCATCACAAAAGCCCTTACCAACACTGCCACCGGCAGCGAAAGCATCAAAACGGCCATCGACACCATCAGAACCTATCAGGATGGTGGCACTGTCGACAGCAATGCCGGCGCAACCAACCTTGAAAGTGGTATTAAAGTTGCCACCGGTATGTTCTCGAACAACCCGGACACCTACAAGGTGATCGTGGTCATTTCGGATGGTGAACCCACTACCTACAATGGAGATACCAGCGGTACTGGATCGGACAGCAGCAGCACCGATAAATCCAAGGCAATAGCGGCTGCAACGGCTGCCAAGGGTGCCGGCATCATCGTCCACG
>JAJDGD010000064.1 GCA_030265505.1 Ruminococcaceae bacterium OttesenSCG-928-O06 | reverse complement strand
ACAAGTTGCCCACAAAATCGGGAATGAAAGTCTCACAGGTGGCGCCTTCGCCATCCACGGTGGGGCGGGTGCCCCAGCCGGTGGCCGCGGGCCACCAGGTGCCGTCTACCCAGGCCTTGGTGATATACACCCCAAAGGCCGGGGGCTGTATCTCCTCGGGGAACACCTGGTTCAGCGTGGGAAAGCCCAGCCGCCCACCCAGCGCCTTACCATGCTGCACCGGGGCCTCTATCTCAAATGGGCGGCCCAAAAGCGTGGCGGCCTCTTCCACATCCCCTGCCGCAAGCGCCGCGCGGATGCGGCTGGAGGACACCGGCGCGCCCCCCATTTCCAAAAGAGGCAGCACCGCAAGGGGCATGCCTTTCTCTGCGCACAGGCGGGAAAGCAGGGCAACGTTGCCGCTGCGGCGCGCGCCAAAGCCAAAGTTTTGCCCGCAGGCCAGCGCCGCGGCCCCGTACTCTTCCAGCAGCATCTGCTGGAAGAACTCCTCCGGGCGCAAGTTGCGAAAGCTCTCAAACGGCGGCTGGTAGCACGCCTGCACACCCAGTTCCTGCAAACAGCGGTGCTTTTGGGCCTCGGTCATCACCTGCTTTGTGGCGCGGGGGCTGCCCACAAAGGTGAATACCCCCAGCACCAGGCCCTTGGCTTCGGCCTCGGCTTTGGCGGCGGCAATCACCTCCTGGTGGCCCAGGTGCACGCCGTCAAAAAAACCCAGGGCAAGGCTGGTGGGGGCGGTGGCCGGCACCGGTTGCCGTGTGTATATCACCTTCACCCCGCATCCCCCTCTTCGCGTGTGCCTGCCGGCGGCAGAAACAGTTTTTCACTTTTCAGTGTGCCCTCTTCGTCCAGCTGGCCCAAGCCGATGAAGCGCACGCCACAGCGTATGCGGCAGCGCCCCAGGCACCCCGCCACCCGGTATACCGGCGCGCCGTTCTGCAGCCGCGCCAGGGCCTTTTCCTCTACCTGCACCGCAGGCAGGGCGGCAAACAGCTGTTCCACCGGGCACAACAGGGCTTCAAGGCGGCCTTCATCGGCGGCGGCCTGTATCTCGCTAAGGCTATGCGCCTGCTCTATTCCAAACACGCCGGCCTGTGTACGGCGCAGCCCCGCCAGGGTAGCCGGGGCGCCCACAGCCGCGCCAATGTCCTCAAGCAATGTGCGTATGTAGGTGCCTTTCCCGCATACCACCTGCAGGCACCACTCGTTTTCGCACTGGGGGCCCAGCAGGGTGATGTTATGCACCACCACCGGCCGGGGTTTGCGCTGCACCTGCTGGCCCTGGCGGGCATATTTGTACAGGGGCTGGCCCGCCACTTTCACGGCGCTGTACAGCGGCGGCAGCTGCTGCTGGGGGCCCAAAAACCGGGGCAATACCGCACGGATATCCCCCTCGGCCACTGCCACGGCAGCAGTTTCCAGCACGGCACCGGTAATGTCCCCGGTGTCGGTGCGCACACCCAGGCGCATCACTGCGTCGTAGGCTTTGTCCTGGTTGGGGGCAAGGTCTACCGCTTTCACCGCGGGCCCCACAAAAACCGGCAGCACCCCTGTCGCCATTGGGTCCAGGGTGCCGCCATGGCCAATCTTTCTTGTTTTGAACATGCCCCGCAGTTTGGCCACCACGTCAAAACTGGTAAAGCCCGCAGGTTTGTCCACCACCAAAATGCCGTTTAGGCCCAGGGGGTTCGCGTCCTTCTTCATGCCCAACCAGGCCTTTCCTCGGGTTTTGTGCCGGGGGCTCAGCCCCCGGAGCGGGGCGTGCCGATATCGCAACTTGCCAGGGCCTTGCCGGTCTCTTCCAAAATGGCGGCCTTGGCATAGTCCAGCCCGCCTATAATCTCGCACCCGGCGGCCTGTTTGTGCCCGCCGCCGCCCAGGGCCGCGGCAATTACGGTGGCGTCCAGCCCCACCTTGGTGCGCACGCTTATTTTGTAGCTGCCGCCGGGCTGCTGGCGCATGGTGATGCCCACCGTCACGCCCTCGATGGAGCGCGGCAGGCTGGTGATGCCCTCCAGGTCCGCTTCGTCTGCGCCAATTTTGGCAATTTGGTCCCGTGTAAGGCAGATGAGGGCGCAACAGCCGTCGAAGTGGTATTCCAGGGTGGAGAGGGCCAGCTGTTCGATGGCGATGCGCTGCTTCGACTTGTTTTCAAACAGCAGTTCGTTCAGCATCTGCAGCTCGGTGCCCAGGTCTATCAGGCGGGCGGCCACACGGTGGGTGCGGGCGGTGGTGTTGGCAAAGCGGAAGCAGCCGGTGTCGGTAGAAACACCGGTGTACAGGCAGTTGGCCATGCGCACGTCGATGTCCACCCCCATGTCCACCAGCACGTCGTACATAATCTCGCCCGTGGCGGCGGCGGTGTCGTCCAGCAGCATGGCGTCGGCATAGCCGGTGTTGCTGCCGTGGTGGTCTATGCAAAGGTCCACTTTGTCGGCCCATTTGGCCGCTTTTTCGCCAAACAGCTGCGCGCCCGCAATGTCCACCGCCACCACATATTTGGGGGTGAACTGCTCGTAAAACAGCTCCAGCTCCATGTAGCTGTAGCGCTCGTGCACCACGTCGGCACAGAACACCGCGGCGGTTTTGTCCAGCGCGCGCAGGCCCCAGTACAGGGCCCCGGCACTGCCCAGGGTGTCGCCGTCGGGGTTTTTATGGCACAGTATCAGTATGTCGTCCGCCTTTAGCAGCCGCGCTACGGCCCCGGCGGTGTCCAGCCGTTCACTCATCTTTCAAATCCTTCAGCAGTTCGTTGATATGGGCCGCATAGGCGGCGTTGTCGTCCTCGATGAACAGCACCTGTGGCGCCTTGCGGATGTGCATGCGGGAGGCAATCTCGCTGCGCACATGGCCGCGCGCCGCCTGCAAGGCCTGCAGCACCTCTTTGGCGCCGCCCGGGCGGTCCATCACGCTTATATACACCTTTGTCTGGGTCAAGTCGTTCGTGGTGTCCACCCGTGTTACCGTAAGCAGGCCGCCCTGCAGGCGGGGGTCCCGCATGGCCGCAATGATGTCAATCATCTCCCGCTTGATGTCCTCGTTCAGCCGGGCGATGTTTTTGGAAGGTCCCTTTTTGGGCATGATGGTCTCCTGTTTTTTCTTTTGCCGCAGGCTAGTCGCGGTATTCCTCAATGATGAAGGACTCGTAAATGTCCCCCTCTTTGATGTCGTTGAACTTCTCCAGGCCTATGCCGCACTCGTAGCCGGCGGCCACCTCGCGCACGTCGTCTTTGAAGCGCTTGAGGCTTTTGATCTCGTCCTCGGTGATGACGATGCCGTCCCGCACAATGCGAATCTGGCTGCCGCGGGTGACGATGCCCTCCAGCACATAGCAACCGGCAATGGTGCCGATGTTGGAGGCCTTGAACACCTGCCGCACCTCGATGCGGCCCTGCTCCACCTCGCGGAATTTGGGGTCCAGCATGCCCTTCATGGCGTCGCGCACGTCGTCTATGGCGTCGTAGATGACGCGGTACATGCGCAACTCCACTTCGGCCTGGGCGGCGTCGGCTTTCGCCACGGGGTCGGGCCGCACGTTGAAGCCGATGATAATGGCCCCCGAAGCGCCCGCCAGCATCACGTCGCTTTTGTTGATGGCGCCCACGCCCGCGTGAATGACCTTTACCCGTACTTCTTCGTTGGAGATTTTTTCCAGGCTCTGCTTCAGTGCCTCGGCGCTGCCCTGCACGTCGGCCTTCACAATCACGCTCAGCTGCTTCATCTCGCCCGCGGCTATCTGGCTAAACAGGTTGTCCAGCGTCACCTTGGTGTAGCTGCCCAGCTGTTCCTCGCGCTGGGCAATGTGGCGCTGGTCGGCCAGCTCGCGCGCCAAGCGCTCGTCCTCCACCGCGTCAAAAATGTCGCCGGCGTCGGGCACGTCGGTAAGCCCGGTAATCTCCACCGGGGTACTGGGGCCCGCCGTCTCCAGCTGCACGCCGTCGGCGTTGCGCATGGTGCGCACACGGCCCACGGTGGTGCCGGCAATCACCACGTCGCCGCGGTTCAGCGTGCCGCGCTGCACCAAAATGGTGGCCACCGGGCCCTGGCCCTTGTCCAGCCGTGCCTCCACCACAGCGCCCTTGGCGCGGCGGTTCGGGTTGGCTTTCAGCTCCAGCACGTCGGCCGTCAGGTTTATCATCTCAAGCAGCTCGTCTATGCCCTGGCCCGTGGCGGCCGATACCGGCACCACCACGGTTTCACCGCCCCACTCCTCGGGCACAATCTCATACTCGGTAAGCTGCTGCTTCACCTTGTCGGGGTTGGCGGTGTCCTTGTCTATTTTGTTGATGGCCACGATGATGGACACACCCGCGGCCTTTGCATGGTTGATGGATTCGACGGTCTGCGGCATAATGCCGTCGTCGGCCGCCACCACCAGCACCGCAATATCGGTGAGGTTGGCGCCGCGGGCACGCATACTGGTAAAGGCCTCGTGGCCCGGGGTGTCCAAAAAGGTGATGAGCTTGCCGTCCTTTTCCACCTGGTAGGCGCCGATGTGCTGGGTGATGCCCCCGGCCTCGCCGCTTGTCACGCTGGTGGCGCGTATCGCGTCCAAAATCGAGGTTTTGCCGTGGTCTACATGGCCCATCACCACCACAACAGGCGGACGGGGCTGCAAATCCTCCGGGGCGTCCTCTTCCACTTCAAACAAGCGCTCCTCTATGGTAACGCGCACCTCATGCTCCACCTTGGCGCCCAGTTCCTCGGCCACCAAAGAGGCGGTGTCAAAGTCGACGGCCTCGGACACATTGGCCATCACGCCCAGGCCCATCAGCTTTTTCACAACCTGGGCAGCCGTCACCTTCAGGCGGCTGGCAAGCTCGCCCACGGTAATCTCGTCCGGGATGGACACACGCAGCTGGGCCTTGCGGGCCTTCTCCAGCTGGATGCGCTGCAGCTTTTCGGCCTCGGTCTCGCGCTTTTTGCTAATGGGCGCGCCGCGATGCTTGGACTGCTGGCGAAGCTTCTGCTTATTGCCCGCGGGCATGGGCTTGCGGCGGTTCTCCACCGGGCGGGCCGAGGCAAGGTCGGTATACCGCTCGTTAAACTTGTCCAGGTTCACGTCGGCACCGGAGGTATCGATGGTACGGGTCACCACCTCGCGGCGCGGGGTGGCGGCGTCCGGCTTGTCTGGCTTATCCTCGCGTATGCGGATGCGGCCAAGGCCGTCCCGCTTTTTGGGGGGCTGCTGCCTGGGCGCTGCTTTGGCCGCAGCTTCGGCCGCGGCGGGCGCGGCACCTGGCGCCTTTGCCGCAGGCTGTGCGGCAGGCTTTTCTTCCTTTTTCTTTTCCTGCGGCGGCGGCGCAGAGGCCAGATACTCCTCAAAACTATCCACCTCCGCCCCGCGGGTAAAATGCTCGAACAGGAAGTCCAGCTCCTCTTCGGTAAGCGGGGTGGTGTGTTTTTTGGCCTCGCCAAACTTGCCGTTCAGCAGGTCTACCACCTGTTTGTTCTGCACGGCAATGTCCTTGGCAAAGTCACTCAGTTTATATTTGATGATCAATCTGGTTCCTCCTTGTACCGGCCGGGCCGGTTGTCTGCTGTTTCGGGTTTATTCTTTTGCCGCAAGGGCGTTTTGGCACAGCGTGGCAAAGTTGTCATCCAGCACCGCCACTACGCCCACCGGCTTTTTGGCCAGCGCCGCCAGCTGCTGTTGCGCTAAGGGAATGTCCAGCACCGGGCAATGCGCGGCGCAGGCGGCGTGCACTTTTTTGCGGGTGTTGGGGGCAAGGTCCTCTGCCAGCAGCACTAGGCGGGCGGTGCCCTTCTGGGCGGCCTCGCACACGGCGGTGTACCCGGTGGCCAGTGCCCCCGCACGGCGGCACAGGCCCAGCGCCCCCAG
>JAJDGD010000063.1 GCA_030265505.1 Ruminococcaceae bacterium OttesenSCG-928-O06 | reverse complement strand
CCAGCATTTGGGCGGCAAGGAATGCCTCGCTGTCAATTTGAAAAAACACCCGCCGTCCCATGCCATTTGCCAGCACGGAGCCATCGGTCACATACTCGTTTGAAAGGGGAAGAAAAGAGGGGGGTTCATCTCCACTGGGCGTGGAGGCGTCCGCCCCTCCCGCTGCGGCCAGAGCTTCTTCAACATTCATTCTCATTTTTTGGCCCAGGGCCGCCACATAGATGGAATCCTCCCGGGCGTACACGTCCACGGTGATGGACAGGCCTGTTATGCGCAGGGTAAGGTTGGCTGCTGTGTCCGGCAAAGTGTGGCCGCTGCGCTGTGCCTGGCAAATGCGCAGGTCCATCCCCAGCTGCATCTCTTCTGCACCGGCGCGCCCGGCAAGGGACATGGTGATGTCCATTTCATAGGAGCGGGACGCCGCCAGCTTTTCATAGGCCTGTTGGTACAGCGCAAAGGCACCGGCAGAAGGCCGCGCGCAGCCCACAAGGCAAAGCAAAAGCAGCGCCAAAAGCAGGGGGGCTGTCCGTTTCATGGCGTTCCCTTTCCGCAATGTTGCGCGGCGTGCAAAAGCGGCACGAAGTGTGGCTTCTTACAGGTAGTATACCACAAACGTACACCGGCGGGCAGGGAAATAACGCGATGGTTACCCTTTGGCGCCACAAAGAAAAAACCGCCGCGGGCAATGCCGCGGCGGAATCTATACGGCATACCGTGCCGCAGCAAAACAACACTCAGCCCGTCACTTCGGGGTAGGTATCCAGGTCTGCGGGGAAGTCGATGGTAACGCCGCCCACCTGGATGGCGTCCATGGTCATGCTCACGGTGCAGTCGATGCTGAGGCCCTGGGAAGTTACCACCATGGTAAAGTCCATCACAAGGTTTTTCAGGTTGCCGTCGCCGTCAATGGTCACTTCCATGGGCACGTCCTCAATGGTGACATCCACATCGTCGCCGCCACCAGTGCCGGCCATCTGCTGGGCCATCAGGTCGTTCATCACACTGCCGTCCAGCACAAAGCTGAGAAGTTTGCCCCCGTCCACGTCGGTAACGCTGCTCTCTTTCACGGCGCTCTCGGTGAAATCGATGTTGTAGCTGCCCTGGGACGCCATGTCGGCCGCGTCCATCTTCTGTTTTTGCTTTTGGCCCATGGCCAGGGCGTACATGTAGCCGTCTGTGTAGTAGGCGGTGGTGTCAATCGTCATGCCCGCGTAGGACATGGTCATCAGCATCTCCATGTCTATATCGGTCTCGCTGCGGGTAATGGTTTTGATGGTGGTGTCCATCTCCATATCCATGGTTTGGCCCATCATGCTCATCGAGATCAGCATGTGGGCGTCGGCCGCAAAGGAACCTGCATCCGTCATTTTCTGGTTGGCGTCTACATACAGCTGGTAAGGCGTTTTTGCCTCTTCGCCGCCGCAGGCTACAAAGCACAGGGCCATCAGTACAATCAGCAGCAGTGATACCGTTTTTTTCATTTCATCCTCCTGTTGGGCAAAAAATTCAACACACTACCAAGGTACCACACCCGGCCCGGGATTACAAGCGCCCGGGACCGCTTTCACTTGGTTGCGCGCGATAAAAAAGGCTGTGCAAAATGCACAGCCTTTTGGAAACCACGTCTTAGAAATTGACGACCATTTCTTTCACGTCGTCGGCCACGGTGTAGTCGGCCTCGGTGGCGGCTTTAATCTCGTCCAGGGTGAAAGCCGGGTTGTACTCGGTCATCACCATGCCGTCGGGCGTGATGACGAACACGCACATCTCGGTCACAATCATGTCCACGCAGTTGATGGCGGTGAAGGGCAGGGTGCATTTTTTCAAAATCTTGGGTTTGCCCTTGGCGGTGTGTTCGGTGGCTACAATCACCTTCTTGGCACCCACCACAAGGTCCATGGCGCCGCCCATGCCGGGCAGGCGTTTGCCGGGGATGATCCAGTTGGACAGGTTGCCCTCCTGGTCCACCTCAAGGGTGCCCAGCACGGTGGCGTCAATGTGGCCGCCGCGGATAAGGCCGAAGCTGACGGCGCTGTCGATGTAGGCGCCGCCCAGGCCCGCCAAAGCGGCCTGGCCGCCCGCGTCCACAGACCAATACGGCTCGGCGGGGTGGTCGGCGTCGGGCTTGATGGAACCAATGATGCCGTTCTCGGCCTCCATGGTCAACTCAACGCCCTCGGGCAGGTAGGAAGGGATCATGGTGGGAAGGCCGATGCCCAGGTTCACCACGTCGCCGTCATTCAACTCTTGTGCTACACGGGCCGCAATAAAACCCTTCACATTGTCTTTGTCAAACGTCATTGTTTATGCCTCCTCACTTGCAATATAGTCAACCAAAATGCGGGACGTAATCACGTCCTCGGGCGGGATATCGCCCGGCTCTACCAGGTTCACAGCCTCTACGATAACGGTGTCGGCCGCGGTGGCCATCATCTCCTGGAAGGTGCGCTGGGTGCCCTTGTACCACACGTTGCCCATACGGTCTACCTTGTAGCCGCACAAAAGGGCAAAGTCTGCCCGCAGGGGTTTTTCCAGCAAATAGCGCTTGCCGTCAATCTCCACCACGCGGTCCACATGCCAGGCTTCCTCAATAATGGTACCGAAGCCCGTGGGGGTAAGAACGCCGCCCAGGCCCGCGCCGCCGGCGCGAATCATCTCTACAAAGCTGCCCTGGGGAATGAGGGTAACGTCCAGGCTGCCGTCGTTCATGCGCTTGCCCACTTCGGGGTTCAGGCCCACATGGGTGCCGTACATTTTGGTTACTTGGTGGCTGCTGATGAGCTTTGCTACGCCCCAGTCCACTTCGCCGCCGGGGCCGATGGGCAGAGAGCCGTCGTTGCACATCAGGGTGAGGTTGCCGGTGCCCAGCTTGTGCAGCTCCTCGATGACCTTGTGCGGGTTGCCCACGCCCATGAAGCCGCCAACCATGATGGACGCGCCCTCAGGAATCAGTGCTGCAGCTTCTTTTGGTGTTACTATCTTTGCTTTTCCCATTATATACCTCCGTCTAAATATTGAGTCATCCCGCCAAGGGCAGGAGTATCAACGCACTTATACCTTCTCGAAAATGGTGGCAAGGCCGTTGCCGCCGCCAATGCACAACGTAGCAAGGCCCTTTTTGGCCTCGGGGCGTTTTTGCATCTCGTGCAGCAGGGTTACAATAATGCGCGCGCCCGAGCAGCCCACAGGGTGGCCCAGTGCAATGGCGCCGCCATTCACGTTCAGCTTGCTCTCGTCAAACTTCAAGTCTTTGCCCACGGCGCAAGCCTGGGCCGCAAAGGCCTCGTTGGCCTCGTACAAATCAAGGTCATCGACGGACAGGCCGGCTTTGGCCAGGGCTTTTTCGCTGGCGTAGATGGGGCCGACGCCCATGATGGAGGGGTCGATGCCTGCCTGGCCCCAGCCCACAATTTTGGCCATGGGTTTCAGGTTATACTGCTTCACGGCGTCCTCGCTGGCCAAAATGATGGCGGCCGCGCCGTCGTTGATGCCGGAGGCGTTGGCGGCGGTAACGGTGCCGCCCTCTTTCTTGAAGGAGGGGCGCAGCTTCGCCATCACTTCCATGGAGGAAGCGCGGGGATGCTCGTCGGTGTCAAACGCCACGGTCTCTTTTTTCTTCTTCACTTCCACCGGGACAATCTCATCCTTGAAGCGGCCTGCGGCGATGGCGGCGGCGGCCTTTTCCTGGCTGGCGAAGGCGAAGGCGTCCTGCTGCTCGCGGGTAATGCCCCACTGCTCGGCCACGTTCTCGGCGGTGATGCCCATGTGGTAGTTGTTGTATACGTCCCACAGGCCGTCGTTCACCATGCTGTCCACGCTGGTGGCGTTGTTCATGCGGGCGCCCCAGCGGCCAAACGGCAGCAGGTAAGGCGCGGCAGACATGTTCTCGCAGCCGCCGGCGGCCACGATCTCGGCGTCGCCGGAGAGGATGGCGCGCACGCCGTCGATAACGGCCTTCATGCCGCTGCCGCATACAAAGCCCACGGTAGAGGCGGGCACGCTGGTGGGCAGGCCGGCTTTCAGGGTTACCTGGCGGGCCACGTTCTGGCCAAGGCCGGCGGTAAGCACGCAGCCAAAGTACACTTCGTCCACCTTATCCAGGGGCACGCCCGAACGTTTCAGCGCTTCTTTCAGGGCAATGGCGCCCAGCTCGGGGGCCGGGGTGTCCTTCAGGCTGCCGCCAAAAGTGCCAATGGCGGTACGGCAGCAGTTCACTACATATACGTCTTTCACTTGCATATCCTCCTTCAGTGTTGTCCTGCGTCTTTTCTATGATATACATGCAAGCCCGCGCCGTATATTTGCACAACGGCGCGGGGCCCCTGCATATTTACCCAATGCTTAGAACGTGATGGTGGGGATGGTGAACAAATCAAGGTTGGACATCTGGGGTTTCAGCTTGCCGTCTTCCTCGGCGTGCACAATCTCTACCACTTTGTCATTCATGGGGGTAGGCACGCCCACGCGCTTGCCGGCGGCCACAACGGCGCCGTTGATGGCATCTATCTCGGTTTTGCGGCCTTTTTCAAGGTCCTGCAGCATGCTGGCCTTCAGCAGCTTGTGCGCCTGAATCATGAAGCGGTAGGCCGCCGTGGTGCTTTTCAGTTTCTCGGGGGTGTCCAGCCGCAGCAGGGTAACCACGTCCACACCGCTGATTTTTTCCATCTTGATGCCCGCGGCGTCACAGATGGTGAACAGCTCGTTGCCGATGTACTTCACGCACTCTGTGCCCTTGTCGGTCTCCACCACTTCGCCAAAGGTGCAGCCAAGGCAGGCAGACATGCCGCTGAAAGTGGCGTTGATGAACAGCTTGCTCCACCGGATGCCCATGAGGTTTTCCAGCAGGTGGGTGGGGCACATGCATTCCAAAATGTCCTTCACCTGCTCCATCTCGGGGGTAATCTTCCCGTCGGGGCGGCCAAGGTCAAAGCTCATGCTGTTGGGCTCGCTGGTCAGCTCCGACACGCCGGGGCCCTGCCAGGTGGCGCCCCAGCTTACGGTACAGCCCATCACGCGCTCGGGGCCGTAGATGTCGATGAGAGCGTCCTCGGGCAGGCCGTTCTGTAGGGTGCAGATGATGGTTTTGTCGTGGATATGGCCTTCCAGGGCCTTGGTGGCGGAGTCGTTATAGGTTTGCTTCACCATGAACAGAATCAGGTCGTACTCGCCCTCCATCTGGTCGGGCGTACAGGCCTTCACAGGCACGGTAAAGTCCACGGTGCCAATCACATGCGCGCCCTTTTCGTTCAGCGCTTTCACATGCTCTTCGTTCACGTCAATCAAATCTACCTGTTTGCCGGCCTTGGTGATGTACGCCCCCAAGATGGTGCCCAGGGAACCGGTGCCCATAATCGCAGTACGCATTCAAACCGTCCTTTCATGTTGGGGCGGCTGCCCCGGGGTGAGAACCACGCGCGGCAAGCGGTTTTGGGGCCGCCCGCCGCGTGCGGAACAGGCGTGTGTTTACTTTTTGGTGGTGCCCAAAATCTCGCGACCTTCGTCCGGCGTGGCGGGTTCGAAGTCGAATTCGCGCATGATGCGCACCATTTTTTCCACAAGTTCTGCGTTGCTCTTGGCCATCTGGCCCTTGCCCAGCCACAGGTTGTCCTCCATGCCTACGCGCACATGGCCGCCCAGGAACAGGTTGGTGGTGCAGATGGGATACTCCATACGGCCGGCGCCAAAGGCGCTCCACTCGTAGCCACCCACGCCAAACAGGCGGTCGGCGGTATCCTTCATGTTCACCAGCTCGTTCACGTTGGCGCCAATGGCCCCGTTGATGCCCATGACAAACTGCAGGTAGGGTTTGCCCTTTACAAAGCCCTGCATCTGCATGCCCTTGATGTTGTACAAATGGCCCATGTCGTAGCATTCAATCTCGGGCTTGGTGCCGTTTTCTTCCATCACCACCAGCATACGCTCAATGTCGGCAAAGGTGTTTTGGAAAATAAAGCCCTTGGTGGCGGCATAGGTGGGCTGCTCCCAGTCAAACTTCCACTCTTTGTACTTGGCGGCCAGGGCATACAGCCCCCAGTTGATGGAGCCGGCGTTCATGCTGC
>JAJDGD010000062.1 GCA_030265505.1 Ruminococcaceae bacterium OttesenSCG-928-O06 | reverse complement strand
CGGGGCAGTGGTCGCTGCCGGTCACCTCGGGGTAAATCAGGCTGTCCTCCACCAGGGGCATCAGGCGGTCGCTTACAATAAAATAGTCTATGCGCCAACCAGTGTTGTTGGCCCGGGCGGCGCCCCGGTAGCTCCACCAGGTGTAGGCGCCGGTTTTATCCGGGTACAAGGCGCGGTAGGTGTCGCAAAAGCCGCTGGCCAAAAGCTGCGTCATCTTTTCGCGCTCTTCGTCGCTAAAGCCTGCGTTGCCCCGGTTGGGCCCGGGGTTGCGCAGGTCTATCTCGTTGTGGGCCACATTCAAATCTCCACAGTACACCACGGGTTTTACCTCGTCTAGGCCCGTCAGGTAGTCGCGCAAATCGTCCTCCCAGCAGGTGCGGTAGCCAATGCGCTTCAGGTTCGGCTGGGCGTTGGGGGTGTACACGTTCACCAGGTAAAAGTCCGCATACTCCAGCGTGATGGCCCGCCCTTCGTCGTTGTGCACGTCCAGCCCCAGGCCGTAAAACACCTCTTTGGGCTTGTGCTTGGCAAACACCGCCGTGCCCGAATAGCCCTTTTTCTCGGCGCTGTGCCAATATTGGTAGTAGCCCTCCGGCTCAAACGTGGCTTGGCCGGGCTGCATCTTCGTCTCCTGTATACAAAAAAAGTCGGCGCCAAACTGGGCAAAAACGCCCGCAAAGCCGTTTTTCAACACGGCGCGAAAACCGTTCACGTTCCAGCTGATCATGCGCATATACGCAGCCCCTTTCCGGCAATGTTGTACCCAAAAGCATAACACACCGCCCTGCAAAATGCCAGCGGCAAAGCCCTTGCAAAGGGGCACCGCACGGCGGTACAATGAAAAAAATAGAAAGCCGTGCACCGCCAAACGGAGGAGACTCATGGACTTTTTGGAACAAACCCGCACACAGGCCGCCGCCGCCCTTTTGCAGCTGTTGGACGTAGCAAAGCTGCAAAAAGGGGATTTGATGGTGGTGGGATGCTCCACCAGTGAGGTGGCGGGGCACACCATTGGCACCCACCCGGGTCCCCAGGTGGCCGACGCCCTGCTGAAAGGCATGCTGCCCCTGTTACAAAATGCGGGGCTGTACCTTGCGGCCCAGTGCTGCGAGCATTTGGGCCGGGCGCTGGTGGTGGAGGAAGCCGCCCTGCAGCGCTGGGGCCTTGTGCAGGTGAACGCCGTGCCCCAGCCCAAGGCGGGGGGCAGCTTTGCCACTGCGGCCTATGCTGCCCTGCGCGCGCCGGTTTTGGTGGCGAATGTGCAGGCGGCGGCCGGGCTGGACATTGGCCACACCTTGATTGGCATGCACCTGCGGGCTGTGGCCGTGCCGGTGCGCCTGGCCCAAAGCACCATTGGTGCAGCGCCGGTGGTGGTGGCCCGCACCCGGCCCCCGTTTGTGGGGGGCGCCCGTGCGGTATACAACGAAGCCCTGCTGTAGCTTGCGGAGGCTGTGCACCAAGCAGGCTTTGCAAAAAAATCGCATAAAAAAGGAAGAATATGGAAGAAATACGCCTGATTGGGCTGGATTTGGACGACACGGTACTAAACCGCAAAAAGCAGCTTACCCCGCGGGTGGCCGCCGCCATACAGGCGGCCATACGCCGCGGCATAGTGGTGCTGCCCGCCACGGGCCGGGCGCTAAGCGGCGTGCCCCGGGAATTTATGCAAATTCCCGGGGTGCGGTATGCCCTCACCTCCAACGGGGCCAAGGTGTACGATGTGGCAGAGGACACCGAGCTATACTCCGACTGCTTTGCCCCGCACGAGGCACTGGCACTATTGCGGATGTGCGAGGGCTTTGATTTGCTTGCCTCCCCATATATAAACGGCGCGGCCTATGCCACCCCGCAGCAGGTGGCCCGCTACGCGGAGATTGCCACCGGGCCGGTGCTGCAGTACCTGCAAACCTCGCGCAGGCAGGTGGATGATTTGGCCGCGTTTATAAAGGAAGGGCAATACAGTGTGGAGAAATTCTCCCTGCTGTTTTTTGCCCGGCCGGAGTATGACCGTGCCTGGCAGGCCTTTTTGCAGGACGGGTGCTGCACGCCCACCACCTTTGGCGGCGGCAACCTGGAGCTGAACACAAAAACCGCCAACAAGGGGGCCGCCCTGCTGGCCCTGGCGGGGTGGCTGGGCATTGCCCGCAGCGGCGTAATGGCCGTGGGCGACGGCCCCAACGATGTGGAGATGCTGCGTGCGGCAGGCACCGGCGTGGCCATGGCGAACGCTGCGCCCGCCGCGCTGGCCGTGGCAGACCAAGTGGCCCCCCCGGCAGATGAAGAGGGTGTGGCCGTGCTGCTGGAAGAGCTTTTGCGCCGCCAGTTCCCCGAAGGGTAGTGCACGCCGCAAAGACGTTGCGGTGTTGTGCGGGCAGCGCCCCAAAGGGCGGGCCTGCGGTGGAAGAAAAGCGCCTGCCTTGCGCCCGGCCTTTGTTCGCGCGTGCCGGATAAAAACAGGCTGGGTTTTGCCTTAGCCATTTGCGCCAGCAGGCGTTCAATCACGCCCGGTAATCCCCCAAGGGTTGCCGGGCGTTTTTTGTTGCCAGGTGCGGGCGGCGCCCACCGTTCGAGGTTTTTTTCTCCCCGGTTTTGCTAGGCTATTGCCAGGAAGGCGGGCGCACTGAAAAAGCCGGAGCGCAAAGCGCGCTTCGCCCCGCCGGCCAGAAAGGATGGACGCCATGCCGAAGAAAGAAAAGCAACCGGCCGGCCCCCAGGCCGAAATGGAGAAGAAAATCTCCGGCATTACCGCCAAGGTGGCCGACGCCGGAGATTTGGCTGTGGAGATTGGTCGCCTGAGCGACCAGGTGGAGGAAAAGCTGGACGACGCCCAGGAGGAGTTGTCCGACCTTTACATGGAGCTGGGGGAAGAACCCCCGAAGAAGGCCGGGCAATAGCACGCGCCGCGGCCCGCGCGGCGCAAGCTCGCAAAACAGAATGGAGGCAACCGATGTTTGGGTATGTATTTGTGAAGAAAAGCACCCTGATGCTGGCCGGGGCCGCGTGCCTTGTGGCGGCGGGGCTTGTGGGCTACCATTTTTACCACTACCACCGTGCCGGCATAAAGGCCGGGGCAGAGATGCTGGCCGACGAGGCAAAAGGGGCGGTAAAAGAAGGCAAGCAGAAGGCCAAAAAAGTGGCGGAGGACCTGGCGGAGTAAGGCGGTAAGGTAGCCCTGGCCGCACCGCCGCGGCCAGGGCTTGACTTACCCGCCCCGTGGCAATACAATTGGGGTGCCCCCATCGGGGGTAAAATGCCGGGCTTTCGCTTTTTGCCCGGCGGCTTGCCGCCGCAAACCCTGAAGAGGCGGGCACAAAGCCCGCGCACCCGGGAGGAGACCGTGGAGAAGCTGGCGCCCATTTTAGAGGTCGTTACGCTGTGCATCAACCTGTTTGCCGTGCTGGTGCTGGTGGCGGGGGTGGTGCTGTGCGCAAAAAACCTGCTGGTGGCCGTTACCGGCAGTGCCCCCCGCGCCGACAAACTGGCTGGCCTGCAACACACCAAAATAGAACTGGGCGGCTTTGTGCTGCTGGGGCTGGAGATCCTCATCGTTGCCGACATCATCGAGACCATCGTCAACCCCTCGTTTGAGGATATTTTGCGCCTGGCGGCCATTGTGGCCATCCGCACCGTTATCTCTTACTTTTTGGGCCGCGAGGTGGACGGCGTGAACACCAGCATGGAAGAGCTGGAAAACCGCCGCCGCGCCGCCCGCAAATAGCTGGGTTTTATGCATAGCCAAACCGCCGCGCACCCCGCGGCTTTTTTGTTGCCCGTAGGGCATATCCACAGCTTTCTCTTGACAAAGCGGCGGCGAGAGAGTATGATGTAAAAATGCAAGAATATTCAAAATATTCGCACATTATGCATTGCCTTGGAGGAGGAAACCATGAAAAAAGCACTTGCCGTACTTCTGGCGCTTATGCTGGCGTGCCTTATGCTGGCCGGCTGCGGCGCCAAGTTCAACAGCCTTGAAAAAATACAGCAGAACGGAAAAATTGTATATTACACCGACGCCGTTTGGGCACCGTTTGAGTACATTGGCGCGGGCGGCCAGCCCGAGGGCGTGGATGTGGACATTGCCCGCCGCATTGCCGAGGAAATTGGCGTGGAGCTGGAGATTGTGAATGCCAGCTTTGACGGCTTTGCCCTGGCGCTGAAAAACAACCAAGCCGATATAGCCATTGCCGCCATCACCATCACGCCCGAGCGTGCCGAAGAGGTGGATTTTTCCATGCCGTATATCGACGCGCGGCAGTACATTGTGGTGCCCGCGGCCGACACCACCACCGAGACCCTGGACGATTTGGCCGGCAAGCGCATTGGCGTGCACCTGGGCACCACAGGGGACTTTTTGGTGACGGATGAAATTGCCGAGGGTGTTTTGACGGACACCGGCGCCACCGTGGTGCAGTATAAAAGCCTGCAAGAGGGCTGCCTTGCCATGCTGGCAGGCCACCTGGACGCCATTGTGGTGGACACCCTGCTGGCAGAGAACCTGGTGGCGGTGAACCCGGGCCTGAAGTGCTTTGAGGCAGGTTATGACGCCGGCCCGCTGGAAGAGGAGTTTTTGGGCGTGGCGGTTGCCAAAGGAAACGACACCCTGCTGGAAGTGGTGAACAAGGTGCTGGAGGAAATGCTGGCCAGCGGCGAGATTGAAGCCAGCCTTTTGTACCACACCGAGAATGCATCCCTGGTGCAATAACGCTTTTGCGGCGGGCGGGGGTTTCCGCCCGCCCGGGCGCTGCCCGCCGGGCGGCGCCCTTTTGCGTTTTTTATGTGGATGCGGTATTATGAAATACGCGCCGCTGCCGCGGCGGCAAGGAGGGGGATGCCATGGCGGGCATTTGGGACACACTGGTGGAGCAATTCACCAAAACATTCATCACGCAGGACAGGTACCTGTTGTTTTTGGAAGGCCTGCGCAACACCCTGTACATCTCGCTAATGGCCATAGCCATTGGCACAGTGCTGGGCGTTTGCATTGCATTGGTGAAGGTAAGCCCCTCCAAAAATATCTTTATGCGGGTGCTTAGCAAGGTGCTTGGGGCCTATGTGGCCGTGGTGCGGGGCACGCCCCTTGCCACCCAGCTGCTTATCATGACATACATCGTCATCCGCTCGGGCAACTATGTGTTCACCGCGGGCATCACCTTCGGGCTCAACTCCGGTGCGTATGTAAGCGAGGTGATTCGCGCAGGCATTGCAGCGGTGGACATTGGCCAGATGGAGGCGGGGCGTTCTTTGGGGCTGCGGCGCCGGCAGGTAATGCAGAAGATCATTCTGCCCCAGGCGGTGAAGAACATCCTGCCCGCCCTTGTGAACGAGTTCATCGCCATCATCAAGGAGACCTCCATTGTGGGGCTGATTTCGGTAACCGACCTTACCCGCGCAAGCGACCTTGTGCGAAGCCGCACGCTAGAGCCCTACTTCCCCTTGCTTTCCATCGCGCTGGTGTATTTTTTGATTGTGATGGGGCTGACCCAGGTGGCATCTTTACTGGAAAAGAGGTTGGCAAAAAGTGATAGAAGCTAAAAACCTGCACAAGCGCTTTGGCCAAAACCATGTGCTGCGGGGCATTACCCAGCGCATACGCCAGGGAGAGAAAGTGGCCGTGGTGGGGCCTTCGGGCGGGGGGAAAAGCACCTTTTTGCGGTGTTTGAACCTGCTGGAGGAGCCCAGCGAGGGCGAGGTGTGGTTCGAGGGGGTACAGCTGAACGCCCCCGGTACAGACATCAACGCCGTGCGCCGGCGCATGGGCATGGTGTTCCAGCATTTTAACTTGTTTCCCCATCTTACTATTTTACGGAACATCACCTTGGCGCCTGTGGCCAGCGGCATACAAACCAAAGAGGAAGCCGCCGAGAACGCCCTGCGGCTTTTGCGGCGCACAGGCCTTGCAGACAAGGCAAACACCTACCCGGCCATGCTAAGCGGTGGGCAAAAGCAGCGGGTGGCCATTGTGCGGGCGCTTGCCATGAACCCCGACGTAATGCTGTTTGACGAGCCCACCAGCGCACTGGACCCGGAGATGGTGGGCGAAGTGCTGGACTTGATACGCGAGCTTGCCAAAGAGGGCATGACGATGGTGATTGTGACGCACGAGATGGGCTTTGCCCGCGAGGTGGCCACGCGCGTGCTGTTTATGGACGAGGGCAGCGTGGGCGAGGACGCCACCCCGGCAGACTTTTTTGGCGCGCCGAAGAATGAGCGCCTGCAGGCGTTTTTGTCGAAGGTGTTGTAGGGCGCTGTGCGCCGAATGTTGGCTTTGCCGCGGCTGCGGCAAAGCAACAGGAGTCCGACGCCCAAGAGCGCAAGCCGTAGGCGCAGCG
>JAJDGD010000061.1 GCA_030265505.1 Ruminococcaceae bacterium OttesenSCG-928-O06 | reverse complement strand
CAGCGCCGAGAGAGGCTGGATGCCGGAGGAACTGATTATTTTGCACAACCTGTGCCTGCTGTGTTTAATCGTGCTTGCAAAAAACAACGATATTTAACTTACCGTTAGAGATTTTTATGAGGTGATGAGAATGAAAAACCTGTCTGTTGGCAAGAAGTTACTGTTTGGGTTCGGCGCCGTTATTTTGATGATCGCCATCATACTGGGGCTGACCGTGGTCACTTCGCTGACGCGAAACAACGACTTGCAGAAAGTGAACGAGATGAGCACGCTGCAAAGAACCGCAAACCAGATGCTGGACAACTTCAACCTGGCGCGTGTGGAGATACGCTCGCTGTTCACTTCCATCGACGCCGAAGAGGAGTACAACCTGGCGCTGGAGTACCTGCAAACTTGCCATGGGTATCTGGACACGATGGAGGGGTTGTCGGCCCAGCTGGACGGCTACATGGCGGACGACATTGCCACCTTGCGCCAGATGTTCACCAATGTGGAGGCGGGTATTGTTGCGGTGGGCACGAACGACGAGCTGTCCAACACTGCCATTGCCCGCATGCAGGAAAACGGCACCACAATGACCTCCAGCGCGTCCGAGATGTTCGAACTGGTAAGCCGGGTCATCATCGATATGGGCGACACCGACCCCGCGCAGGCCATTGGGCGGGTGGAAGGTGTGGTAATGCCCGTAAAAGCCATGAACGACGTGGTAGAAGACGTGCGGGTAACCAGCCGTGAGCTGATGCTGAACCAAAATGTGGCCGTTATTCCCCAGCTATATGCCGGCCTGGATGAAATTATCCAGCGTGGAAGCACCATACGCGGGACACTTACCACCGACGAAGCGCGGGCCGCCACCGACAGGATGCTGGAGGCGGTGGAAGGCTTCCGCGCCAGTATTGTGGAGACCGAGGGCTACCTGCTGAGCTCGGAAGAAGTCATCGCGTCTACCCGCACCGTTTTTGGGGAACTGAACACCCTGGTGCAAAACTATGTGGACACCATCACCGCAGACGTGGATGCGCTGAACCAGCAAACCATGTCCACCTCACTTTTCACCATGTTCATCCTGATTGCCGTGGGTGTGGCGGCAGCCGTTTTCTCTGTGGCCGTCGCAATCATCCTGGCCCGCATGATCACCCGCCCGCTGAACATGATGAAGGACATTGCCACACAGGTGGGCACCACCGGTAATCTGGACTTCTCCGAGGAGTACAAGGAAAAAGCGCGCGCCGAAAGCAGGGCCAAGGACGAGCTTGGGCAGTCGATAGCGGCATTTACCCAGTTTGTGGACCGCATCACCTACATGGCCGATTGCCTGGGCCAGGTGGCCAATAAAGACCTGACCGTGGAAATTGACCTGTTGAGCGAAGAGGACACGATGGGCAACTCGCTGCGGAACATGGTTGCCAACCTGAACGACATGTTCAGTGAGATCAACAGCATTTCCAGCCAGGTGGCCACCGCCGCAAACGAGATTGCCATGGGCGCGCAAAGTCTTGCCCAGGGCAGCACGGAGCAAGCTTCCACCGTGGAGGAGATCTCCGCCTCTGTGAACGAGATCAACGAGCAGATGAACATCAGCAACGCAACGGCCATGCGCGCGGCACAGCAAAGCACCGAGATGAGCCACATTGCCCAGGTGGGCAATGAAAAGATGGGCCAGATGGGTGGCGCCATGAACGAGATAAACGAGGCCAGCCAGAACATTGGCGACGTGATCAAGGTCATAGACGACATCGCCTTCCAGACGAACATTCTGGCGCTGAACGCCGCGGTGGAGGCCGCGCGCGCGGGTGAACACGGCAAGGGCTTTGCCGTAGTGGCCGATGAAGTGCGCAACCTGGCCGGCAAAAGTGCCGACGCCGCCAAGGAGACCGCGGCGTTGATCTCCACCAACATTGAAAAAACCGAGACAGGCCTTACCTATACACAAGAAACCACCGAGAGCCTAACGCAGATTATGCAGGGCATTGCAGAGACCAGTGAGTCCCTGCAGACGGTGGCCGAGCAGAGCGAGAGCGCCAAGGCGGCCACGGCGCAGGTGACACTGGCGGTGGACCAGGTGGCCCAGGTGGTGCAGCAGAACAGCGCCACCAGCGAGCAGAGCGCCGCCGCCAGCCAGGAGATGAGCAGCCAGGCACAGGTGCTGCAGCAGCTTATCGCAGAGTTCAAACTGAAAGGAAGCAAAGGTGGCTATGCCGGCCTGCCTTCGGGCTCGGGCAAACGCCCGCAAAACGAAGAGGACGAACCCGCGTACGACGACGGCAACATCATCTTTTAAGGAGGTGCGGCCATGAACCCCCAACCACCGGAGAACAAAGCGTCGCCCGAGTTGGACGCGATGCGGCAAGAACTTATGAAAACGCAGCTTGCCCTGGGGAAAAACCTTTCCACCACATCGCAGTTTCTGCGCTTTGCCTTGGCACTGGCCAACGAAAACCTGGGGGTCATCCGCTCTCAACTGGAGACCCTGAAGGACCTGGCTATGGAAATTGACGAATGGGGACAGGCTTCCTGAAAACACTTACACCAGGCCCAAAATCGCCGTGCAGGGTGATTTGGGCCTGGTGTTTTTTGCCTCTTGGAGGTTTTTTATAACGCCAAGCCCGGGGCATAGCAGGCCGGCAAGCCACGGCGGAATGCCCTGTTTTGGCACACGCCGCTTCTTCTCGTGAAAATTCCTAAAAATAGTTTACAATTTCAAATTTTTGTCCATCTTATGCACAATGCATTGACTTCGCGCGAAGCGCCAAGATATAGTTGTAGTATAGAAAAGAAATGCTGGATGCTTGTTCGGCGCCGGACGAAAAACATCCTGTTTTTTAGCATAGCCATGTGTTTCTTTTTCTGCAGTTTTCAACTTGCTTACAAACGATACAAATGGAGGATATTCGTGATGGAGAAAGGGAAAATCGCATTTGTGGGCTGCGGCGTCATCGGCGCCGGGCTTGCCGCAAACGCGCTGATAGCCGGGCACCCCACCGCCCTGTTCGACACATGTGAAATAAGCATCATCCAAAAGCGCCTGGAAGAGATTTTGGATGTGTTTGTGGAAAACGAGGTGCTTACCCGCGCCCAGGCCGATGAGGCCCTGAAGCGCGCCAGCTATACCAACGATTTGGCCGAAGCCGTAACCGACGCCATTTTTGTGCAGGAGTCTATCCCCGAGCGGCTGGAGCTGAAGCAGGACACCTACCGCCAGATACAAACGGCGGCGGGCGCCACCCCTGTCATCGCCAGCTCCGCCTCCAATATCCTGCCCACAAACCTGCAAGAAGGCGCACTACACCCCGACCGCATTTTGGTGGGCCACCCGTTCAACCCCTCGTACCTGCTGCCGGTGGTGGAGATTGTGGCCGGCAAGCAAACCAGCCCCGAGACCGTGGCCTTTGCCAAAGAGACCTACGAAGCCATGGATAAAATTGCGCCCATCTGCCGCAAAGAGGAGATCGGCTATCTTGTGCAGGGCATCAACAGTGAGATTTTGCAAACGGCCATCCGCCTGGTGGCCGAGGGCTACGCCTCGGCAGAGGACGTGGACAAGGCCATCATGTACGGGCCCGGCATGCGCCTGCCTGTGGCGGGGCAGCTACTCACCATCGGCCTGGGTGTAGACGGCGGCTGGCGCGCCCTGGCACAGAAATACATTGGCAGCGAGGCCCCCAAGGAATACCTGATGGTGGCCGATGGCGTGGACGAAGAAATGGCAAACCGCCCGCCAGAGCTTGGCAACGACGTGGAAAGCATTCTGAAATACCGCGACAAGGCGCTCATCGGCATTTTGCGCCTGCAGCACCGGTTATAAACCATCCTTTGTGCGGCGGCGCCTTCCCGTGCTGCCCCATGCAGATGCATACAAAGCAAAACCCCCGGCTTTCAACGCCGGGGGCTTTGCTTTGTGTGGTAGGTGTTTTTGCCGCGTCACTTCCCCAGGGAAGGGTCTACGTCAATCATTACCTTGATTTGGGATTTGTCGTCCCGCAAGGCGTGGAAGCCGTCCAGGGTATGGTCCAGGTCCACCCGTTTTGTAAGCAGCTTCTTTGCGTCCATCTTGCCCTGGTGGGCCAGTTCTACCATATAGTCGTACCGGCCTGCAAATGGAGACACCGATGTTGTTACATTTACCTCCCGTTGCAGAAAGGGGATGCCCGGCACGGGCACTTTGTCGTAGAAAACGCTCTCCACCATAATGGTGCCCCTCTTGCGCACGCACATCACGGCGTTCAGCATAGAGGCCTCTGCACCGGCGCATTCATACACAAAGTCCACCCCGCGGCCATCTGTCAGCTCTCGCACAAATGCGCACACATCTTCTTTGGCGTCTATTGTGTGGGTGGCGCCAAAGTCTTTGGCCATCTGCAGCTTGTGGGGGGCAATGTCGGCCGCAATGATTCTGCGCGCACCGGCAACCAAAAGCGCCTGCACGGTCATCAGGCCAATGGTGCCCACGCCGATGACCAGCGCCGTTTCGCCCATTTTGATGCCGCTGTCCATCACCGAGCCGAAAGAAACCGCGCCGCACTGCACCAGCGAGGCGTCTTCCAGCGTCATATCGTCCGGTATCACATAAAAATTCTCCTGCGGCAGGCAAATGGTTTCGGCCATCCCGCCGTCCAGGGCGGAGCCGATTAACGCATACCCCGCTTCGCAGATATTGCCCAAGCCGTTGCGGCAGTAGTGGCACTTGCCGCAGCTTACAATGGGGTTGATGGCCACCCTGTCCCCCACTTTCAGCGCCGTCACCTCCTTGCCCACTTCTACAATCACGCCGGCACACTCGTGCCCCCAGGCAAACGGGCCCTGGTTCTCCAGCCCCAGTTCCGCAATCCGTTTGTTTGGCTGGCCCATGCGCGGGTGAGAGAACAGGTTGGCCTCGCTGCCGCATATGGCGCAGTAGGCAATTTTTGCCTTTGCCATGCGCGGGCCCACTTTCGCGTTTGGGCGTTCCTCTATTTTGATTTGCTCGTTGCCGTAAAACACTGCACTTTTCATCTCAGCGCTCCTTTTTCCTTCAGTGGCACTCTTTGCACCAATCCCCCAAAGCAGTTTTGCCACTTTGGGGGATGGATGCATATGTGCGGAAAGGGGGGACAATATTTGTTTGTTATTCGTCTTGGTATTTCACCACGGCGGCGTCCACCGCCAGAACACCCGCGCCTTTTTCGTACACGATGACGGGGTTCAAATCCAGCTCTTTCCACTCGTCCTTTTTCTCTGCCGCCATGCGGGACACCTGCACCATCACCTCGGCCAAGGCGTCCACATCGCACGCAGCGCTGCCGCGAAATCCCTCCAAAAGCGGCCAGGCAGAAAGAGACTTCAGCATCTCCACGGCCTCGGCGTGGTTCACCGGGCAGGGGGAAAGCGCCGTGTCCTTGTACAGCTCGGTGGCAATGCCGCCCAGCCCCGCCAGCAGCATGGGGCCAAACACATCGTCGTTGGCAATGCCCACAATAATTTCCACCCCGCTTTGGGCCATCTCCTGCACCAGCACGCCGTCTATCTTGGCCGCGGGTGCGTAGGTTTTTGCGTTTTGCAGAATGGTTTGCATGGCCTTGCCAGCCTGCTGTGCGTCCCGGATGTCCAGCACCACGCCGCCAATGTCGCTTTTGTGCAAAATGTCCGGCGAGTTGATTTTCATCACCAGCGGGAAACTGAGCCCAGCCAGGGCGGTGTTAAGCTCCGCTTCGCTTGTAACGTTGGCCTGCTTCGGCACCGGGATGCCGTACTGTGCCACCAGGGCCTTGCTCTCGGCCTCGCTGCATGCAGCACCTTTGCGCGGCTTTGCGCTACGCGCCGGCACGGCCATCTCGGGCGTGCGCCAGGAGAAATCATACTCGGCCCTGCGGCCTATGTTCTGCATAATCTTCCAGCCGATCTCGGAACAAGCCAGCAGCGCAACGCCGTTTTCCTCCACAATGCGCCGGTGTTTCAGGCTGCGGCGGTCCTCGTAGGCGGGCAGCAGGAACACAGGCAGGCTGCCGGGCAGTTTGCGGTACAGCAGCAACGGGTCCACCTGCTGGGCGTAGGAGTCGTGCCCGAACATCTTCTGCTGCTGCTCGATGCGCTCGTTGGTTTCCTCCAGCGCCTGGCTGCCCATGATGATGCCATTGACGCCCGGCACTTCGGCCATGCACTCCATCAGCCCGCAAATTTGTTGCGGCGCCTGCACAGAGGAGGTATAGTCCAGCGGGTTCATCGGGTTGCCAAAGCTGGGCAAATAGGCATTGATCTTCTCTTTCACTTCGTCGGTAAGCGGGGGCAGGTTCACGTCGTATTTTGCGGCAAGGTCGGCCGCAACGGTGTTTTCCCCACCGCTGCCGTTCAGCATGGCAAAGCCGTTGCCCTTGGGGAAGTTGCCCGCCAGCACGTTCATTGCCTGGGTGGTGGCCACCAGCTCCTCAAAGCTGTCTACCAGCACCACGCCGTAGCGCTTGAACACCGCTTCAAACGCCCGCTCGGACCCTGCCATGCTGGCCGTGTGCGAGGCGGCGGCAATGGTGCCCAGCGCGCTGCGCCCGGCTTTCAGGATGACCACGGGCTTTTTCTTCGCGGCAGCCTTGCGCAGGGCATTCGTGAACACTTCGGGCTTTTTCACGCCCTCCAGGTACACCGACACCACATTCACGCTGTCGTGGTCCACGCAATAGTCGATGAAATCGTCTATGGAGGTGACGCTGCCGTTGCCGCTGGAGATGGAAAAGGAGATGTCCAGTTGCTGTTTTGCGGTGATGAAGGTGCACACGCCCCCGCTTTGGGCTATCAGGGCAATGCCGGGCTTGCGGGTCTCAAAGTCGAAGTCTGCCCCCAGCATGCCCCACAGGGCCACTTTGTCTACGTTGTTCAGGCAGCCGATGCAGTTGGGGCCCATCACCTCCATGCCGTACTGGCCGGCAATGCGCACCACTTCGGCCTCGTAGTGCTGCCCTTCGGGCGAGAATTCCTCCCCAAAGCCGCTGGCAAACACAATGGCCGCGGGAATGCCCAGGCGCCCGGCCTCCTCCAGGTTCTGCACGGCCAGCTCGCGCGGGGTGGCAATCAGCACACAGTCCACCACTTCGGGCAGCTCGGAAAGGTTGCGGTAGCACTTTTCCCCCAGCACTTCGTCGCGGTTGGGGTTCACA
>JAJDGD010000060.1 GCA_030265505.1 Ruminococcaceae bacterium OttesenSCG-928-O06 | reverse complement strand
CGGCTGCGGGGCACATAAATCTCCTTCAGGGTGTAAGGGTCCAGCCCGGTGTGGTACATGCAGGTGGCCACTGTGCCGGGGGTGGGGTAAAAATCTTGCACCTGCTGGGGGCGCAGGTTGTTTTTGTGCAGCCACTGCGCCAGGGCTACGGCATCCTTCAGCGTGCTGCCCGGATGGCTGGACAGCAAATACGGCACCAGGTACTGCTTTTTGCCCGCCTGTTTCGTCAGCTGGGCAAAGCGGCGGGCAAAGCGGTCATAGGTCTCGGCCGGGGGCTTGCCCATGGCGCGCAGCACGGCGGGGGCGCAGTGCTCCGGCGCCACCTTCAGCTGGCCGCTTACATGGTGCTGCACCAGCTCTTTAAAGAACGCCTCGTCCTTGTCGTGTATCAAATAATCGTACCGTATGCCGCTGCGAATAAACACCTTCTTCACGCCCGGCACTGCGCGCACCGCGCGCAGCAGGGCCAAATACTCGCTGTGGTCTATCTTAAGTTTTGGGCAGGGGCTGGGGGTAAGGCAGCGCCGCCCGCCGCCGCACACGCCGTGTTGCTCCTGCCAGGTGCAGGCCGCCGTGCGGAAGTTCGCCGTGGGGCCGCCCACGTCGTGGATATAGCCCTTAAAGCCTGGCTGCCTTGTAAGGCGCTGCGCCTCGGCCACCACGCTTTCTATGCTGCGGCTTGTCACCCGACGGCCCTGGTGCAGGGCAATGGCACAAAAGGCGCACCCGCCGTAGCACCCGCGGTTGTGCGCAATGGAAAAGGCCACCTCTTCCAAAGCGGGCACGCCGCCCGCGTCGTCATACACCGGGTGCCAGCGGCGGGTAAAGGGCAGGGCGTACACTTCATCCAACTCCTCACGGGAAAGGGGCGGCGCCGGTGGGTTTTGCACCAGGTACCTCTCACCCTGCTTTTGCACCAGGGGCTTTGCCGTCAAATGGTCCTGGTTGTCCATCTGCAAGGCGCACGCCTTGGCATAGGCGCGCTTGTCGCTTTTCGCTTTGGCGTAGGCGGCGCACTCTGCATACCCTGCGGGCAGCTGGTTTTGCTGCGCCAAAAACGCCGTGCCCGGGATATCGGTGATGTCCCCAATGGCCTGCCCCGCCGCAAGGCGCTGTGCCAATTGCGTAAGGCTGCGCTCCCCCATGCCGTAGCTTATCATGTCTGCCCCGCTGCTTTGCAAAATGGAGGGACGCACCGCGTCGTCCCAATAGTCGTAATGGGCAAAGCGGCGCAGGCTGGCCTCCACCCCGCCAACAATGACGGGCACGCCGGGCCAGGCGGCGCGGGCCGCTTTGGCATAGGCCTCCACGGCGCGGTCCGGTCGTTTGCCGGTTTTGCCGCCGGGGGTATATTCGTCAAAGGTGCGCCGGCGTTTTGCCACGGTGTAGTGGGCCACCATGCTGTCCACCACACCGCCGCTTATCAAAACCGCCAGGCGCGGGCGGCCAAATACCCGCAGGGCGGCGGGGTCGGTCATATCCGGCTGGGGCAGCATGCCCACCCGGTAGCCCGCGCCCTCCAGCACCCGCGCTAGCAGCGCCGCACCAAAGCTGGGGTGGTCCACATAGGCGTCGCCACTCACAAACACAAAGTCCACCTCGTGCCAGCCACGGGCACGGGCCTCCTCCATGTTTATGGGCAAAAACTCGCTCATTTCTTCATCCATGCCTCAGCAGCATCCGTCTTCGCAGCACGCATTTTCTTCGTGCCCGGCGCGCCGGCGCCACCAGCCACTTGCCGAAAGCCCCATCCATGCCAGGGCGCTTAAGGCCACGCAGGCCATACAGATATACAACACGATCCCTTCGGCCTTGCTCATAACAGTCTCCTTGTTGCGGCGGCACGCCGCGGCCAAAACACAACAGCTAGTCGCTGCTGTTCATCACCATCTCCTGCCATTGCTGGCGGTTTATCAGCACCTGGCGCGGCTTCGAGCCATTTGGCTCGCTCACAATGCCCATTTGCTCCATTTGGTCTACAATGCGGCCCGCCCGGGCATAGCCCAGCCGCAGCCGCCGCTGCAGCCCGCTGGTGGAGATCTCCCCGGCGTCCAATGCAATGTCCACCGCACTGCGGAACACCTCGTCCTGCAGGGCGTCGGCGCTCTCAAAGTCCTCGCTGTGGCCGGCAGCGCCGCTAAGCTGCACCTTTTCCATCTCGGCCAGCACATCGCTGTCATACTGGGCGGAGTAATTGCTCTTCACATATTTCAAAACGGCAGAGATCTCTTTGTCCTTCACATAGGTACCCTGCACGCGCACGGGCTTGTTGGCCCCCAGCGGCATAAACAGCATGTCCCCCATGCCCAACAGCTTTTCGGCACCGGCACCGTCTAAAATGGTGCGGCTGTCCACCTGGCTGCTTACGGCAAAGGCAATGCGGGAAGGGATATTGCTCTTTATCAGCCCGGTAATCACGTCCACGCTGGGGCGCTGGGTGGCTACAATCAGGTGCATGCCGGCGGCGCGGGCCTTTTGTGCAATGCGGCAGATGAAGTTCTCCACATCCTTGCCTGCGGCCATCATCAGGTCCGCCAGCTCATCTATAATAATGGCGATGTGTGGGATTTTTTCCATGTCCAGGCGGCGGGCGGCCAACTTGTTGTAACTGCTGATGTCCCGCACGTTGTACTCTGCAAACAAATGATAGCGGCGCTCCATCATGGCCACGGCGTGGCCCAGGGCCTTGGCGGCCTGGCGCGCCTCGGTCACCACCGGTATCAGCAAGTGCGGGATGCCATTGTACTCGGCCAGCTCCACCACTTTCGGGTCTATCAGTATCATGCGCACATCTTCCGGCGCGCTTTTGTACAAAAAGCTCATGATGATGGAGTTGATGCACACGCTTTTGCCGCTGCCGGTGCTGCCGGCAATCAGCAGGTGGGGCATGCGGGTAAGGTCTGCCACCACCACCTCGCCCGCAATGTCCTTGCCCAGGGCAAAGGCCAGGGGCGAGGGGGCGTCGGCAAAGGCCGCACTCTCCAAAATGCCGCGGATGGACACCGTGGTTTTCACCTTGTTGGGCACCTCTATGCCCACGGCGGGCTTGCCGGGAATGGGCGCCTCTATGCGCACGCCCGCGGCGGCCAGGTTCAGGGCAATGTCGTCGGCCAGGTTGGTAATGCGGCTTATCTTCACCCCGGCTTGGGGCTGCACCTCGTACCGCGTCACCGACGGCCCGCGCGACACGTCCAAAATGCGCGTCTCCACCCCAAAGCTGGCCAGGGTACCCACCAGCAAATCCGCCGTACGGCGCATCTCCTCGCGCACGCCGCTGGTGGCCTCGGGCGGCTGGGCGGCAAACAGGCTGGCCGGGGGGAAGTGGTACGGCTGCACCACCGGCTGGTTGGCGCGGGTGTCCTGCGCGGGGGCGGTGCCGTCCTTCACCTGGGCGGCCTTTTCTATCAGGGCCTCCACATTGTCGCCCGTTTGGGCGGTGGCAGGCTCGCCCGCGGCTGGCTGTGCGCCTGCCATTTCAGGCAGCTGGACGGCACTTCCGGGGCCGGGAACATCCCCCCCGCCCTGTAAGGGTGCGTTTTCTGCAAACGGGCCGCCCGGCCCGGCTGCCGCTGTTCCATTTGCAGGCAGCGGCGTGCCCGGGCCCGCCGCCGTCACGGGGGCCACCCCGGCAAAAGGCCCTTCCTGCCCCGGCCCCTCTTGCGGCAAGGGCGCGGGCATCGCCGCACCGGGGGCGTTTTGGCCAAACAGGTCAAACGCCGGGTCGGGCTCCGGCTCTATGTACTCCACGTCCAAATGGGTGCCCGGCGGCAGCTTTGTGTCCGCCCCGCCCAGGCGGGCATAGGGGTCGTCCTCGCCAAACAGCAAAACACCCTCGCCCACTTCTTCCTGCCGCGCCGCAGCCGCGGCCCGGGCCGGGGCGCCAAAGGGCACCAGGGGCTCAAAATCCCCCAGGCCAAACTCATCCTCCAGCGCCTTCTGCCCAAAGGTGCCCCCGGGGCCAATGTCCACCGGCTGCGCCGCGTAGGGCGTGGTGGCACTTTTGGGTGCATCGGGGCCAAGGTCTATATCCACACTCCCCCGGCGGGGGCCCTGGGCACCGCCCTCCAGCGGGATATCCACCACCGCCATGCGGCGCGGCGGGGCAGCGGGCAGCGGCGCCTCTTCCCGGGGGGGCATGCGCCGGCCGTTCACCGGCTGCCCCGCCGGGGCAAAGGGCGCATCGTCATACACTTCGTCGTACGCTTCGTCATATTCTTCTTCAGCCGCGGCACGGGCCGCGGCGCGTTCGTCCCATTTTTCCCCCAGCTTGCCGCCTGTGCGGGCAAAAAAGCGGTAAATGTCCCCCGGGGTAACGCCGGCCACCACCATCACGGCCACCAGCAGAAGCAACACCAAAAGCACCCGCGCCGCGGTGCGCCCGGCCAACAGCAGCAGGCTGGCCCCAAACACCAGGCTGATAAGCCCGCCCCCAAAGGCGCCGCTGCGCCCGTTCTCTATCAGGGCGGCCAACACCTCGCCAAAGCGCAAATCGGTAAGGTCTGCCTTGCCAAACACCAGCGCCGCACCCGAAAAAACAAACAACAGCACCACGCCTTTTATGATGGCGGGAAACACGGGCTTGTCCATGCTAACCAGCACGGCCCACCACACCACCATGGCCCCCAGCACCCACGCGCTTATACCAAAGGTGCCAAACAGCAGGTTGCTGCGCAGCCAGGCCCAGCCGCTCTCGCCGGGAATAACCGCCAGGGCGGCCAAAAACAGCCCCACCCCAAACAGCAATATGGCCCAGCGGCGGTCCATATCCCCTTTGGGGGCGGGCGGGCGCTTGGCCGTATTCTTCGGTTTTTGTTTGCTTTGTGCCATGGGGAATATGCGTTCCTCCGTTTTTTAATATGAACCCCGGCCTCAGCCGCCGGATATAGCCCCCGAGACGGTACTGATCATACTGCTCGCCCCAGAAGCATCGGGTGCGCCGCCGCCCGTGATGTGCCCGATGACGCCCAGGATGATAACCAGCACCCCCAGCGCCAGGGTATACCAGGCAAAAATGATGAATTTATCGCTAAGCACCAGCCAGCGGATAAGCCGGATGCTGACATAGCCCACCAACGCCGCCGCCAGCATGCCCACAAACAGCGGCAGCAGCGGCACGTCCAGCCCGGCCTTGGCGGCATCTCCAATCTCGAACACAACGCCCCCCAAAATGGCCGGGATGCCCAGCAGAAAGCTGAATTTCACGGCAAAGGCGCGGTCAAACCCCAGCACCAGCTGGGTGGAAATGGTGGCGCCCGAGCGCGAAATGCCCGGCAACACTGCCACCGCCTGGGCAATGCCCACGGTAACGGCGTGTTTGGGGCGCATCTTCAAAACGCCGGCGCGGCCGGCCGGGGCCTTGCAACCCAAAAACAAAAGGCCCGCCGTCACCAAAAAGCACACGCCCTCCACAACAATATCCTTGTCTCCAGAAATCTTCGCCACAAGGCCGTTTATTGGAATGACAAACAACATGGGCAGGCAGGCAAAAAACAGCATGAACAGCAGCTTGCGGCTGGGGTTGTCCGTCTTGAGGGTGAAACGGCCGCGCACCAGTTCTGTAAAGATGCGGCCCACTTCCACCAGCATCTTCCAAAGGTCCTGGTAATAGGCGGCAATCACGGCGGCCAGGGTACCCAGGTGCAGCATCAGGCTGAAGAACAGCGAGCCCTCGCCCGCATTCCCGGTGAAGTATTGATACAGCGAAAGGTGGCCGCTGCTGCTTACCGGTAAAAATTCCGTAAGGCCCTGTATTATGCCCTGCAACAGGCCGTCCAAAACCGTCATAAGGGTTCCTCCGCCTCACACAAAATATAGCATTTGCCACAAAACATTTCCAGTCATTATACCACATTTTGCGTAGCATGGGAAGGTGTAAACCACATTGCATTTGCCCGGCCGCCAAGCGGTTAATTGTTTGACAACCGCCCCGCCAATACAGTATAGTATGGTAGATTACAGTGAACTGGTAAGGGAGTGTTTTGATGGGCTATACCATGGCACAAAAAATCATTCGGGCACACTTGGTGGACGGCGAAATGGCCCCCGGCACCGAGGTGGGCCTGCGCATAGACCAAACCCTTACCCAGGACGCCACCGGCACCATGGCATACCTGGAGTTTGAGGCTATGGGCATCCCCCGGGTGAAAACGGAAGTAAGCGTTGCCTACATAGACCACAACACCCTGCAAAACGGCTTTATGAACGCCGACGATCACGCTTTCATCCGCACCATCGCCAAAAAATCTGGTGTACTTTATGCCCGGCCCGGCTGCGGCATTTGCCACCAGGTACACCTGGAACGCTTTGCCGCCCCCGGCAAAACCCTCATTGGCAGCGATTCCCACACCCCCACCGCCGGGGGCATGGGCAGCCTTGCCATAGGCAGCGGCGGGCTGGACGTGGCCGTGGCCATGGGCGGCGGCGCGTATTATATCCCCTACCCCAAGGCCGTGCGCATCACGCTTACGGGCGCTTTGCCCCCGTTTGTGGGCGCCAAGGACATTATTTTGGAAGTGCTGCGCTTACTTACCGTGAAGGGCGGCGTGGGCAAAATCATCGAATACGCAGGCGCAGGTGCTGCCGCCCTCACCGTACCCCAGCGCGCCACCATCACCAACATGGGGGCAGAGCTTGGGGCTACCTCGTCCCTGTTCCCCAGCGACGAAAACACCCGCGCCTTTTTGGCCGCCCAGGGCAGAGAGCAGGACTATATCCCCCTGTGCGCCGACGATGACGCCGTGTACGACGAAGAATACACCATCGACCTTAGTGCCCTAGAGCCACTGGCCGCCTGCCCCCACAGCCCCGACGCCGTGGTGCCCGTAAGCAGCCTTTTCGGCACCCATGTAGACCAAGTATGCATCGGCAGCTGCACCAACTCCTCCCTGGCAGATTTGATGGCCGTGGCCGCTATATTAAAAGGAAACACCGTGGCGCCAAACATCAGCCTCACCATCAGCCCGGGCAGCCGCCAGGTGCTGCAGGCCCTTAGCCAAAACGGCGCCTTGGCCGACATTTTGGCCAGCGGCGCCCGCCTGTTGGAATGCGCCTGCGGCCCGTGCATCGGCATGGGGCAAAGCCCGCCCTCGGGTGGCGTTTCCCTGCGCACCTTCAACCGCAACTTCGAGGGCCGC